>JBEKWY010000043.1:0-35023 GCA_049512575.1 Candidatus Acidiferrum sp.
CTCGACCGAAGGCGACGAGTGCTGCCCCATTTTCTCTTCGTGGCGGCCAACGCGAAAGCCCTTGAAGCCAGGCTCGACCAGGAACGCGGTGATTGCCTTTCCGCCAGCGTCGGGATCGGTTTTCGCGAACACGATAAAAACGCCCGCTACGCTGCCGTTCGATACCCAGGTTTTCGTCCCGTTCAGGCGGTAGACCCCGGAACGCGCCACGCCTGGCGGAATCCCGGCGCCTACACTCTCGCGCGTGGCGCGAGCCTGGATCCCGGAGGCGTCCGATCCGGCCTGCGGCTCAGTCAAACAGAAGGACCCAAGGATTTCTCCGGTCGCCAGGCGGCGCAGATATTTTCTCTTCTGCGCGTCGGTGCCAAATGCCAGCAGCGGCACCTGCACCGCGGAATTCGTCACGCCCAAAGACGTCGCCATTGCGGCGTCCACGCGCGCCACCTCTTCCAGCATCAACACATAGGAAACCGTATCGAGTCCCGGGCCGCCCCATTCCTCGGGGACCAGCATGCCGCAGCAGCCCAGCTCGGCGAGTTTCTTGATCTCTTCTGCGGGAAAGCGCCCTTCGCGGTCGCGCTGGCGCACCGACGGCCGCACTTCATTTTCCATGAATTGGCGGACGGTATCGCGAGTCAGTTTTTGCTGGTCGTTGAGCGAAAAATCCATCGTCTATGGCGTACAAACTGTACGTGCGATGCTAACATGGAAGAACGCGGCTCACTAGCCAGGCTCCTCAGGTCGGCAAAAAAGAATTCCTTGTTCCGAGGCCTTCGACATTACAACTTGAAGAGTTCCCGCAACCGTTTGGTCTGCACGCGGCTGACGGGAATTTCCGTCTGCTTCTTGTCGTTCATTTTCAGCATGTAGCTGTTCTTAAACCACGGCACGACTTCCTTGATGTGGTGAATATTCACCAGGTGCGAGCGGTGCGGCCGCCAGAACATCTCGGAGTCGAGCGCGGCCTGCAGTTCATCGAGCGTACGATAGTTCGAGGTGCCTTCCGCATCTCGCGCTACCACGGCGATGGTTCCGTCGTCGATCGAGCCGAAGATCAGGTCTTCGGCGTCCACCAGCAATAGCCGCTGCTGCGATTTTACCAGCAGCTTCGCCGGCTGAACGGTTTGCTTCGCGGCGCCCAGTTGATTCACCAGCCGTTCGAGGCGCTCGCTGGTCGGGGTTTGCGTCTCCATCACCTTGCGCGCGCGCTGGATAGCCTTCGCGATGCGCGCCTTGTCGAACGGTTTCAGGACATAGTCGACGGCGTTTACGTCGAAGGCCTGCACCGCGTAGTGATCGAAGGCGGTGGCAAAGACGACGTGAGGCACCTTCATCTTGCGTTCGACGAGTTTTCGCAACACTCCGAAGCCGTCCAGACCCGGCATCTGCACGTCAAGAAACACCAGGTCGGGCGCGTGCTCCTTGATCAGCGTCACGGCTTCCACGCCATTCTTGCCCTGGCCGATGACGTTGATCTCCGGGAACCCCTTCAACAAGAAGGCCAGTTCGTCCCGCGCGGGCTTCTCGTCATCGACGATGATAGTGTTGATGGACATGGATTCGTGTAACGAGTATAGGGACAGTGGCACTCGCAGGCAATTGTCGCGCTACGCAGCTTGGCGAAGTCCCTTCCGCGCCTGCTAAGATACCCGCGGGAGAAATTCCGCGACCCATGCCGCCAAAGGAATCGAGCAAGCCAGCGCAGCGTAAGGCCAGCAGGTCGACCGGCAAAATCCTTCGCAGCAAAGTGCTGTACAAAGGCCCCGTCTTTGGGGTGCGCCGCGACGAGGTGCTGGAGCCAACCGGTGTGCGCGCGACACGCGAGGTGATCACCCATCCCGGCTCGGTGGTGGTCATGCCGGTTCTGCCGGACGGCCGCATCATTCTCATTCGGCAGTACCGTCACGCGGCGCGGCAGTTTCTGTGGGAGCTGGTCGCTGGCCGCATCGATCGCGGCGAAAACGTTCGACAAGCGGCCGCGCGCGAGCTGATCGAAGAAACCGGTTACCGCGCGAAACGTCTGCGCGTTTTTCTCGCTCTCTTCCCTACCCCGGGATTTCTCGAGGAACGCATGTATATCTTGATCGCCGAAGGTGTACGTGCAGGAAAAGCCGAGCCGGAAGAGGATGAGAGGATCACCGCGAGGGCCTTCACTCGCACGCAGCTGGAGAACATGATTCAGCACGGAGTGCTTCGCGACGCGAAATCCGTCGCCGGGCTGCTTTATTACTTCAAGTTCTCGGCGTAGATCTGGTTGCTCGCCAAGGAAACAATAGGAACTAACACAGTAGAACACCGAGAACGCAGAGTTCGTAGAGAACAGATGGCTCAGGTTACGCCCGCAGGACAACCGGAAATCGTCGCAGCCACGTCGGAAGTTCGTCGATCGACGAGCGGCGTCAACGGCCCGCTTCCGATATTGCTTCCACTCACAATTTTCCTTGGCGCATTTCTCCTTTTTCTCCTGGAGCCTCTGTTCGCCAAGTTGATTCTTCCCCGCTTCGGAGGTTCCGCGGCCGTCTGGGCTACTTGCCTGGCATTTTTTCAGTGTGCGCTGTTGCTCGGCTACCTGTACGCCTACTTGACCACACGACACTTGGCGACAGCGCAACAAGGAAGTCTTCACATCACGCTGCTGCTGGTAAGTCTTTGCTTCCTGCCGATTGCGCCTCATGCGCTGATTCGCGTGCTCGATGGAAATCATCCCGCAGGGCACATTCTCCTCGTGCTGTCCGCTTCCATAGGGTTGCCGTTTATTCTGCTCAGCGCCACCAGCCCACTCGTGCAAGCCTGGCACGCGCGGACGGAGGAAGGCTCCGAGCCGTATCATCTGTTCGCGCTGTCCAACTTTGCGTCCTTGCTGGCGCTCTTGAGCTTCCCGTTTTTGATCGAACCGCGGTTTTCGTCCCATCAGCAATCGCTGTTGTGGTCCGCGCTCTTCGCCGCTTTTGTCGCTATCTGTTCGCTCACAGCACGGCTTGCCAGTCGCACCGCTCCCGCCGACCCGCCCATGCCGACAACCGAACTCGCCGAGACCACCTCTGCGCCCGGCCCTCGCGACAAACTCCTGTGGCTAAGCCTTTCCGCATGCGGCTCGATGTTGCTGCTCTCCATAACGAACCACATCACAGAGAATGTCGCCCCGGTGCCCCTGTTGTGGGTGCTACCCCTCGCGCTGTACCTGCTCACCTTCACGCTGGCCTTCCAGCGCCGCAGCCTCTATTCGCGATGGCTGATGGCGCGCCTCCTGGGGGTCACGCTCGGCAGCCTGGGGTATGCCATTTACGATCCGTCTTACACCGAATCCATTCAGGTGAGCGTGCCGCTATTCTGCGGCGGCCTGTTTGTGTGCTGTTTGTTCTGCCACGGCGAGCTAGCCAAACGCCGGCCCGCTCCGCACCATCTGACGACGTTCTACTTGATGATTTCCCTGGGCGGGGCGCTCGGCGCGATCTTCGTGGGCCTGCTTGCGCCGTTCCTGTTCGCGGCGCTGTACGAATTCCCACTAACGCTGTGCCTCACCGCGCTGGTCGCGGCAGTCGCCCTGTGGCCGGAAGGATGGTTGGAACGGATATTCTGGAGTGCTCTAACCGTGATTATGGCCGCGATTCTCGTCTACAACGTGCACTCCTACAAGAAGAACGACATCCAGACAGTGCGCAATTTCTACGGCGGCCTGCGCGTGAAGCAGCTCCACGACTGGCTGAAACAACCTTATCGCGAGCTCTATCACGGCAAAATCGAGCACGGCGCCCAATTCCTCAACCCGCCCAAGAGTCTGCTGGCGACTACCTACTACAGCGCAGATTCCGGCGTCGGAATCGCCCTGCATCAATTCAGCGGCGCGCCGAAACGCGTGGGCGTGATCGGGCTGGGGGCCGGAACGCTTGCCGCGTACGGTAATGCCGGCGACTATTTCCGGTTCTACGAAATCAATCCTCTAGTCGTCTCAATCGCGAAGAACTGGTTCAGCTATCTTCGCGATACGCCAGCCAAGGTCGATATTGCGATGGGTGATGCCCGCCTATCCTTGGCCGCGGAGCCCTCGCAGCAATACGACGTGCTGGCCGTCGATGCGTTCTCCGGCGATGCCATTCCCGTCCATCTTCTGACCAAGGAAGCTTTCGCGCTGTATCTCCGGCACCTGAAGCCCGGCGGGATTCTCGCGGTCCACACGTCGAATACCTACCTCGATCTCGCCCCCGTCGTCCAGTTGCTCGCCGACGATGCGCATTATCCGGTGCGCCTGATCACCAATGGCGATGATCTTCGCAAGCTGATCGACTCCTCCGACTGGGTGCTGGTAACACGCAACGAGGACTTTTTGCGGGGCCTTGATGCCACCACCCTGCAAGAACAGATCACGGTTCCTTCGCATCTCAGGCTTTGGACCGACGACTACAACAACCTGTTCCAAATCCTGCGTCCCGTGCGATTTAACAAAGATGGTTCCGATTGACGGCGGCACCGAGCCGGAAAAAGTGCTTTGGTTGCGCCCTTAGCAAACTGTTACCTGTATCGTAAATTACTCGCACTATTACTGTACCAGCGCGAGCCGATGATCGAGGGAATCTGCTTATTAAATCGATTTAGAAGCTCTCTCGCTCCCTGCTTGCTTTCACAACCGCACCGTTTGTTCTATTGACTGCGATTTTCATTCTGCTACACTCCGCGCAAATTAAATGGTTAGCGGAAGTGCGGGTGTCTTTGCCCGTACCCGCGGTCGGCAAATCTCAGTGGCAGTCATGGGAGGGGAACAGCGGTGCGAGGAACGGTTAAATGGTTCAATAATTCAAAAGGTTACGGCTTCATCGGGCGCGACGACGGCCCCGATGTCTTCGTACATTACTCCGCAATTACAGGCGATGGCTACCGCACTTTGCAGGAAGGAGATGCGGTCGAATTTGAAATCGTCCAGGGGCCAAAAGGACCTCAGGCAGCCAACGTGCAAAAGGCAAGCTAGCAGTTCGGCAATCATTTCGGCCGGCTGGGACTCCCCCTCAGCCGGCCCTTTTTCTTTTCCGGCCACTTCGGACCATTTGACTCGCATGCAGCACAGTGTCATCTGCACCTTTCTCGCTTTATAATCCCCGCATGGACAACAAGACCCTCGCCCGCATCCTCCGCGAAACCGCGCAGCTTCTGGAAATCGATGGCGCCATCATCGGCCGCTACCGCAGCTACGAGAAAGCCGCCGAACTTATCGCCGGCATGCACGAATCGATCGAGCAGCTTGCCAAGGAACCGGGCAAACTCGAGGAATTGCCGGGAATCGGTGAGCGGATGGCCGAGCACATCGAAGAAATCATCGCCAAAGGCGACTATAGCCTGCGTCAGAAGCTGCTGAAGAAGTTTCCACTGACGTTGCTCGACGTCCTGAACCTGCAATCCCTGGGCCCTAAGAAAGTGGCTTTTCTCTGGTCCAACTTTAAAGCCGCAACCGTCGCCGACGTCGAAAAGCTTGCCCGCGACGGCAAGCTTCGAGACTTGCCCGGCTTTGGCGAGAAGAGCGAGCAAAACATATTGAAAGCGGTGGCCACGCACACCCGGTCCACGGGCAGGTTTCGCCTGGACACTGCCGAATCGGCCGCGGCAGCGATCATCGCGCATATTGAGACCTATCCGAAGGCGGTGGCTTCGGTCACGCCGGCGGGCTCGTTGCGCCGCGGCAGAGAGACCGTCGGGGATCTTGACCTGCTTCTGACCTTGGCCGACGGCTACACGTCACAAAAGCATATCGACGCTCTCGCTGAGCACATCCTCAAGTATCCCCGCATCGACCAGGTTTTGGCGCACGGCGAAAATAAGGTTAGTTTTACCCTCGATAGTGGCCTGCAGGTGGACGTACGCCTCCTCGACAAAGAGAGTTTCGGCGCTGCCCTGCTCTATTTCACCGGCTCCAAGGAGCATAACGTCGCCCTGCGCGGCCGTGCGAACGATATGGGGTACACTCTGAACGAATACACCCTGGCTACGCTGAAGGGCGAACGCCGCGTCGCCGGGCGGACGGAGGCGGAAATTTACGCCAAGCTCAAGCTCGACTACATTCCGCCTGAGCTCCGCGAGAATACCGGCGAAATCCTCGCCGCCGAGCTGCACAAGCTGCCCAAACTCATCGAACTCGCCGACATAAGAGGCGACCTGCAGATGCACTCCACGGCCAGCGATGGCAAACACTCTGTCGAGGAGATGGCGGAAGCTGCCCGCCAGCTCGGGCACGAGTACATCGCCATGACCGACCATTCAAAATCGGTCACCATCGCCAACGGCTTGGACGAGAAGCGCGTGGTAGCCCACATCAAGAAGCTCCATGAGATCGACTCTAGAGGCCTGGGCATTCGCGTCCTCGCAGGTTCCGAGGTGGACATCCTCAAGGACGGAGCGCTCGACTATCCCGACGAAATCCTGGCGCAGCTCCAAGTCGTCGTGTGCTCGATCCACTCGTACATGCAGCTGGATCGCGCCGCGATGACCGACCGCATGCTCGCCTGTATCGAGAACCCCTACGCTCAGATCATCGGGCATCCCACCGGCCGGCGGTTGCTGGCCCGCGATTCCTTCGATTACGACATGGAGAAGGTCCTGGACGCCTGCGCCAAACATGGCGTCGCTATGGAGTGCAACTCCTACCCGGAGCGTCTGGATCTGCGAGATGTCTACCTGCGCATGTGCAAGGAGCGTGGCGTCAAAGTGGTGATCTCCACCGACTCCCACAACACTTTGCACCTGCCCTACATCCGCTACGGGGTCACCATGGCCCGGCGTGGTTGGCTGGAGAAGGCTAACGTCATCAATACGCTTCCGGTAGACCAGTTCCTGGCGGCCCTGCGTCCGAAGCCGGGTACCGTCCGCAAAAAGCAGCCCACCGCCAAGGCCCGTGGCGGCCATTGAGCGCTTTGGGCGCTTCGGGTACCGCTCCCAAGAATCTTTGGCCAGCTCGATGGAACCTTTTTCTGGCACTTGTCGTCTCTTCTGGTATGGAAGGTGGCGGACCTACGCCGCCATTGATCCGGACCGCAGGTAGAAGGCGCCAGTCAAATGGCCGACAGCGCCGGATCGAACTTACGGAGGAACCGCAATGAACGCTTTTTCCCATTGGCTAGCCACCGGGGTGACCGTCAAGGCGTCTTTGGCCCTTGGACTTCTGCTAGCCGTGGTTGCTGTTGCGCCCCGCGCCCACGCGGAGGAATGGACCAAGTCCTACACCATCTCTGGCCGCGCCCAGGTCCGCGTGGACACCAACGACGGTGCGGTACAGATCTATACCAGCGACACCAAGCAGGTCGACTTTCGAGTCCTCTACGACGGCTACGAGCTGAACAAGACCCTCCACGTCGACTCCAAGCAGGACGGGGACAGTGTCGAGGTCAACGCGCGCGTCAGCGGTCATTGGGGTTTTTCCTTTGGGAACAACCACCGCAGAGTTCAAATTGAGGTCCACATGCCGAAAGACGCCGATCTCCAGATCGACACCGGCGACGGCTCGGTGAACACTCAGTCGCTGAACGGCAAAGTGAAGATCCATACCGGCGACGGCTCGGTTCGCGCCCAGGCGGTCAGCGGAGACGTGGACATCGACTCCGGAGACGGCAGCATAACTGTGGATGGAGCGAAGGGCGACATCCGCCTCCGCACTGGGGACGGCCACATCGAAGCCCGCAGCCTCGACGGCAAAGTCGATGCGCTATCCGGCGACGGCCACATCACGCTGGAGGGCCGCTTGGACGGGCTCACCGTGAAGACGGGGGACGGAAGTATTGACGCGCACCTGCAGGCAGGCTCAAAGGTCAACTCCAGTTGGAGCGTCCGCACCGGCGACGGCAGCGTCGATATCGTGCTCCCCGCCGACCTCCAGGCCAACATCGACGCCAGCACCAACGACGGCCACATCAGCTTGGGCATACCGGTTACTGTGGAAGGCACGTTCAGTAATTCGCAGATTCACGGCAAGATGAATGGTGGCGGGCAAACTGTCGTGATTCATACCGGCGACGGCTCGATCCGCCTAAGCAAGTCCTAATTTTTCGAGACCTCCCAGCATCGAAGTGCGAGAAAAATCGCTGGGCTGTCCGGCGGTACAGTTCCCTGTTCCCGCCGCCCACGTCCGGAGTCCTACCCCCCGTGACACTTTGGTACCAGTACTGTAAAATTTGTCCGCTTAACCCTCTAAGGTGTCCTAATTTTATGTACAGGATAATTCCTAGCGCCCGGCTAAGTGCATGAATCCTAAGGCCGATCTTATGGGCCTTCACATGCCCTTACCTATGCCGGAATAAGGGGGCTCGAATGATTATTTTCGTCATCACCTTCGCGATCGTGGCTTTGTTCGCTCTGACCTTGACCGGTTCTATCGCCGCTACCTCGCGACGCCGCTCGTAAGATCACTCGCACTTTTCCCGTCAATTAGAGGTACGTCTAGTTTCAAGTCTTCGAGCGCTCGATCCAGGGCGAGCGAAGATATTTGCCTGCCAGCGCCTGCACATGCTGTGCAGGCTACTCGTACCGCAGCGCAACCAAGGGGCTGACATGTGTGGCTCGCCGCGCCGGCAGCCAACAAGCCAGCAGCGCCACCAAAGCCAGCACCGCGACGACACCGATGAAAGTTAAAGGATCGTTGGGGCTTACACCCACTAGCAGGCTCGCGAGCAAGCGCGTGCCCGCGAAGGCAGCGCCCAGACCAATCGCAATTCCCAGGCAGATCACTACCAGACTCTGCCCCAGCACCATTTTCAGGATGTCCCCCGGCTTCGCCCCCAGCGCCATGCGAATCCCGATTTCATGCGTTCGCTGCACCGCCGCATAGGAAACCACGCTATACACCCCGACCACCGCCAGAATCAGGCCGAGTATTCCCATGGTGGCAGTAAGCTGCGCTCCCAGATGGAAGAACAGGTACCCGTTGAGGCCTTCCAACTCTTGCTTCAGCGTTTTCACACCCGATAGCGGCAGCGTGGGCGCAATTTCCTGAATCTGCGCCGCGATTTGCAGCTCCATGCTTTCCGGAGGCACCGACGTTCGAACGTGAATGGTTCGCAGCGACGTGTAGTACTGGTCGAGTGGCACATAGAAATAGGGCATGGGATCCTCGACGACTCCCTTATATTTCCCATCCTGCACCACGCCGACGATCTCCGTGGACTTGCCCGAGTCGTGCATCTTGAAGCGCTTCCCCAGGACGTCCTCGTTGGGCCAGAATTTCTTGGCCATCGTTTCGTTGACAATGGCTACGTCCGCGGCTTTGTCGGAGTCCGCCTTTGTGAATACCCGCCCACGAAGCAGCGAAATCCGTAGCGTTGCGAAATAATCCGGGCTGACCATGTTATAGAGCACCGTGGGTTCCGGCTGGCCCGGTTCGACAGGATGCTCTTCAATGGCCACGCGCTGGTCCGCGCTCATGAGCCCCAATGGCACGGAAAACGCCTGCGCTACCGAGACCACTCCTGGCAGCGCCCGCACCCGGTCCTCGGCCTCTCGGAAAAATGCAGTTCCCTGCTGGTCCGTATATCCGATCTGCTTTACATCCAGCGGCACATCCACCACTTGTTCTGGATCAAAGCCCAATCCGATTTGCCGCGCTTTGCCCGCGCTGCGCACAAATAATCCCGCGACGATCAGCAGCAGCAGCGAACCAGCCACCTGCGCCATCACCAGGGAGTTGCGCACCAGGTGCCGCCGCGGTCCGTCCGACCCGCTGCGGCCGCCCTCGCGCAACATGGAGTTCACGTCGGTGCGCGCCACCCGCAGCGCGGGCATGATTCCCACCACGGCCCCGGTCACCAGCACCGCCGCCAAGGTAAAAAGATAAACGCGCACATCCGGCCGAAAGTTAAATGTGATCGGCAGGTCCGTGCCCAGCGGCAAGGAACTGAGAAACCCCGCCCCCCACCAGCCCATCAGCAACCCCGCGGCACCCCCACAAATCGCCAACACCAAGCTCTCGGTCAGGTGTTGGCGCACCAAACGCGCCCGCCCCGCACCAATCGCGGCGCGAATGGCCATCTCCCGCTGCCGAACGGTCGCCCGCACCAGCAATACGTTCGCGATGTTGAAGCACGCCACCAACAACACCAGTGCCGCCAGCGCCGTGAAGGCCAGCGAAACGTTGGGAATGGTATTGTCTGGATCAGGCTCCGGACGCGCGAATCGTTCGGGGAAGAGCTGAACTGTAATCGCCTTGTCTGTCTCGGGATGCTGCTCACCAAGGCGTTTCGCGATCACGTCGAGTGTCGCCTTCGCTTGCTGCAGGCCCACCCCCGGCTTCAACCGCGCCATGAGCGTGATCGAGCGATGCTCCCGGTGTGTCCACGTTTCTTCCACCGGCGCGTTCCCACCTCTCCCCGGCACCGCGCTGAGCGGAATATAAGCATCCATGTTCAAGAACGCGTACGTACCCTGAAACTCCTTGGGAGTCACGCCAACGATCGTTACCGCGTGCCCGTCCACTTCCACCTGTTTCCCGATGACGCTCGCATCACCGCCGAAGCGTTTCTGCCAGTAGGCGTAACCCAGCACAAAGATAGGATCCGCTCCAGGAGTTTGTCCCTCCGTGGGAAGAATCAGCCGCCCCAGGGCAGGCTTAACGCCTAGCGCCGAAAAATAATTCCCGGTCACCCTGCTAATGACGCAGTGATCGCCTTTACCATCCGCGATGAGGCTTACCAGTCCCGTGCGGTAACCGAAAACCTCGGCCGATTCCGTGGCCTGGCTGCGAATATCCTGGTAATCCGGATACGAGAACATCTGGAAGCCGTCGCCGCCTTGCTGCTTCATCGACAGCACGGTGATTTGTTCCGGGTGCGGCACCGGCAGCGGCCGCAGCAGCAGTCCGTTGACGATGCTGAACACGGTCGTGTTGACCGCCATGCCCAGCCCCAGCGTGACCACCGCTATGATCGCGAAGCTCGGCGAACTCCGCAGCGAGCGCATCGCATATTTCAGGTCCTGCCAAAAGCTTTGCATGATTCGCACCCTCACCCGTCGGCAGACACTTTAGGTTGCCGGCAGACCTTCGGCCCCAAGTTGCAAGCCGTTCTCCTACGAGTTGCGGCCCTAACCAGCGTGGAATCAGCATGTTTGCCCGGTTGAGCACCGCAACGCCCGAGACCTAACTGCGCGATTGTGGGATGCTCTGTCCGAAATCGAACGCATCGCCTCCCGCGCGCTGAGTCGGCTGTCGAACCACCAGATGAGTGATGAAGCTCCGCGCCTGGGAAAATTTGAAGTTCACGAAGCAATTCCGCTCCCCATTTCGTCAGAAGGAGTATGATGCGGGTCGCGTACTTCCCCGCCGGGCCATTTACAAAGTTGCAGGAGGACATCATGGGAACTGCAAAGCCGAGTCTGGCTTCCGACCATGACCGTGTAGCCGCCCTTCAGAAATACGCCATTCTCGATACCGAGCCAGAGCGCGCCTTCGACGATCTCACACTGCTGGCCTCGTTTGTCTGCAAGACGCCCATCGCGCTGATCTCGCTTGTCGACGAAGACCGCCAATGGTTCAAGTCCAAGATCGGCGTCAGCGTTGCGGAAACCCCCCGCGAATTCGCCTTCTGCTCGACAGCCATTCAGCAGTCCGAAGTGATGGTGATCCCCGATACGCTGAAGGACGAACGCTTTCGCGACAACCCAATGGTCGTCGCAGAACCCCGAATCCGCTTTTACGCCGGCGCCCCGCTGATCAACGAGGAAGGCTACGCCCTCGGCACGTTGTGCGTGGTCGATCGTGCTCCACGTGAATTTGGCCCGGATCAAAAGGAAGCGCTGCAGGCTCTCGGACGCCTGGTCCTGGCGCAACTGGAATTTCGCCGCAATCTCCAACTTCTAAAGGAAGCCCTAACCGACCGCACCCAAGCCGAGCACGAACGCGAGCGCGAGCTAATCAAGCTTCAGCAAACTCTAACCCGCGTCCTGGGCCTGAACATCGTCCCGATAGGTACCTGAAACCAGATTCGCGTCGGCGCCGTCTAGGCGCGTTCCTCTCCGTGAACCCCGCGCTCGGTCTCTACGCCCTCTGTGCTAAAGCCTCTTCCGACTTGTTCATTCCGCCGCCGGGGCCTCCGCAACCGCTCCCGCCTCCACTCCCCGCCGCGTAACACTCCACGCAATCGCAAAACTCCCCACCATCAGCGCCGACGCCAGCCAATACGGCGCGCCCGGAAAATGAAAGCCCCACCGCGGCGAAATCGCCACCGCAAACACCTGCGTGAACACCAGCGGAGCAATCATCCCCGCCACTCCAAATAAACTCATCAGCGCCCCTTGCAATTGCCCCTGTTCCGACCCGCCCACCCGCCGGCTCATCAACGACTGCATCGGCGGGCTCGTCAATCCCCACAGCGAAAGCAAAGGAATGCCGATGAGGAAAATCGCTGTGCTCGGCGCAAACGCGAACGTCGCAAAGCCCGCCATGCCACACACCATTCCCGTGAACAACGTCCGTAACTCACCTAGCTTCCGGACCGCCAGCGAGATCAAGACCGCCGACACAATCGTCGAGCCCACACCCACTCCGGCGAGCGCCCAGCCGGTAAGTTGCGTTCCCCAGTGATACCGATAGTCGGTATAAATCACGAACATGCTTGGCAGCGCCTCGTGTGCGTTGTAATAAAGGAACATGGCGGTCGCCACGCCCAGTAACTCGGGATGCGAACGCAGCAGCTTCAGCGCACCCATTGGATTGGCCTTCCGAAAGCTGAACGCCGCCCGCCGCTCTTTCGGCAAAGATTCCGGCAAAATTAAGAATCCGTACAGCGCGTTGGCCAGGCTCAACGCCGCCGCCGCCCAAAACGGATACCGCAACCCCAATCCGCCCAGCATTCCGCCCAACGCCGGCCCCACCACAAATCCCAAGCCGAACGCAGCGCCCAGCATTCCGAATTTCGCCGCTCGATTCTCCGGAGGTGTCACGTCCGCTATATAAGCGTTTGCAGTCGGAAAACTCGCCGCCGTAATCCCCGAAATCACGCGCCCCAGAAACAACCAGCTCAGGGTCGGCGCCACCGCCATCAACAGGTAATCGCAACCCAATCCGAAGTTCGAGAGCAGTACCACTGGCCGCCGTCCGAATCGGTCCGAAAGCGCCCCCATCACCGGCGCAAACACGAACTGCATCGCCGCCCACACAAACGCGAAAATTCCCGTCTGCGTCGCCGCCATCGACATGTCGCCATGCTCAAACCGGATGATCAGCTTCGGCAGAACCGGAACGATGATCCCCAGTGCCAGCATGTCCAACAGCACGGTGACAAAAATAAACGCGAACGCCGCGCGCCCGTGACCCGGTTCTTGCGCCGGAGGAATGGGAGGACCTTCAGTAATTGGATTTGGCTCTGTTGACATTGCTTGCCTCCGGCACAGCCATTCTGTTTACCTGAGTCTCGAACGGGCTCCGCGCAGCAACCCAAAGGCACATTCGCCGTGCCGCAACTTCGCTTCTTAACTCTGTAGGGGCGGGGCTTGCTCTGCCCGGCGTCAACCCCGGCACGTAGCCTGTGATCGCCCTCAACCTTTTTCGCGCGCTCTTCAGCCGCTGGGAGCGCCCTTTCGAAGTCGCCACCGAAACTCATACCTGGCCGTGCGTACCCAGTCTGCCGCAATCCTAAACCCTCGTATTGTAAGAAATTGACCCAAGTAAAACGGCCCAACAAACCCTCCCGTTCCTGTACGTCCTTCCCTTCCTCTACCTCCTTGCCCCCTTGCCTCCTTCCCTTCCTTTACCTCCTTTACTTCCTTTACCTCCCCAAACTAGCAAACAGTCCAATCGACGCCGCCAGCATCACCAAAGTCGCGATCCATCCCACGGCCTTCAACCCTCGTGGCAAAGTAAATTGCCCCATCACTTTGGGATTGACCGCCATCAGCATCGTCACCACCATCAGCGGCACCGATACGATGCCATTCAGAACCGCCGACCAGAACAAAGCGCGAATGGGATTGATGCCCACAAAATTCAGCGCCAACCCAATCATCGTGGCCACCGCCAGAACGCCATAAAATCGTCTGGCCTCCCGAGGCCGCCGTTCCAGGCTCGCCCGCCACTTGAATGCTTCCGCCACCCCGTACGCAGCCGAGCCGGCAAGGACCGGCACCGCCAGCAAACCTGTCCCGACAATGCCGAGCGCGAAAAGCACAAAGGCAAACCGGCCCGCCAGTGGCTCCAGCGCTTTGGCGGCCTCCGCGGAGGTCTGAATGTCGGTTATGCCCGCCACGTGCAGCGTCGCCGCCGTCGTCAGTATGATGAACAGTGCCACCAGGTTCGAGAATCCCATCCCGACCACGGTATCCACCCTTATGCGCTCGAACTGCTCCTGGGCCTGCCATGGCGCCCGTTTCAGGGCGTGCTCTTCGCGATTATCCCGTACGTCTTCCGCCTCCTCTGAAGCCTGCCAGAAGAAAAGGTAAGGGCTGATGGTCGTTCCCAACACCGCGATTAGCGTCGTGAAGTAGCGCCCGTTGAAATGCAATGACGGCAAAATAGTTGCGCGCAATGCGTGGCGCCACTCCACGTGCGCCACAAACGCCGTCAGGATGTACGCGAACAGCGCCACCGTCAGCCATTTCAAATAAGTCACGTATTTTGTGTAGCGGACGTACATCTGCAGCAGCAGCGAAACCACCGAGAAGAAAAACACATAGGGAAGGATGGGACCTCCCAGCAAGAGTTGCCCCGCCGCCCCCATAGCTCCAATGTCCGCGCCAAGATTGAAGATGTTCGCCAGGCACAGCAGCGAAACAATCCCATACAGCAGAGGCGCCGGATAATGCTTCCGCATGTTCGCGGCGATGCCCACGCCGGTTACCCGGCCGATCCGCGCGCAGATTTCCTGGATCGCAATCATCAACGGCCAGGAAAACAGCATCAGCCACATCATGCTGTAGCCGAACTGCGCCCCGGTCTGCGAATAGGTCGCAATCCCGCTGGGATCGTCGTCGGAAGCCCCGGTAATCAGCCCCGGTCCCAATTTCGACAGGAACGATTTCTTTACCTGAGGTGTAGTGCCAGCGATGGGGTTAACGGTTTCCAAAGGTTTCTTGTGTCACGAGGTCGCAGCTTCAACAACGACATAGAGCGCCGCTTTAAACCGGCTCTAGGTCCTCAAGAGCGCGTTTTCTAATTTTGTGGTAGCCGTACACAATCTACCGAGAAACGCAGACTGTGGCTATTCGAAATCATCCCGCCAGTGGGAATCTTAATTGGCGTCAGATTACGGTACGAGATGTAACGAAAGGTCTGCGACGCTTGCCATGCGCGAGAAGTCCCTATCGATTGTGAAGATGACGGCGCCGTGCTCTTGTGCAATCGCCGCGATCAAAGTGTCGATCGTCGTAAGAGTGATCCCTTTTGTGCGAGCCCGCCGGAATAAGGCTGCCGCTTGCCGATAGGTCGATCGCCCGCGAGGCTCCAAAAGGTTCCACATAGAGAGATAGTGCTCGATCCGGCTAATGTCTCGAGTCAGTCCCTGTAAGACCTCCGTGACGACAAGGCCCGTGAGCACAAGGGGTTCCGCTTCGGCGATCAGCCGGCGCAATTCTCTGCCGGCGCGACCCGGTGCGGAACTGAAAAAGTCGATCCACACCGAGCTGTCCACCAGGATCAAACGCGGTTTCTCCGCGCGCGCTTCAAATCGCCCTTCCACACTCCGCTTCCGTAATACTGAAGGAGTCCTTTGCGCGTTTCCGTGCGGACCAGTAGTTCCAAAGCTTTGGCAACGATTTGGCGTTTGGTCTTGAGTCGCGTCAGCTTCCGTGCCTTGCGAACCAAGCTCTCGTCGATTTCAATGTTCGTCCTGCCCATGTAGGTAGGATACACCATTTTTCGCGGATTTGGTGTACGAGCTGGGCATGGCCCATCCATTCCCACTAGTTGGGGTTGCTGGTCCGCGCGACTGTAGAGGCGGGGCTGGCTCCGCCCGGCGTTAAGGCCGGCACGATGTCCGTTGTCGGGGCCGATTACACGTCGCACAAATCGACGGCCTGCTTCAACGACGTCAGCGGATCGTGAATGGGGACAAATTCGTGGGCGACGTAACCCTTGAAATTCGTTGCCGCGATGCCGCGCATCACGCCATCCCACTGTACCTCTTGTGTGCCATCCAGTTCATGACGCCCGGGAACGCCGCCGGTGTGGAAGTGGGCGAGCCAGTCGATATTTTTCTGGATGGTGGCGACCAGGTCCCCTTCCATGATCTGCATGTGATAGATGTCGTACAAAAGCTTTACACGCGGCGAATTCACCGCTTGCACCACCTGCAGGCCCCACGCGGTGTGGTCACACATATAGTCATTGTGATCGACCTTGCTGTTCAGCAGTTCCATGCAGATGGTGACGCCATGGTCTTCGCCGATTTTCTTCACGCGATTGAGCCCGATGATGGTGTTCTTGGCGCCTTCCGCATCGGACATGCCTTCGCGGTTGCCGGAGAACGTGATCACGTTGACCACCCCGGCCTTGGCCGCCAGCGGGATGTACTTGCGAAAGCCTTCTTCGATGCGCGCGTGGTTTTCGACGCGGTTCATGGCGCTCTTGATCGTGCCGCCGTCGGCGTACCCCATGGCGCAGACCAGGCCGTACTTCGCCGGCATGTCCCACTCGTCGGGATTCAACAGGTCGATTGCCTTGCAGCCGATTTCGGCGGAGTAGGCGCAAAGTTTGTCGAGCGGAATGTCTTTGTAGCACCAGCGCGAAACCGATTGCTTGATGTTGCCTTTGCGCTTGATCGGAGTGCTCTGTTGCGGCCAAGCCGCCGTTGGGACGGAAGCCATGGTGACTCCAGAAACGGCCGTCTTAATGAGGTTGCGTCGCGATACGGTAGTCATAGCGGACAGAGTGTACAGAAGAATTTTGAATCTGGGTACTCCTTCCCAGCTCGCAAGCTACGGTTGGCGGTTCACGTTCCGCGAATCCGGTTAGCCGCGAGCCGCACTGGTAGCACCGGCTTGTCCTGAACCTAAAAGGCCATCCTTGACGGCTCCGTCCACGCCGGTGAGAACCTTTCCATCGTCGTCGCCCGAGGTGACCGCCGATACGGTTTACGTGGGGAGCGACGATCGTTTTCTGTACGTTCTCGATCGTAGCTATCGGTGGCTCAAGCTCCACACATACGCCGCGACCGCCGACACCTGCTCGGGCGTAAGCTGCGCCCCGCCCATCGCCGGCATGGGACTGCGATATTGCTTTGGCTGCGGCACTCCTTCGCGTATCGTCTTCGCGATTCCGGCGTAACTCCCGTCGGACCACAGCCATTTCTTCCCCGTCAAGGCCGGACCCAGCGTCGAACCCTGACCGCTATTGCCGTGGCAACCCATACATGCCGCTCCGCCCACCTGACCGTGATAAACCCTCTCGCCAAGGGCCACCATTTCCGGCGTCGCCCCTTCCGGCACGGGAACTCCTGCGTAGGGGTGCGTGCCTTCCGGCGGCTTCGCGGGCGCCTCGGCGATTTCGCCGGCGCCCTCCGTCGGGCTCGGACACGCCGTCACACCTTCCATGCCGCTCGCGGAGCTTCCGCCGTGATACACAATGCGATAGATCCGCCCACGCACATCATCAGAAACGTACAGCGCGCCATCCGGGCCGACCGCCAGCCCGCTGGGCCGATGGGCGGCGCCGTCCGGCGACTTGACCGCCCCCGCAAATCCATCGGCAAAAATCTCGCAATTCCCCGACGCGTGATCGCCTGAGAATGGCTGAAACACGACGTTGTACCCACCCTGAGGGTATGGCGCGCGATTCCACGATCCATGAAACGCAATAAACATCCCTTCGCGATAGCGTGCCGGAAATTCCTTCTTGTCGTAGTGCGCCATCGCATTCGGCGCCCAATGTGCTGGAAACGCCGCCGCGGGCGCAATTTTCTCCGCGCACACGCCAACTTTCTTGCCGCCGTCACCGCCGTACTCCGGCGCCAGCACCAGTTTCTGCACAAACGAATCGTAGTAGCACTCCGGCCACCCGTAGTCGCCGCCTTGCTTCAACAGCAGCACCTCTTCGGCCGGAAGGGTCGCCTCCTGGTCCGGCCGATACAGGTCGGGCCAATTCGAATGCAGTTGATCCCGTCCGTGCTGGGTGACAAAAATCCGCCCTTTTGCGTCGATCGCGAATCCTTCGCCATTTCGAATCCCGGTCGCATAGCGCGCGGCCTTCGAAAAAGCCTGATCCGTTTTGCCGGCGTCGTACCGCCAGATTCCGCCGCGGGTCTCGAGCTCCGTGCACGGATCCGCGCCCGGCGACTTCAGGGTCCGATTCTGCAACTGGCACGCGTTGGTGGCGGTCGCCACATCCACCAGCATCATCCCTTCCGGATTGATCACAAAGGGATGCATGGGATGATCGCCGCCCAGCGGCAGCCCCGATACCACGGTCACGGCTACGCTGGTTGGCACGATCGAATTCCCGCCCAGGGCGTAACGCACGATTCGATCATTGCTCTCCGCATAAACCGCGCCGTTATATAACCCGATGCCTGTCCCGCCATGTCCACCCGTCTGCACCGTTTCGCCGAAGCGCTCGTTCACGCCGGCCTTCCCTGCTCCCGCCTTGTCTTGGAGCGCTACCAAAAATCCGCCCGCGTGCGGCGTATCGTTTCCGTAGTACTCCCCCGACCACGTATTGACGTACAGCACGCCGTTCGGCGCAGCTACCATCTGCCGCGCGTGCCCAATCTCGTCGGCAAATATCGTCGCGCAAAATCCAGCAGGCAGTTTCAACCCACTATCGTCGTTCGGACACGCCTCGCCACTAGCCGCTGCCACAAGGCGTGTGCCCAACCGCGAGTCGCCGCGGCCCGCCGACAGCAAGCCAGCCACACACAACGCAGCGACCACCACGGCTACAACAAACCATCTTCTGAAGGAGCGAGACAAACGCATGAAACCCTCCGCAGATCAAAGGCGAGAACAGCGCGAGGATTCTATTACATCCCTCGCGCGTCATCCTAATTTCCGACAACAAGCAAAAGCCCATCGCCTCGAACCCAGCCTCCCACGCCCTGGAATTTGCAAATCCCACCTTGATCGCGCATCATTACTGGTTTGTTCAACCGGAATTGCCTGAGCTGGGGCTCGGTGCGCAAGCGAAACACGCACGTACAAACCAAAAAAGGTTCACTCTGCGAAGGAGCGGCATGGATAAGCCTGTAAAAATTGAGGCAGCCAAGGGAAAACTGGGCGTGCTGTTGCCCGGGATGGGCGCGGTCAGCACCACCTTTATGGCCGGGGTGGAGCTGGTCCGCAAGGGCAAGTCGCATCCGGTGGGCTCCCTGACACAGATGGGGACGATCCGGCTGGGGAAGCGGACCGATGGGCGCTCGCCGCAGATCAAGAAATTCGTGCCGCTCGAAGATCTGGATGACCTCGTGTTCGGTGGTTGGGATATTTATAAGGACAATGCGTTTCAGTCGGCGTCGAATGCCGGCGTCTTGAGCCTGGAGGATTTGGCGAAGGTGAAGCCGTTTCTGTCGGGCATTAAGCCGATGAAAGCGGCGTTTGACCCGCAATACGTGAAGAAGCTGGACGGGCCGAACGTGAAAAAGGGCAAGAATAAGTATGAATGGGCGCTGCAGATCAAAGAAGACATCGCGAATTTCCGGAAGACGAATAAGGTTTCGCGGATGGTTACCTGCTGGTGCGGGTCCACGGAGATTTTCCTGAAGCCGGAGGAAGTGCACTCGACGCCGGAGAAGTTTGTGGAGGCGATGAAGGCCAACCATCCGGCGATCGCGCCGTCGATGCTGTACGCGTGGGCTTCGGTGACGAGCGGGGTGCCGTTTGCTAACGGAGCGCCTAATCTGACTTTGGATTTTCCCGCCATGCAACAGTTGGCGCTAGAACATAGCGTCGCGATTTGCGGCAAGGACTTCAAGACCGGGCAAACCTTGATGAAAACGGTGCTGGCGCCGGCGTTTAAGGCGCGCATGCTGGGCTTGAGCGGATGGTTTTCGACGAACATTCTTGGGAATCGCGACGGAGAGGTTCTGGAAGACCCGGGCTCGTTTAAGACCAAGGAAGAATCGAAGCTTGGAGCTTTGGAATTTATTCTGCAGCCGGACTTGTACCCGGAGCTCTATAGCAAGATGTTCCACAAAGTGCGCATCAACTACTATCCGCCACGGGGTGACAACAAAGAGGGTTGGGACAACATCGATATTTTTGGATGGCTGGGATATCCGATGCAGATCAAGGTGGATTTTCTTTGCCGGGATTCGATTCTGGCGGCACCGATTGTTTTGGACCTGGTTCTGTTTCTGGATTTGGCGCAACGGGCTGGCATGCGCGGGATTCAGGAATGGCTGAGTTTTTATTTCAAGTCGCCGATGACGGCGCCGAAATTGTATCCGGAGCATGACCTTTTCATTCAGCTCATGAAGTTGAAAAACACGTTGCGGTGGATGATGGGTGAGGATTTGATTACGCACCTTGGGCAGGAGTATTACGACTAGGGTCCGCCCTACGAGAAGTTCCGATGCAAGCGCCAGGTTGCGCCAGATGGGCCGGCTCGCGAGGCGCTCGCGAGGACGCGCTCAAGCGCGCCCCTACATTTGATTTGGTGATTTGAGCTATCGATTTTTCGCGTGTGGGCGGATGGGTTTTTCGATTTGACCCGTGTGAGAATGACGGAGTACCCTACCGTGTTTATGGCTTGTCTTTTTCCGCTGATCATTCCGCCGCTGCATTCACCAACAACTTATTTCGAGGAGAGTCATGTCGAACGAACTGCGTAGTTTCCTGGCCCTTACATACGATGAGCTGGAAGAGCTGAACCTGAAGGCGAAAAAACAGCGGATGGATCGCGTTGCAGCGCACACGATTCAGGAAGAGCGGATCAAGTACCTGACCGACGAAAAGCGCATCAAGGCGGTTACCGTGCTGTTCAGCGACCTGGAAGGCCGCTTGCACATGCTGGACTACGACAAGAAGTTTTTGGTGAAGAGCTGGGACAACCTGACATTCGACGGCTCGTCGATCCGCGGATTTACGGCACAGCGGGAAAGCGACCTGCGGTTGTCGATGGATTGGTCGGCGTTTTACTGGGGGCCGGCAGATGTGTTCGGGTCCGGCAAGGTGCTGGTGTTCGGCGAGGTGATCGACAAGGACGGGTCACCCTATTCGGCGGACATTCGCGGAGTGCTGAAGGGATTTGCGCAGGAACAGTACGACAAGGAAGGTTACACGCTGAACGCGGCCAATGAAATCGAAGGATTTCTTTTTAATGGAATTGATGCGGAGGCGCGCTACAACGAGACCTTGAAATTCGAGTACGTGAATACCGGCGGGTATTACCACTCGCTGCCGAGCGATCCGCTGCGGACGTTTATCGACACCACCGCGGAAGTGCAGCGCGCGATGGGTTTCCAGAACGAAAAAGATCATCCGGAAGTCGCGCCTTCGCAATTCGAGATCAACTATGGGTACGGCGAGGTGGTCGCGGCGGCAGACCAGATCCAACTCTACAAGCTGATCTGCCGGCAAGTGGCGACCAAAATGGGACTGACCGCGTGCTTCCTGCCGAAGCCGGTCGTGGGCGTGAACGGCAACGGCATGCACACCAACGTGTCCGTGAGTCAAAAGGGCAAGAATCTTTGTTGGGACCCTAAGGGAGAAGAAAAACTCAGCAAGTTTGGCTGGTCGTTCGTCGATCGCATCCTGACGCATGGGAACGACATCTGCTTGTTGCTGAACGCCAGCGTGAATGCCTACCGCCGGTTGGACCCGCACTTTGAGGCACCAAACCAGATCAAGGCGTCGGCTGTCGATCGCGGATCGATGATCCGCATTCCGATCGGGAACGAGAAGAGCATGCGCGTCGAGGTGCGCTCGGTAGCGCCGGACGCGAATCCGTATCTGGTGATGCATTCGATCTTCAAGACCGGCATCGAAGGCACTACGGCGAAAATCAAGAACTTGCGGCAGGCGGAACGCTATCTGCCCGACAACATTTACACGGCGCTCGAGGACTTCCGGAAGGCGAAGTGGACGACAGATTTGCTCGGGGAAGATGTGAAGGGACGCTACGCCGATCTGAAACAGGCGGCAGCCGATCGTTGCGCGCGACAGCTCGGGACCTTCGTGAAGGCTCCCGAAGTGCAGTTCCACCACGAGGTTTACAACCAGTTTTTGTGGAATATGTTTTAGACGATCGGAGTTTGCCGGTTCGATCTTCGCGGACTTCCCGAGGCCCAACCATGTCTCCAGATTCGGGAACTTCCATCCCGTGCTCGATTGCGCCCTGGCTGTCGGTGCGGGACGGCGGGCGCGCGGTCACCTTTTACAAATCAGCGTTCGGAGCGACGGAGGTCTACCGCTTGGGAATTCCCGAGCCCGAGGGAGTCGTCGTCAGGCTCTCGGTTGCCGGAGCTGAGTTTTGGGTAAGTGGCGAGTCTGCGTCGGATCGCGAGGCCAAACCTGAATCTGCTGAGCCGCTGGGCGGCGGTTCGGTGCGCATGATCTTGACGGTGGCCGATCCCGACGCGGTTTTCGCGCGGGCGTTGGCGGCCGGTGCGACGGAGGTATTTCCTGTCGGCGAGGGACACGGGTGGCGGCTTGGACGATTGAGCGATCCGTTTGGGCTGCACTGGGAGATTGGGCGGCCGCTGGATGGGTAGGACATTACGCTGAGATCCGGCGCCGCAAGAGGCTGTCGCACTCCGACGATTGTTTCCGAGATGGGGAGCAGCAGTGCTGCGCCCGCACAAATTTCGTGGAGATGGGCTAGGCGGACGGGGTGTGTGAGGATTTGGCCGCGACCGCGTCGAGGACGCGCGTCGAATAAACGAGGGCCGCGCCGGCGTTCATGGAGACCGCGACACCAAGAGCTTCGGCAATTTCTTCCTTTGTGGCTCCCGCTTTGAGCGCGGCGTCGGTGTGGATGACAATGCAGCCATCACAATGGGTGGTCACCGCGACCGCGAGTGAAATCAGCTGGCGGGTTTTCTCGCCGAGCTTGCTTGTTTTGGAGTTCGCCGCGCTTAGAGTTTGATAGCCGCGCACGGTGTCCGGGCTCATTTTCATCAGCTCGGCGAGCGTGGCGCCGATTTGCTTTTGGTATTCGTTCCAGTCGAGCATCATGTCGATTTCCTCCGTTGAAGGGCCTGCAGCGCAGCTTTTCGCTCAAGGAGTATACACGCTCAATTTCGATCTTCCTTCTCGTTGTGATATGTTTTCAGGTTCGCGCGGTTAGTTGAAAGTGTTTAGAGTAGGCGCAAAATCGTGAGAAATGGGACTCGGGAATTTGCGATCTGTGGAAGGCGGAGACGCAGACTGAAGTATGTGCCACGGTTAGTTGGGATTGTGTTACTTCCTGGGAGGATTGGGAACTTATGAAGAGCGCTTACAACGGTCAGGCGATTCCTGCTGACGGCAAGGCGATTGGATACAGCGGCGGCGAATTGCAGGTGCCGGACAATCCGATCATCCCGTTTATTGAGGGCGACGGGACGGGTCGGGACATCTGGAAGGCTTCGCGGCGCGTTTTTGATGCGGCGGTTGAACATGCGTACGGCGGGAAACGAAAGATTGCGTGGTTTGAGGTGTTTGCGGGAGAAAAGGCGTTCAACGCATTCAAGGAATGGCTGCCGGATGAGACTGTGGACGCGATTCGGGATTTTCGAGTGGCCATCAAGGGACCTTTGACTACGCCCGTGGGGGGCGGGATTCGGTCTTTGAACGTGGCTTTGCGGCAGCTTTTGGATTTGTATTCTTGCGAGCGTCCGGTGCGGTATTTCCCGGGAGTTCCCTCCCCTGTGCGGGAGCCGGAGAAAATGGACGTGTTTATTTTTCGCGAGAATACCGAGGACGTCTATATCGGGATCGAATGGAAATCGGGTTCGCCGGAAGCGAAGAAATTGCTGGAGTTTTTGAACAACGACATGTTGAAGGGTGGCAAGAAACAGATTCGGTGGGATTCCGGCGTGGGGATCAAGCCGATTTCGCCTACGGGAACGAAGCGATTGGTACGGCGGGCGATCAAATATGCTTTGGCGAATAAACGCAAGAGTGTGACCTTGGTGCACAAGGGGAATATTCAGAAATTTACCGAGGGCGGATTTCGCGATTGGGGCTACGAGCTGGCGCAGGAGGAGTTTCGCGCGGAGACGATAACGGAGCGGGAGAGCTGGATTGTCGATAACTTGGACAAGAATCCGCAGCTTACCGTGGAGCAGAATGCGGCAATGATTGAGCCGGGGTTGGAGCAGGCTACCGACGCGTTCAAGATGACGCTCTACGATGAGGTGAAGAAAACTTTGGCTTCGATTTATGCTACGCATGGGAAGGGCCAGTGGAAGAAGAAATTGATGATCAATGACCGGATCGCGGATTCGGTGTTTCAGCAGGTTTTGATGCGAGCGGATGAATACAGTGTTTTGGCGACTTCGAATTTGAATGGGGATTATTTGTCGGATGCTTGCGCGGCGCAGGTCGGAGGGTTGGGGATGGCACCGGGGTCGAATATTGGGGATGGGTTTGGGGTGTTCGAGGCTACGCACGGGACTGCGCCGAAGTATGCGGACAAGGACGTGATTAATCCTTCGTCGGTGATGCTATCGGGGGCGATGATGCTGGAGTTTTTGGGGTGGGGGGAAGCGGCGAAATTGATTGAGGATGGGATTGCGCGGACGATTCAGCAGAAGAAAGTCACTTATGATTTGGAACGTTTGATGCCCGGGGCGACCAAGGCGGGGACTTCGGCGTTTGCTTCGGCGATTATTGAGAACATGAAGGGGATGGCTGCGGCGAAGTAGGAGGAAGAAGGGATTGCCACGGAGGCACGGAGAAAAAGAAAGAACAGCGAAGAAGGAAGAATCAAGAAAGAAAAAGGACGGAGAACGGATGAGCCGAAAGAAAGTTACGGTGGTGGGTGGCGGGTTTGTGGGGTCGACTACGGCGCAGCGGATTGTGGATTTGGAACTCGCGGACGTAGTGTTGACGGATATTCTGGATGGGCCGCCGGCCGGGAAGGCGCTGGATATGGTGGAGTCGGGGCCGATTACGCGGACGGATTCGTTCGCTACCGGGCTTTCTACGGCCAGCGGGGACTATAGCGGTACGGCGAATAGCGACGTGGTGGTGATTACGGCGGGATTTCCGAGGAAGCCGGGGATGTCTCGCGACGATTTGCTGAAAGCGAACTATGACGTGGTGAAGGCAGTGGTCGAGCAGATTGTGAAGCATTCGCCGAACTGCATCATTATCGTGGTGACGAATCCGTTGGACGCGATGGTGCAGGCGGCGTTTAAGGTCAGCGGATTTCCGAAGGCGCGCGTTTTGGGGATGGCTGGCGTTTTGGATTCGGCGCGGATGAGCGCGTTTGTGGCGATGGAGTGCAAAGTCAGTGTGGAGAATGTGCACTCGTTCGTTTTGGGAGGGCACGGGGATGACATGGTGCCTTTGCCACGATATTCGACGGTGGCGGGAATCCCGCTGCCAGATTTGCTTCCGGCGGACCGGATTGAGTCTATCGTGCAGCGAACACGCAAAGGCGGCGCCGAAATCGTCAACTTGTTAAAAACTGGATCGGCATATTATGCGCCATCTGCGGCAGCGGTTGAAATGGTCGAAGCCATCCTGAAAGACAAAAAGAAAATCCTGCCCTGCGCGGTGTATCTCGACGGCGAATACGGCATCAAGGGGCTGTGCGTCGGCGTCCCCGTGAAGCTTGGTGCGAAGGGCGCGGAAGAGATCATTCAGATCAAGCTGACTGCAGAGGAGAATGCGGCTTTACAGAAATCGGCTGGGTCGGTGAAGGAATTGGTTGCCGTTTTGGGGATTTGAGGGAAAAAACCAGGAGAGGATTTAACACGGAGAGCACAGAGGACACGGAGAGCACAGAGGACACGGAGAAGATCCAGAGAGGGCGCCAACTTGGCGCCCCCTTCTTTTTGTGGCCCGGGGAACTTTAGAAGCCGAAGAGTTTTTCGGCGCCCGCTACTAAACCTAATGTGAAGATGGCTATTACGACTTCGCCGATGGCGCCTACAGCGAAGGGGCGCAGGCCTTGTTTGCGCATTTGGTTGAAGTTGGTGCGCAGGCCAACGCCGGCGAAGGTCAGGAGGAAGGCCCAGCGGGACAGATTCGCTACGGCAGTGACTTGATCTTTGGTGAAGAAATGATAGGTGGCGAGGACTGAGATCAGCAGGAAGCCCAGGACGAATTTGGGGAATTTTTGCCAGAGGAAGGCGGCTTTGTTCGTGACGGTTTTGGCTTGGCCTTGGCTGGCCCAGTAGATGGCGTAAGCGAGGACTACGAAGCCGATCATGGCGTTGCGGGTGGTCTTGGCTAGCACGGCGAGTTTGCCGGCGGCGTCGGAATAGAGCGCGCCCGCGGCGGTGGCCTCGGCGGTGTTGTCGACGGCCAGACCGGCCCACAGACCGTAGGCATGGTCACTGAGATGGAGCCAGTGGCCGATCAGCGGGAAGGTAAAGAGCGAGAGCGCGCCTAGCGCGAGGATGGCGGCGATGGCGAAAGAGGAGTCTTCTTCGTCGGCGTCGATGGCGCCTTGGGTGGCGATAATGGCGCTTACGCCGCAGACGGCGGAGCCTACCGCGAGAAGCGTGGTGAGCTTGGGGCGGAGACCGAAGGCGCGGCCGAGAAAGATCATGAAGGCGGTGGCTCCGGCAATTTCCAGCGCGACTAAGCCCAGGCTTACGCCGCCCAGTTTCAGGACGTCGCCCAGGAGGAAGCGTGCGCCTAGGAGGACGATGCCTGCTTTCAGCCAGAATTCGTACGTGGCTACGCCTGCGCGGAAAACTTCGGGCACGCCTACCGTATTCGAGATGGCCAAGCCGATCAGGATGGCCCAAAGGACGTATTCGATGTTGGGGAAGGTCCAGTGGTGGGACTTGGCATAGGCGCCTACGTTTTTTTCCAGGAGTTTGCCTGCATAGCCTACGGCCGCGAGGAGTAGCACGCCAGGGATCAGGCGGAGGAATTGCAAAGCGGGTTGCTCGGTGCGGGTCTGCGTTAATGCTATGGATGATGCCATGAGCTTGTTGCGTCCTCCGTTCGTTCTGCGTTCGCGCTGAGCGAAACCCTTCACTTCACGCTTAAGGGTAAGTTGAGGTCCTTTCGGCTGCCCTCGTCGGGTCGCCTCAGGATGACAGTTTGCTGCTGGGCCTTGCGATCATCGCGGTGACTCCTTTGGGAACCAAATCAGCTGCTACCACGGCACATGGGTCAGGATGCCTGCGCGGATCAGCAGGGCGGCGGCTAGGGCGATGAGGACGGCCCAGGTGTCAATCGACAGCAATTTTTTCTTTGGGAGGAGTGGTTGGGTGTTGCCGCTCATTTGATTGTTGTTGACCTCTCTCGTGAATTCGACCTCGGTCGTCGTTTGATTTTCGTGAGGCTAAACTCCGCCCTCTTAAGAGGGCAGCTACAGTTCTTAGCTGATTGTTGGGTGTTTGGATTGGCGTTCGCTTGGTTCTGGGCGCCAATGGGTTGCGGCGATTTCTTCGACTTGTTGCGTGGCTACGCGGCCTACGATCAGCAATGCGGGTGCGGGGAGTTTTGCTTCGCCGGCCAGGCTGGCTACGTTGGTCCAGCGGATTTGTTGTTGGGAGTTCGTGGCGTTGGAGACGATGACGCAGGGTAGATCGTCGGGCTGGCCTGCTTCGCGGAGGCGGCGGGCGACTTCAGAGTAGTCGGCGCCGGGCATGTACAGCACCAGCGTCGTCGAACTGGAGATAGCGGCCCAGTTGAGTTGCGGGGTGACCGCGAACGGGTCGGCCGGAGCGGCATCGGAGCCGCGCGAATAGGTGGTGATCACAATTTGGGAGGCGGCGCGGCGGTCGGTGAGGGAGATGCCGGCGGCTGCGGCTGCGCCCAGAGCCGCGGTGATGCCGGGGACGATCTCGAAGGGGACGTTGGCGCGACGAAGGGCTTCGATTTCTTCGCCGGCGCGGCCGAAAACCACAGGGTCGCCGCCTTTCAGGCGGATGACTTCGGCGTGAGTTGTCGGTTGGTGGTGTGGCTGCGGGTTGACCGAAGCATCGGTGGACCGATCTAAAGATCGGCCACTACGGGATTGCGGGCTTCGGTTGGCGTGGAAGATCAGCAATTGGTTGATTTCGTCTTGGGTCAGGAGTTTTTGGCCGCAGCGCTTGCCTACGTCGATGATCTCGGCTTCGCGCGGAATCAACTGCAACACTTCCCTGCTGACGAGCGAATCGTGCAGGACGATCGTAGCTCGTTGGAGCAGGCGTGCCGCTTTCACGGTGAGTAGTTCGGGATCGCCTGGGCCCGCGCCGATGAGGTAAACCTTGCCCATTAATTCTCTACCCCGATGGGGATGGCGGTTTGGCCAGTGCGGTCGCGCTCAACCGCGGCAGCGAAACCCCCGGCAAGAATGGTGCGAATGTCTTCGTTGGAATGGCGGGCGAAGAACTGACGGAGGTTTTCTCCTGCGTCGCGATTTTCATTGAACTGACGGAGCAACCGCTCAATCGCATCAGGCACGCCGGTGGCGGCGCAGCGATAGCCGACGGGGCGCGCGATGGAGGCGAATTCTCCGACGCTTCCGCCGATGCAGAAATAGTAGGCGTCAACCATTTTGCCATCGACTTTGATTTTCTTGCCTTCGAGGCCGATGTCGGCGATCCAGTGTTGGCCGCAGCTGTTCGGGCAACCGGTGACGTTGATGCGGAGTTGCTCCTGGAAGCCAGGGATGCGCTCATCG
Organism: Candidatus Acidiferrum sp.; assembly: GCA_049512575.1. Classification (GTDB taxonomy): domain Bacteria; phylum Acidobacteriota; class Terriglobia; order Acidiferrales; family UBA7541; genus Acidiferrum. The sequence continues at coordinate 28,667 of JBEKWY010000043.1, forward strand.
AGTTCCGTGGCGAGCCAGCGCGCGAAACCTTTTGTTTCGGTGAGGGCGAGCTTGCAGAATTCGGTGCCAGTGCAGGCCACCGCGGCGCGGGCGAAGGCGGAAGCGCGCACTGGAAGGCCGCTGGCGGTGAGCTCCGCGGCGACGCGTGCGGCCCGCTGGTCGGGCACGTTCACGATCACGAGATTTTGCATCACGGTGTTGCGCACATGGCCGTCGCCGCAGCGGTCGGAAAGGCTGGCCGCGAGGCGAAGTTGCTCCGGGGTGATGCGGCCGCTCAGGACGTTGGCGCCGACGTAAGACAGGCCTAGCTGTTTTTGGGCGTGGATGCCGACGTGGTCGCGATGAACGTCGGAAGGAACTTCTTCCGGCTCGGCGGGATCCAGGGTGAAGCCGATGCGCTCCTGCAGAGCGGCGAGGAAGGTATCAGCCGTCCAGCCGTGCTGGAGGAACAGAAATTTCAGGCGGGCGCGTTCCCTGTTCTCGCGCAAGACGTTTGCTTCGCGGAAAACTTCCGCGATACCGCGAGCGACTGGGGCGACCTGATTCCATCGGACAAAGGCGTTGAGGCGGACCGCGAGATGTGGATCAGTGGAGAGGCCACCGCCAACGCGAACGGAAAAGCCGGTTTCGAGGCCAGCCGAGCGCCTCCGCGTGACCGGAGTGAAGCCGATATCATTGATCTCGGGGTAGTTGCACCACGAGCGGCAGCCGGTGATAGAAATCTTGAACTTGCGTGGAAGATTGTAGAACTCGGAGTTGCCGCCGAGTTCGCGATCGATTTCAAGCGCGAGGGGAGACGCATCGCAGAATTCATGGGCGTCGAAGCCGGCCAGCGGGCAACCGGTGACGTTGCGGGCGACGTCGCCGCAGGCGCCGACCGTGGTTAATCCGGCGTGCCAAAGAGACTCGATCACATCCGGGAGGGATTCCAGGGTGACCCAGTGCAGTTGGACGTTTTGACGGACGGTGATGTCGGCAACGCCGCGAGCGTGGCGCTCTGCGAGATCGGCGATTGCGCGGGTCTGCTGGCTCGTGAGCAGTCCGCTGGGAATACGAATGCGCACCATGAAAAACGGCGTGGATTTGCCTTCGCCGTTCTTGCCGCCGATGACGCCAACTCCGTCACCCTGCGTGTAAATGCCCCACGACCTTAGATAGGTGCCGAACCATTCCGGCGGAATGGAGGCATAACCCTGGCGGGCAAACTCGCGGATTTGGTCGAAATGCTCCCAAGCATTCTTTTCGCGCTTGAAGCGTTCGATGCGTTGCGCTTTGGTTTCTTTAGCGATTTCAGCCATTCGCGATTTCTGCTCGCCTAAAAACAAAAAACCCACGCTGCCTGAACCTCTGGCACGTGGGCTTCGGAACTCGCGCTTACTTGCTAACTAAGTCCGGAAACTCCTCTGGCCAGAGATGGGCGTCCTGCGACACGCAGCGTCGCACGCGCAAGGACAACACACGGTCTGGCTGAACAGAGTCATATGCGAGTCCAGGATACGGGTCGCTCGCTCAGATGTCAAATGCGAAAAATAGATACATCTACGCGGGGAGACGAATACTTATGCGTTTTACTGTGGCTTTTGGGCTGCTGGAGCGTTTGTTTTCGAGCTCGCTCCCGCAGCAGGCTTGGTCGCTGGGGCTGGCACAGGCGAGATGATCGTTGTCGTCTTGATGTAATCGAGCTTGGGCCAACCCTTGTCGAGATACTCCTTGCCCTGTTTCTGAATTTGATCCTGGTCCGGCCCGCCACCTGAGGGCGCCCCTTCGCCGTACTGATCGTAGAACATGTCGACGACTTTCATGCCGTCGGTAACCAGTCCGAAAGGCGCGAAGCCATCGTGATCCAATCGCTTGTTATCTCCGAAATTGATGAAGACTTGAGTTGTCCGCGTGTTTGGACCGCCGGTGGCGAACGTCACATAGCCGCGCACGTTGCTTTGCGTCACCGGATCGTCCTTGATCACCGCGGGCTCCCAGACCTTGTTCACCGCGGGATACGCGCTGATGCCAAATTGCGCCATGAAACCCGGAAGCACCCGGAAGAAAGTGGCGTTATCGTAGAAATGGTGCTTCACCAGATCGTAGAAGCGATCCGCGCCGAGCGGCGCCCACGAGCGCGTTACAGTGACCACGAAATCGCCGCGCGTGGTCGAAAATTGCACCTTGTACTCGTCGGGCGCCTTTTCTTTCAACAGCGCGGGATGCAAGAGTGCTCGATCGTAAGCGGGGCGGGCGGCGGCGGTGGTCTTCTTGGCGGTGGTGCCCTGCGCGCTGGAGCTCTTTGCGGGGGGCGGCGTTTGCGCGAAGGAAGTGGCCGCAGTTGCGAAAAGCGCCAGGGCTACAGCGACAGCCGCTCTTGCTGCTCTGTTCGCTTTCGTGCCGAAGGTGCGTGGTTTCATTTTCGATTTCTCTCCGTTTTATTGAGGATCGTCGAGGCTAAACCCGCGCCCTTTGAAAACCGGAAAGGGTGCGGCGCCCGGCCTAACCCACTTCAATTTCGTTTCGCCGAGTTCAGTTCCCTGCTGATGCGCTCGACGTCCGCCATGAGCCGTAACGTATTCTCTCCGAGAATCTCCTTTACGTCACCCTCGGAGTAGCCTTTTCGTAATAGGGCCTCCGTGATTTTCGGCAGGCCCGTGACGTCTTCCATGCCGAACGGCATGTTGGCGCCGTCGAAGTCGGAGCCAAGGCCCACGTGATCGACTCCGGCCACTTTCACGGCGTGGTCGATATGTTCGATGATCTTCGTCCAATCGACGCGAGGCAGTTTGCCCTGCTCGACATATTCCCTCGTGATCCGGTCGCCTTCTATTAATTGGCAGCCCTCTTTATCGCCGCAGCGCTTTTGGACTTCCAGGGCGATGGACTGATTTATCTCCGAATGAGATCTTTCCGCACTGCGAAATTCCTGGCTGAGGAAGCCGACGTGATAGTTGATCTGGATGACGCCGCCTTTAGCGGCGAGCGCGCGAATCATTTCGTCACTCATATTACGCGGATGATCGCATAACGCGCGGCAGTTGGAGTGCGATGCGATCACTGGCGCCTTGCTGACGCTCAGCACGTCGCGAAAGGTCTTGTCGCTAACGTGCGAGACGTCGACCATCATCCCCAGGCGATTCATTTCACGGATGACGTCCCTACCGAAATCAGTGAGCCCGTTGTGCACAGGCTTGTCGGTCGAAGAATCGGCCCATTCGCAGTTGCCGCTGTGTGTCAGGGTGATGTAACGGACGCCCAGAGCAGCGTACTTGCGCAGAACGTTGAGGTCGCTGTTGATCATGTGGCCGCCTTCGATACCCATCAGCAATGCGATTTTGCCCTGCTTGCGTGCTTCGCGCACTTCGGCGGCTGTTGTAGCAAGAACCAAATCTTGAGGATGTGTGCGGACTTGTTCGCGAACGGCGTCGATTTGCTCCAGGGCGCGCTTGACGGCGATTGGACCGGTAACCTTGCTGGGAATCCAGATCGAGAAGAAAATCGCGTCGAGTCCGCCTTCCTTCATGCGCGGAATGTCGATGCTCCCTTTCGAATTGCGCGGACCAAGGTCGAAATCGCCATCGATGAGGCGTTGCGTCGTGTCGGCGTGGGTGTCCACGACGATGGAGGAAAAATGCAGATTGCGGGCGCGGGCGGTGATCTCGTCGCCACTCACGGCGGTCTCCATGAATACAAAAGCCGCGAGGCAGAGACCAGCGAACAACATGATTGGACGGACGTCACTCCGCATCATTCTCCCTGGCGTTGAGGTTGACTCCGAGGCGCCGGCCCTATTCCCGCGCGATTGCCTCTATTGCTGGGTCTGAAGTTCCCTGCTCACTTTCTCGGCTTGCTCCATAATGCGCAAGGTGTTTTCGCCGAGAATTTTCCGGATGTCCCCTTCGGAATAACCCTTCCGCAGCAATGCCTCCGTGATTTTCGGCAGCTTGGAGGCGTCCTCCATGCCTTCCGGCATGTTCGCTCCATCGAAGTCGGAGCCAAGCCCAACGTGATCGGCTCCCACCAGCTTCACGGCGTGATCGATGTGATCGATGATTCTTTCCCAGCTGACGTGCGGCAGCTTGCCTTCGTCGATCAGGCGCTTTTCGAGTTTGGTGATTTCACGGCCGGTGCATTCCTCGTCATCTCCGCAGGTTTTCCGGATCTGATTCATGGTTTCCACAACGCCGCCGGTGGCTTTCGCGTACGCGTCTTTGTACCCCTGATCGATAAAGCTTTTCTCGTAATTGATCTGAATTACGCCGCCTTTGGCAGCCAGCGCCTTGATCATGTCGTCGCTCATGTCGCGCACGTGATCGCAAAGCGCGCGGCAGGAGGAGTGCGACGCAATCAGTGGCGCTTTGCTGACGTCAAGCGCGTCGTAAAAAGTTTTGTCGCTGACGTGCGAAATATCCACAAGCATTCCCTGACGGTTCATTTCGCGCACGATCTCTTTGCCGAAGTCGGTGAGCCCGTTGTGCGCGGGCTTGTCGGTGGACGAATCGGACCACTCGGTATTGTAGAAATGCGATAGCGTCATGTAGCGCACGCCGAGATCGGAGAAGATGCGCACCATGCGGATGTCGTTGCCGAGCATGTGGCCGCCCTCGACGCCCATCAGCGCGGCGATTTTTCCCTGCGCGTGAGCGCTCCGAACGTCTTCGGCGGTGCGCGCCATCACGATTTCTTTCGGATACTTGGCGACATTTTCGCGCACGGCATCGATTTGATCGAGGGCTTTCTGGATGGCGGGCGGGCCCATGATGTGGCCGTCGATCCAGATCGAGAAGAAGATGCCGTTCATGCCGCCTTCGCGCATGCGCGGGATGTCGATGGCTCCATCAGGGTCGCGCTTGCCGAGATCGAGGGGCGCCTTGGAAAAGAACCGCTGCGTGGTGTCATCGTGGGTATCGATCACAATCGATGAGAATTGCAGCTTGCGGGCGCGTTCGGCCAGATCATCGGCGGGAACAGAACGAACAAAAGCATTTGCAGCCAGCAGAAAAATCACGGCAAACAAAACAATCGCGCGGGCTGAGCGCATGCAACCTCCCTGAGATTCGTAACACGAGCGGTGAGAGTTTACCCTATCAGCCAACCGAGCAGGGCTTGTTTCCACGCCTGGCGGTTGATTTCGGCGAGCGATTCGGTGAGCGGAATTTCCTTCGGGCAGGCCTTCACGCAATTCTGCGCGTTGGCGCAGTCTTCGATGCCGCCGTGGCCCATCGCCGCTTGCAACCGCTCCTTCGCGTGCATCGCGCCCGTGGGATGCATGTTAAAGAGGCGCACCTGGCTGAAAATGGCGGCGCCCATGAATTCGCTGTGTTCGTTGACCTGTGGGCAAACTTCCAGGCAGTTGCCGCACGTTATGCAACGCGAGAGCGGATACGCGCGTTCCTGCGTTTCGGGAGCCATGCGCGGACCTTCGCCGAGATCGTAACTGCCATCGATGGGAATCCATGCCTTAACGCGCTTTAAGCTTTCGAACATGAACTGGCGATCGACCGCGAGATCCCGCACTACCGGGAATTTCGACATCGGCTCGATGCGAACCGGCTGGTCAAGTTGGTCGATCAGGGCGGAGCACGCCATGCGCGCCTTCCCGTTGATCAGCATCGCGCAAGAGCCGCAGACTTCCTCGAGGCAATTGGAATCGTAGGAAATGGGCGTCGTCTTTTTACCGTCGCGGGTCACTGGATTTTCGGCGATGTCGCGCAGGCAGATGATGACGTTCATCGACGGCCGCCAAGGAAGCGCAAACTCCTCCCAGCGCGCGGCTTCCTTCGGGCTCGATTGCCGCTTGACGCGTAGGACGACTTGTTTTGTCTCGGCCATTCCTATCTCATTTCGCCGCATCATAGCGGCGCGGCCGGGGCGGAATTTGCGAAATATCCACCGGCTCGTAGCTGAGCTGAATATCGTCGTTCACCCATTTTGCCCGCGTGGTCTTGAGCCAGTTGGCGTCGTCGCGATCGGGAAAATCGGGTTTGTAGTGGGCTCCGCGCGATTCGTTGCGGTAAAACGCGCCAATCGTGATCACTCGCGCCAGAATCAGCATGTTTTCCAGTTCGCGGGCAAAATTGAGCGTTTGATTGGACCACCGCGTCCGGTCGCTCAGATTCATTTTCCGATACCGCGCCTGCAATTTACCGAGCTTCCCGTACGCGCCTTCGAGATTCTTGTTGATGCGCGTCACGGTGACGTGCTCGGTCATGACTTCGCCGAGTTCCTTCCAGATGGTGATCGGATTCTCGGTGCCGTCCTGCGCGATCAGCGCCGCATTCTTCTCTTCTTGGCGTTTTTGCTCGCGCGCGAAAACAACTGAATCCACGGACTCCGCGCCTTTTTCGATGCCACGCGCGTATTTCACCGCCGCAG
>JBEKWY010000044.1:0-34174 GCA_049512575.1 Candidatus Acidiferrum sp.
CTTCCACGGTGGGCACCACGGGTCAACGTCAGTTCTGCTCCAGCCAAACCGGCGTCATTCAGTACAACCTCGCCGGCGCGGGATGCGTCACTGGCGCGGGCGGCAGCCCGGCCCTGCAGTAAAGCGAAACGGAAATTCGTTTGGAGAAGGGAGCCTCACGGCTCCCTTCTTTTTTTGCCTGGAGGAATCTGTGGGTCACGCCCGGAGTGTCAATCCTGGGCCTATCTCGTCCGCGTACCGCGCACAGCCTTCGCCTTCGTCTGCGGTAGCTGGGTGAGAAAGTGCTTCGTCTTTCGCTGCAGCTCGCTCAACCACCGAAGCTGGATCTCCGAACCGGTTCTCAGTAGCTGCAGCAACTCTTCGGGATGCTTTGAGAAATCGAGTTCACTCGCGCCCCAGTCCGGCCGCCGTCCGTCGGCGTCCGTGAATCGGTATTCACGCCCGAGTTCCCAAGAGCTGAAAAGCTGTCCAGAACGCTCCAGGATCGCCGGGTTTCCCGCCAAAGCTACAACAGCGCGACCCACGAACAAGGGCGACTCCGATTCCAGGAAGTTCCGGTCTTTCTTCCCGCCTTCGCGCCAGGTCTCCTCCGTGACGCCGAATCGCTCCAGCATCGTCTCCGACCTGAGAAAGCCGGGGGTCACTGCAACCGCGGCTACGCCATGTGGACGTAGTTCTGCCGCCATGTTGAGAGCCAACCCTTTGAGCGCGAGTTTAACTGTCTGGGTCACCGGATTGCCTCCGGCGCTGAGCACATCGTTTTCGGTCACTTCCACAATGAGCCCGCGGCGCTTGCGAATCATATAGAGAGCAGCATGCTTGGCGGTGATGATGTGGGACAGCAGCGACTGCCGGAGGGCTGCCTCCGCATTCTTGAGATCCGTCTTCCAAAAAAAGCACCACTGCGCCATCAATGGGTCTTCGCCGGCGATGCTGTTCACAAGTACATCGAGGCGGCCACGCTCGCGTTCTACTCGTTGGAAGAGGGCCTCCACCTCTTCCTCAACTGTGTGATCGACGCGAAGTGCGACGGCCGTGCCGCCGGCCGCGCTGATCATTTCGGCCGTCTCTTCAACCGTTTCGGGGCGATTGTATGGGGAGCGGCTGCCACGCACGCTTCGTCCCGTGCAATAGACCGTCGCTCCAGCTTCTCCCAGCGCCCGAGCGATGCCGCGACCTGCGCCGCGTGTCGCCCCGGCAACCACAGCGACAGCGCCAGCAAGTGATTTTTCTCCCGCGACCAGACGCCTGCGCGAGCTAGACATGGGAATGGACCGTCGAGGCTGTCCTGCCATCCGCGCACCTCCAGATGCGGATGATAGCTCAGTTAGGCGATGCCCATCAGCATGGAATAGTCGCTTGTAGTCGCCTGGTGTTTACCGATTCCGCGACTAGGGCGTGGGTGCTTCCTCTCGGAACCTCTCGTTGAAATCCTGAACGATGTCCCCGAATAAGATCTACAGTTTGTCGAGACGGGATGGCCAGCCGGCATTGGGGCCGGTTTCTTCTGAGGGGTCCTTTTTTCGGGTATTGTTTTTGCTGGTCGCCCGTCGCAACTCCCAGGCCTCGCATCCGCGGCAAATGCCGATCAATTCGCCTTTCGCCCGTTGGCCTGCTCCACCCACTTGTTCAAGACGCCCGCGAAATACGGCGGCATTTCGTTGAAGGTCAGTCCCATCCCCCGCTTCGGCTCAATCCGCGCAACGGTGCCGTGCGCTTCCACGGACTCCGTCTCCGTATAAATTTCGATCACCACCGTCGTTCCTTCTGGAAACGGGTTCATCATTTCCACGTAGCAACCGTGCATGCTCAAATCGCTTACCCGCGACGACGTTCGAGCGTTCTCTTTTTCGTCGATAATCTCGGCCCTCGCGATAAATGGATACCGCGGCGAGCGGCGTCGTTCTGTTGGCATCAGTATTCACCCCTCGGGAGAAGGTTGATGCGATGCTAACTCCGTTGCCCCCGCCGCGTGCGGCCATCCTTCTCGCATGCCACCAATCTGCTACTCGCTAATCTGGCGCAGACACACCGCTCCGCTGGCCTCGGCTCGGCTCATCGCGAGTCAAAACTCCGCTTTGATGTCGGCTATTGCATCGGGACTAAAACGATGCGCTCAGCGGCAGGCTGGGGTTTCGTCTCTTCCACTCTTCCCGAGCTTCCGCGAGCTGTACAAGCACTCCTTCTGGCGGGGATTGATCTGGCCTCACTTCCAACGAGCACAGGCACTTCGTGGTCACGCCGAACCGCAACAATTCGGGATCCGACATCTTCCGAAGCCGCCGGCGCAACCTTGTTAGCTCTGATTCGTCGATCGTTGCTCTTTGCGTTGAGTTTCTGCATATACCGGTACTGGCTGCCAATTTCCCTTCTCCTTTCGTGTTTGAAGATTGGAGACTCTGCCAAGCGAGCTCAGGCCCGTATTTTAATAATCCGTTATATTAGGTCAAGATTAAATTAGTTTGTACCTCAGCGTACTTATGGTACTGTACGTTTCAGTGAATGGTCGGGCCGCTCTCAGCGGCTGCCTTAAAAACGCCGAAAGGAGAATCACGAATGTTTCGTGGCATCGATCTACTGACTCTGCGGGAACAACGAGGTCTAAGCCGAGGTGTCGTATCCGGGCGCGCGGGAATCTCTCGCTCCACTCTTTCCAGGCTCGAATCCAACCTTAGCGTGCCAACCATCGAAACGCTGGTGAAGCTCGCCAATTCTATGCAGGTCCCTTTTGCACAATTCCTTTTCAAGGTAGGGATTCTGCGCAGGTGATTACTGCCTGCGGCCGGTCGTCTAATCCCTAAAGAATCGGGCTCGCCGAACCGCGATTTCTCGGTCGCATTTTTCGCGACATCGGCTCAATGCGGCTTCGATTCATCGCGGCAGGGCCGAAGGACGCTTGGGGTGTCATTTTGGCGGCTGGTGGACAAAGCGGCTACCAGCCCGCGCCACCCCCGACGTGTCTTCAACGCCTAAAACGATCCGCGCAACGGCAACCGCGTTTTCCGTCGATTCCATTCTTCCCGAGCTTCACGCAGTTGCAACGCCCACGATTCTCGTTCCCGCTCGCCGGGCGTCCCTCCGCCGGAACACGCGTTTTTCGTCACCCAGCCAAATCTCAACAATTCACCATCCGCCATCTCGCTCAGGCGCTCGCGCAATCCTTCCAGCTCTAGCCCGTCATCCGCGACTTTAGACACAATCACCTCGATCGCCATTGCGGCTTTGAGAGCAGCTAGCCAATGGCTAACGTATCTGACTAGCTTAATATGTTAGTCATTGAGGTACATAATGTAAAGACAATTGTTACAGGCTGTTTCCCCGCGTGCCGCATCGTCGTCGGTTTAAGCGTGCGGGCGCACACGCAATTCGAACTCGCCCGGCGCACCCCGACGCGATACCGGCGCCACACCAGGCTGTGTCACCGCTGACACATTCGAATACCTTTCCAGTAAACATTTCCCTGACAGGCAGTAACCACTATGTTATCATGGGCCGTGAAGTCCAAAATCCCCGCCTCCCAGGCCACCCGCTACCTCCTCACTTCTTCGGCGCCCTGGGCGTTCCGGCCGCCAAACTCTTTAGAATCCGCACTTCCGAAAAATACGCTCGTAACTCCTTTACAATCCGCAGATCCAAAAACAAAGGATTACTTCCTGCCTCTAAAAACGACTGCGCCCTTCCCGCGACATTGGGGGACGTCGCGGAAAGGGCGTGCCGTCTTCAGGAGAGAAGATCGTTGTTAGAAACCGGTTCTTCGCAGACCGGCGTGCTACAAACTGGTTTTACTGTGGCGACGGAGCCCCCGCCGGACCACCGCGCATGGCGCCCCGCACTCCGTTCCTCGGTCCGCCCTGTTGCACGGCGTAGTCGGACGGCACCGTGAACAACGAAGTCGCCGGTTCGGTCCGCTGTACGTTCGTCAGCGTGTAGGTCGTGGTGCCGAAGCGCGGATCGGTTCGCGTGCTCTTCACCACCACTTGCAGATCCGGTGAATACCAGCGCTCGAACACGATCTGCAGCGGCTTGTCGTTGCCGATTTGTCCCGCCGCGATCGTCCGCGTGATGCGCGTGCCCTCGGCGCTAACGCCGTTGATCGTTTGCGTGCCGAGCGATTCTTTTTTCACCGCGCCGGACGCTTCTTCCTTCTGCAGCCGCGCCTGCATTTTCTGCTGGAAGGCCGCCTCCTGCTCCGGTGACGGAGTGCCATGCATCTTCATCTGGTGCGCCACTTTGTTCTGCGCATCCAGGACGTAGTGGGAGCCGGCGACCGGATCGGCGATGGTGATCATCGTGCGCGGCGTTCCCGACGCCTGTAGCGGGCCAAACCCAGAGAGCGTCACTTCACTGCGCGAACGCCCTAGGCTATCGCGGTACAGCGTGCTCGCCGTCGTCCGATGAATGGAGGTGCCGTCCTGGAGCGTCTGCGTCGTTTCCGTCGCGGCCGTTGCCGAGAACGGCGCGCCTTTCACGACTTTGTTGCCGTGCAGGCCTTCAAATCCCATCAGTTCGATGCGATCTCCAAACGGCCCGGGACCTCCCGGTCCACCAGGCCCGCCGGCGCGCATCATCACGTCCGGTGCCGGGGGGGGTCCTTCCTGAGCGCGCGTCGTGCCCACGCACAACAGCACCGCCCCGCTCAAAACAGTACAGGCCCAATTTTTCCAATTCATCGTCTCTTCTCCTCTTCTCTCCCGAGCGCTGCTAATTCCGTTACCGCTAAAAATTTGCCGCGGCTTGCAAATTGCCGCAGGCGAACGGCCTTCACTGCGGCAGGCGGACGGCTTGCGGCTGCCCGTCCTGACCGACGAACAAGTCCACCTGGATCCATTCGCCCGCGCGCTCTTCATTCACGGGCAATCCCAGCGCGCCCAGCGCGCCGCGCTGCAACCGTACGCGTACGACAGCAGCGTCGCCCGTTTCCTGCGGCAGGCTGCCGGGCAACAAGGTGAAGTCTTCCGCATCGTTCGCGGCCACCAGCGTGGCGGCGTTTGTGGAATCGCTCTGGCCGTTCTCTACAGCTTCGGCGTCAACCACGCCAATGGTGTTCGGAGTCGCTGTCGAAATATTCTTCGCGGGGCTACTCAGAGGAGCACTCGCGCTTTGCAGCGGAATGTTCTCCTGCGCGATGTGCCAGTTCCACCAGCTCATGCCCACGATCAACAGCGTTGCGGATGCCAGCATCCAGGCACTTGCGAGCGCGAACGTTCGCACCTTCATCGCCCGACGCTTGGCCCCAAGCTCTTGCCGCAATCTCATTTCCACGCGCGCCGGCGCGCTGGCGTTCCGCGTCGCCTCGCGCAACGACTGCAACTCAAGCTGCGCATCTTGCCAGGACTCTTGCAGCGCCGCGCATCGCGCGCAGCTGTCGGCATGTTCGATGGCCTCGGCGTATTCGATAGGATCGAGGCCCTGTGCCGGGTTTTCGCGATCCAACCCCAGTCCGATGGCTTCAAATTCTTCGCACTTCATCGCACACTTCCCTTTCGTCGCCACATCTTGCCGCCCACCGCGGGCCGGTCTAAAGACCGGCCACTATATGGACCCAATCTCAGCGGGCCGCGCTGAACCGCCGTGGAACTTCGCGCAACGGAACGTCGCGCAACATTTCCAGTTTTGCCAGCAACAACGCCCGGCCACGATGCAATCGCGAGCGAATCGTTCCTATGGGACATCCGATCCGCTGTGACGCTTCCTCGTAGCTAAGCTCTTCCAGTTCGCAGAGCACGACAGCCTCGCGAAATTCGGCCGGAAGTTCCAGGACGGCTGCGCGAACCTGCTCCGTGCGTTCCTGATGCACGGCCCAATGCATCGGCGTCACCGCATTAATAACGCCGGCGCCGCCACGCGAACCGTTTTCATTCTGCTCGTCCAGCGCAATCTCTCGCGGCAGACGCTCCAGATGTTTCATCACACGGTTGCGCGCAATTCCGTAAAGATATGCAGCCAGCGCCGCGCGCGTCGCGTCGTACTTCTTGGGCTCGCGCATCAGCGTCATGAAGACGTCCTGCACGATTTCCTCGGACGCCCAGGCATTGCCGGTCATGCGCAACGCAAAACGATAGAGGGCTGCCTGATGCCGCCGGTAGAGAACCGTGAAAGCGTCCTCGTCCCCCTTGGCAGCACGCCGTAAGAGCACGTCGTCCCTGGTTTCTTCCAAAATCCCTAGCTCCCCTGGTCCGACGTTTTGTTTGGCCTGCAATCCCACTCGACCTTCTCCTATATTTCCCGCTGCCATTCGAAAAGGTTCCCGGCACAAGGGCACAGGCTGAAAGCCTGGTGCAACCTTGGTTTTTTATCCTGCTATTCGACAGTGAAACCCGCTTGAGTTTGGACGTTCGGAGGGGCCTTGGGAAGTACACCAGAATAATGTTGACAGGAAGCGGATGCTGAGACTATTTTGGTCTAGGCCTAGCGCCAACTATGCTATTGCGGAAAGTGAACCGAGCGAACTTATGAGCAAAGACGAACAGCGGGACCTATTTCCTGGGGCGCTGGAGATGATGATTTTACGGACGCTGAAGCGGCAGCCCCTCCATGGCTACGCGCTGGTGCAACACATTAAGCGGACTTCGAACGATTTGCTGCAGATTGAAGAAGGGTCGTTGTATCCCGCACTGCAGAGACTTCTTAAAGAAGAGTTGGTGAAGGCGGAGTGGGGCATCTCGGCGACAAATCGCCGCGTGCGGATTTACAAGCTGACGCCGGCGGGAACGAAACACCTGGAACACGAAGTATCGCGTTTCGAAAGGATGCTAGAAGGAATTACACGAGTGCTGGCGCCGGGTGAATCATGAAATGGCTGAGACAAATATTTCTGCGCGGGCAGATCTACGGCGATCTCTCCGATGAAATCCGGCAGCACTTGGATGAAAAAATCGAAGAGTTGGTGGCGGGCGGGATGTCAAGGAGGGATGCGCAGGCGGCGGCGCGGCGCGAGTTCGGGAATGTGATGCTAACAGAACGGGATGGCCGCGCAGTGTGGCGGTGGTCATGGATCGAAGATTTCCTGAGCGATGTTCGTTACGGCTTACGCGGGTTGCGTAAGAATCCGGCTTTCACGGCGATTGCTGTTCTCACGCTGGCGCTGGGTATCGGGGCGACGACCGCGATCTATAGCGTGACCTACGCGACGTTGCTGGCACCTTTGCCTTATCCGCATCCAGATCAACTGGTCATGGTGTGGCCGCAATTCCACGGTCGCCGTGTTTGGGGAGCGTCGGCGGGCGATTTTCTGGACTGGAAGCGGCAGAGCACCGTATTTGAGGATCTGAACGCGACGCCTTCGCAGGGCGCGACTTTCAACCTGGCGACCGCGGGACACCCTGAACACGTGAGGGCGCAAGTTGCGTTGCCGGATCACTACCAAATGATGGGAGTGCCGTTTCTGCTGGGACGCAATTTCCTAGCGGAAGAAGGGACCGCCGGCAAAGAGCACGTCGTTATTCTCACCTACAAGTTGTGGAAACGGCTGGGCGCGAACAGCGCCATCGTCGGCCAGCAACTGCGAATGAACGGAGAACTTTATACCGTCGTCGGAGTGACGGCACCGGGTCCACTGGACCGCATTCAGTTCGATTTGATCGTGCCCTTGGTCTTCAAGCCCGATCAGATCAATCATGCGTATCGGTGGCTGTTTGTGATGGGGCGGCTCAAGCCCGGCGTCACCCTCGCGGAAGCGCAGGCGGAGATGAGCGTGGTCGCCCGCCGCATCGCACAGGATCATCCAGACACCAATAAGAACTGGGAGGTCAGCGTCGAGCGACTGCAAAACGATTTCTTACCCTCCGATACGAAGGTCTCGCTGTGGCTGTTGCTCGGCGCGGTGGGATTTGTACTGTGCATTGCTTGCGTGAATGTGGCGAACCTTTTGCTGGCGCGGAGTTCGGTGCGACAGAGGGAAGTAGCCGTGCGAGTTTCCCTGGGAGCCAGCAGGCAGCGAATCTTTTCGCAGTTCCTGACCGAGAGTCTTGTGCTGGCCGTTGCCGGGGGCGCAGTGGGGGTCGGCTTGGCCGGGGCGTTGGTGAAAGTTGTCGTGGCGCTGCTGCCGGAGTTCACCTTGCCGTCGGAAGCGAATGTGAGGATCAGCTTGGCGGTGTTGTTGTTCACGGTAGTGGTTAGCGTGGCGGCTGGCGTGTTGTTCGGGTGCGCGCCAGCTTGGCAAGCTTCGGGTGTCGATCCGAACCGCGCGTTGAAGGGAGACCGGGCTGGAGGGGGGCGGCGGCGTTTGCGGCAGGCGCTGGTGGTGATGGAGTTTGGGCTAGCGTTGACGTTGTTATGCGGAGCTGGGATGGCGCTGCGGAGCTTCTGGAATCTCGCACACGTGGATCTTGGCGTGCGCACGGATCACATTCTCACGTTTACCCTGCCGGTCCCGGAAGAGCGCCTCAAGCAACCGGAACAGATGATCGCGTTTTATCGAGAGCTGGTCGCGAAGATGCGGGCACTTCCTGGAGTGGCGGCGGCGAACGTTGCCACTGGTTTGCCGGTGGAAGGCCCGCACCGCGGAAAACAATTTTGGATTGCAGGGACACCTCATGTGGAGCGCGACGCGCGCCCCAACGCGGGATTTCAGGCGGTTACGCCTGGTTACTTTGAGGCCTTCGGGATTGAGACGGTGAAAGGGCGCGCGTTCACCGAGGAGGACCGAGCGGGTGGCGTTCGCGTCGCGGTAGTGAACGAGAATTTTGTTCGGCGTTATCTGCCGAATGTTGACCCACTTACGCAGCGAATCGTTACTGAGAACGAAGTGCCCGGCGTGCAAGCGGAGCAGCCACTCGTGGAATGGCAGATCGTCGGAGTCTTCCGGAACGTGCGGAGCTACGGTCTGCGCGACGACAAGGTGCCTGAGATGGACGTGCCTTTCTGGCAGAGTCCGTGGCCGGGAGTAGAAATGGCGGTGCGAGCTGCGGGCGATCCGGCGTTGTTGACGAAAAGCATTCAAGAAGTGGTGAGTTCGATGGAATCGGACTTGCCGCTCGCGAACGTCAAGACGATGGATCAAATCGTGGATGATCGATTGGCTGGAGATCGCTTCTACACGGTGTTGAACGGGGGCTTCGCTGGGCTAGCTCTGGTGCTCGCTGCGGTGGGGATTTACGGAGTTATGGCGTTTGCAGTGGCGCAGCGGACGCATGAGATCGGGCTGCGTTTAGCGTTGGGGGCCGGCCGCAACCAAGTGATGCGGATGGTTTTGAGGGAAGGAGCGCTGTTGGCGCTGCTTGGAATGGGATTTGGCTTGATCGGTGCGTGCCTGGTCGGGCGCGTATTGAAGAACCTGCTCTATGAAGTGGCGGCAATTGACCTTGGAGTGTTCGCGGGCGTCGCGCTGACGTTGCTGATCGCAGCGGTGGCGGCCTCGTACGTGCCTGCGTGGCGTGCGGCCAGGGTCGATCCCATAGTAGCGCTGCGGTACGAGTGACAGGGGAAGTTGACAGTCGATAAAAAGAAGGGATTTTGAATGGCGGGTGAGCGATGAATTCGATCAGGCGGATTTTTTCGCGGCGGCGGGTGTACGACGATCTTTCCGACGAGATTCGTGGACACCTTGAAGAAAAGGTCGAAGAGTTGGTGGCGGGCGGGATGTCACGGAAGGATGCGCAGGCAGCGGCTCGGCGAGAGTTTGGGAATGTGACGCTGACGGAAGAGGACGGGCGTGGGGTTTGGCGCTGGCCTTCGGTCGAAGACTTCATGCGGGACGTTCGCTATGCGTTGCGCATGCTGGGGAAGGCGCCGGGATTTACGATCGTGGCGCTTTTGACGGTGGCGATTGGGATTGGGGCCAATGCCGCGGTCTTCAGCGTTGTGAATAGCGTGCTCTTGAAGCCGCTGAATTATCCACGGGCGGATGAATTGATTTCGCTGCACCAGACTGCTCCGGGGGCTGCGGGGTTGGCGGATTTCGAAAACGGGCTGCTCTTGTCGCCGTCGATGTACACCACGTATTCCGAGCAAAACCGGACGTTTCAATCTGCGGGCGTTTGGGACACGGGGACAGCAAGTGTCACCGGGCTGGCCGAACCGGAGCAAGTGCGGACTGTGGACGTGAGTGACGGCGTGCTGCAGGCGCTGGACGTGCCGCCCGTCGTGGGGCGCTGGTTTACGGCTGCGGACCAAGTGCCGCACGGTCCGGAAAGGGTGATGCTCAGCTATGGGTATTGGCAGCGGCGCTTTGGGGGCGACCGCTCGGTGATTGGCCGCAACGTGATGGTGGATTCGCGGCCGCGCGAAATTGTTGGCGTGATGCCGCGGCGATTCCGGTTTGTCGATACCGATTTCGACGTCATGGTGCCGCTGGCTTTCGAGCGCGGCAACCTGATTCTGGCGGGATTCGGATTTCAGGGTATTGCGCGACTCAAGCCGAACGCCACGCTCGCGGAAGCAAATGCCGACATGACGCGCATGTTGCCGATCTGGATGGACTCGTGGTCGAACGGCCCCGGCACCAATTCACACATTTATGAGACGTGGCGTATAACGCCCTCCGTTCGGTTGCTGAAACAAGAAGTCATCGGCAACGTGAGCGAACTGTTGTGGGTGGTGATGGGGACGATCGGCGTGGTCATGCTAATCGCGTGCGCCAACGTGGCGAATCTGTTGCTGGTTCGAGTGGAGGGCCGGCAGGAGGAACTGGCGGTTCGCGCGGCGCTGGGCGCGGGGTGGACGCGGATCGTACGGGGGCTGCTGGTCGAAAGCGTGATGCTGGGGCTGCTGGGCGGAGCCGTCGGCGTCGGCTTGGCTTATGCCGGGGTGCGGTTTCTCGTTACGGCAGGTCCGGCGAATCTGCCTCGTTTGAGCGAAATTTCTCTCGACGCGCGGACGATCGGCTTCACGCTGCTGCTTTCGCTGCTGTCGGGCCTATTTTTCGGATTGATTCCGGCTCTGAAATACGCGGGACCGCGAGCGGCATTGGCGGTTCGCAGCGCGGGGCGCACCACGAGTATGAGCCGGGAGCGGTTTCACGCCCGCAATGTGCTGGTGGTCGGGCAAGTGGCGATGGCGCTGGTGCTGCTGGTGAGCGCTGGGTTGATGATTCGCACGTTCCAGGAATTGCGGAACGTCGATCCCGGATTTACGGATGCGCGGCACCTGCAGACCCTGCGAATTTCCATTCCGGATTCGCTGGTCGCCGAAGCCGAACGTGTGACGCGAGCGCAAAACGAAATTCTGGAGAAAATGCAAGCGATTCCGGGTGTGCAGTCGGCGGGTTTCGTCAGCGAAATGCCCATGGAAGGATTCGACTCCGGCTGGGATGAAATCTTCGCGCAGGACAAGGTTTATTCCGACAATGAAATCGCGCCTCTGCGCCTGTACAAATATATTTCGCCGGGTTTCTGCGCGACGGCCGGTACACGAATCGTCGCGGGTCGCGACCTGACGTGGACAGAAGTTTACGGGATCAGGCCGGTGGTGATGATTTCCGAGAATCTGGCGCGGGAGCTATGGGGCTCGCCATCCGCCGCGATTGGGAAGAGGTTGCGCGAGTTTTCGAAAAGCCCGTGGCATGAGGTGATCGGCGTGATCCAGGATGTTCCCGAAACCGGAGTGCAGGCGATAGCACCGGAGATCGTCTACTGGCCGACGATGACGAGCGACCGGTTTGGACCCGGAGTCGTGGGGCCGACACGCACGGTGACGTTCGTGATTCGCAGCGAACGCGCGGGGACGCAAGGCTTTCTCGACGAGGTGCGCCAGGCGGTGTGGTCGGTGAATTCGAACCTGCCCCTGGCGAACGTGCGAACGATGCAAACGGTGTACGACAAATCGCTGGCGAGGACTTCGTTCACGCTGGTGATGCTGGGGATTGCGGGAGCGATGGCGCTGTTGCTAGGGATGATCGGCATCTACGGCGTGATTTCGTACACGGTGTCGCAGCGCAAACGGGAAATCGGAATTCGCATGGCGCTTGGAGCGCAGGACGGAGACGTGCTGCACATGCTCTTGGGCCAGGGCGCGAAGATGGCGCTGCTGGGCGTGGTGATTGGAATGGTCGTGGCGTTGGGATTGACGCGGTTGATGGGCGGTTTGCTGTTCGGCGTTAGCCCGCTGGATCCCTTTACGTTTGGAGCCGTGGGGGTGGTGCTGACGGCGGTGGCGCTGGTGGCGTGCTATCTGCCAGCGCGGCGTGCAACGAAGGTCGATCCGATGGTGGCGCTGCGCTACGACTGACGGCGATCGTTTGGAATTTGTTGGTGGTGCATGGCCGGATCCGGGCACGGCAGTGCCGTGCCCCTACCGCTATCGCTGGATCGGTGTTTCGAGTTTTGGGTGCGGAGTGAATCATGAGCTGGATGAGTCGGCTGTTTACGCGGCGGCGGATCTACGGCGAACTTTCGCAAGAAATTCGGGAACACCTCGACGAAAAGGTCGAGGAACTCGTGGCTGCCGGCATGCCGAGGAGAGAAGCGGAGGCGGCAGCGCGGCGCGAGTTCGGGAATGTGGGTTTGGTGGAGGAGGACGGGCGCACGGTTTGGCGATGGGTGCATGTCGAGAACCTCCTCATGGATATTCGGTACGGGTTGCGAACGCTGCGCAAGAATCCGGGATTCACTGCCGCGGCGGTGTTGACGCTGGCACTGGGGATTGGGGCGAACACGGCGCTGTTCAGCGTGATTGATGCGGTGCTGCTGCGGCCGCTGCCCTTTCACGATCCTGGCCGGCTGGTGGCAGTGAATTCGGTGGACCTCAGGCACCCCAGCAGCACCGGAGAGGTTTCCTATCCCGCGTTTCTCGACTGGCGATCGCGAAGCCAGTCGTTCGAAGCGATGTCGGTCTGGAATCCCTCGAGCTTTACCTACACCGGAGGGGATCAACCGGAGAGCGTCGCGGGCGTAGTGGTCTCGGCTAATTTGTTTTCCATGCTGGGCGTTTCGCCAGCAATCGGCAGAGGATTTGTTGAGGAGGAGGACAAGCCGAGCGGCGAGCAACTGCCTGTGGTGCTCAGCTACGAATTTTGGCAGAGCCATTTCGGCGGCGATCCGAACGTGCTCGGCCGCGCCCTCACTCTGGACAGCGAGAAGTTCAGCGTCGTGGGGGTTATGCCGCCACAGTTCCAGTTTCCGGTGCGGGCGAAGCGCGTGGAATTGTGGACGACCATCGCCAATGACCTGACGGGCCATTCGGCGATGGCCGCACAGCGAGGGGTGGCTTATCTGGAGGTCATCGCGCGCCTCAAGCCGGGCGTCGAGATTCCGCGGGCCCAGGCGGACGTGCAGTTAATTCAGGAACAGTTGAATCGGCAATATCCGGAAAATCGTCCGCGGGGCGCGACGATCGTGTCGGAGTCGGACGCGATTGCCGGGGACATGCGTCCGATGCTGATGATCCTGCTGGGCGCGGTAGGTTTCGTGTTGCTGATCGCGTGCGCGAATGTGGCCAGCCTGATGCTGGCGCGGGCCACGGTGCGACAGCGGGAGTTCACCGTCCGCGCGGCGTTGGGAGCGAGCCGCGGGACGCTGGTCCGGCAATTGCTGACCGAAAGCTTGATGCTGGCGATGATCGGCGGCGGTCTAGGGCTGGTGGTCGCGCGTTGGGCGACCAGCGCGTTGCTGTCCATCGCGCCGCAAGGCCTGGCGCGAGCATCGGAGGTGGCAATCGATTTCCGCGTGCTGGGATTCACGTTCGTCGTTGCAGTCGCGACGGGCGTGCTCTTCGGGGTGGCGCCGGCGATGCAAGCTTCGCGCTCGGATGCGAACCAGGCACAGCGCGAGAACGGGCGCGGTGCGAGCGCGGGGCCGGGTAGCAGCAGGGTGCGTAGCGTGCTGGTGGTATCGCAGTTGGCGATTGCGTTCGTGCTGTTGATCGGTGCGGGCTTGTTGCTGCGGAGCTTCGATCGTTTACGGCACGTCGATCCGGGATTCCGCGTCGACCATGTGCTGACCTTTTTGCTGGACGTGCCCGCGGAGCGCCACCCGCGCGCGCAGCGGGCCGCTTTTGTTCACGAACTCTTGCAATCGACGCGAGCGCTGCCCGGAGTGAAGTCGGCGAGCGCCGTATTCGGGCTGCCGTTGGATGGTGATCGCAGCATATTTACATCTCTTGAGATTGAGGGCCATCCCGTTCCAGGGTCGCAGCGGCCGCGCGTGGAATTCCGGGTCATCGAGTCGAACTATTTCGATGTAATGAAGATTCCCCTTTTGCAGGGCCGCACGTTCACCGCTCAGGACGAACAAGGCGGGCCGCCGCTGGCGATTGTCAATGAAACCTTCGTGCGCCAGATTTTGCACGGAGAAAGCCCGCTGGGACGCCGCATCCAGCCGAACATTTCGTTTGGCGACAGCGATGAGGCGCCCATGCGCCAGATCGTGGGAGTCATCGCCGACGTGAAAAGCGGCAAGATCAGCGGCGATACCGGACCCGAGGTGTACATTCCACAGACGCCGAGCGACTTCATCGGAGAAATGACCATCGTGGTGCGCACCGGCACGGACCCCAACGCGCTCGTACCGGCGATGCGCTCGCTCGTGAGTTCGATGGACAAGGACCTGCCTTTGCGCGAGGTCGAAACACTGGAGCAGTACGTCAGGGGCTCCATTTCGGCGCCGCGATTCGAGGCGGTGCTGCTGAGCGCATTTGCCGCCTTGGCGTTTACGCTGACCATTATCGGATTGTACGGGGTGATCTCGTACTCCGTCGCGCAGCGCACCCGAGAAATCGGCATTCGCATGGCGCTGGGCGCGCAGCGCGAAAGAATTTCTCACATGGTGGTACGGGAAGGCGCTTTGCTGACGCTGCTGGGAGTCGGCGTCGGACTGACGGCGTCTTTCTTCGTCGTGCGGCTGATTCGCAGTCTCCTTTACGGAATAGGGACCACCGATCCTGCGACGTTTGTGGCGGTGCCGCTGCTGCTGATGGGTGTGGCGTTGCTGGCCAGCTACGTACCGGCACGACGAGCAACGCGTGTGGACCCGGTGGTGGCGCTTAGATACGAGTGATGCTGATCAACACGTAGGGGCACAGCATTGCTGTGCCCGTCCGAGGACGAACTGTCGATGGCGTTGCGCATGGACAAGCCATGAAATGGATCAAGAGACTGTTTTCGAGGCGCCGCCTCTATGGTGATTTGTCGGAAGAGATTCGAGAACATCTCGAGGAGAAGGTTGAGGAGTTGGTTGCGGGCGGGATGTCCAGGGAAGAGGCCGAATATGCGGCGCGGCGCGAGTTTGGAAACGTGACGTTGATGGAGCGGGACAGCCGCGAGGTTTGGCGATGGTCATGGATGGAAGACTTCCTGACCGATGTTCGCTATGGCTTGCGCGGATTGCGCAAGAATCCGGGATTCACCGCTGTCGCTATTTTGACTCTCGCGCTGGGCATCGGAGCGAACAC
This sequence comes from Candidatus Acidiferrum sp., assembly GCA_049512575.1. GTDB lineage: Bacteria > Acidobacteriota > Terriglobia > Acidiferrales > UBA7541 > Acidiferrum. Next base: position 15,325 of record JBEKWY010000044.1, read on the forward strand.
CGCAATTTTCTCCGTGGTGAATGCCGTTCTTCTGCGGCCACTGCCCTTCCAAAACGCCAGCCGCTTGGTGCGCGCGTTCGGGACATTTCCTATCAGCAATGAGTCGGATGTTTCGCCGCCTGATTTTCTCGATTATCGAGCGCAAAATCATGTCTTCGATCATCTGGAAGGCCTCATCGACGGGAATACCATCTTCAACCTGGCCGGCAGCGATAAACCGACGCAAGTGAAAGGTACGGTGGTAACGGCGGGCTTCTTCGATTTGTTGGGCATTCAGCCGCTGCTCGGCCGCACCTTCGTGGCCGCGGATGAGGGCGTGAGCAGGCCGCAGGTCGTCGTCCTCAGTCATTCACTATGGCGAGAACGATTTGGAGGCGACCCCAGCGCGATCGGGAAATCGGTGGTGCTCGATGGGAGCCCGATGACGGTGGTCGGCGTACTGAGGGAGGATGTCCCGCTTTTTTCCGATGGGGACTTGTGGATTCCCGCGCCGTTTGAAGTTACGGGCATGAAGTCGCGAGAGGCGCGGTTTCTGCGCGTGTACGGCGTGCTGAAGCCGGGCACGACGATGGCGCAAGCGCAGGCGGAACTGGACACGATTTCGGCGCGCCTGACGAAACAATACCCAGACTCGAATGCCGAATGGGGAATGCGGCTGGTTCCGCTGCAGACGTCGCTGGTGGGCGACGTTCGGCCCGCGCTGCTGGTTCTTCTGGGAGCGGTTGCGCTCGTGCTGCTGATTGCGTGCGCGAACGTGGCAAGCCTGTTGCTTGCTCGCAATACTTCGCGCACTCGGGAAATCGCGATCCGCGTGACGCTCGGCGCCGGCCGGTTGCGGCTGGTGCGGCAAATGCTGACCGAGAGCGTGTTGCTTGCGCTGACTGGTGGCGCGGCGGGAATCGTCCTCGCGAAATGGGGCGTGGATTTCCTCAAGGGGCTTGCACCAGAAAATCTGCCCCGGCTCAACGAGGTGAGCGTCAGCGGAACGGTGCTGGCGTTTACCGGGTGCGTCGCGCTCCTCACCGGGATTCTTTTCGGGCTTGGGCCGGCGTTGCAAGCCAGCCGCCGGGACACCACGCAAAATCTGAAGGAAGGCGGCGCTGCCGGGCAATCGAGATCGAAACACCGCGCGCACAACGTGCTCGTCATTGCGGAAGTGGCATTGTCTCTGGTGGTGTTGATCGCTTCGGGTTTGCTGGTGAATAGCTTTTGGCGGCTGACGCATGTAAATCCCGGGTTCGATCCATCCAACATCGTCACCGCGCAGATCTCCGTTACTGGCCCCGAACTCGAGAAGGAGGCTCAGAGGCGCGCGTTCTTTGATCAATTGCAGGAACGAACCGCGTCGATGCCTGGCGTTGAGTCTGCGGGCTTCGTATCGGAGTTGCCGCTGGACCATCAGGGGAACGACACCTACGTAGCCATTGCGGAGCACCCGCCGGTACGTCCGGCGGACCGCCTGAACGCCGACATCCGTGTCGTGGCAGGCGACTACTTTCAAACCATGCGAATTCCTTTGCTGGAGGGCCGGGAATTCACGCCGCGGGACACAGCGGATTCAACCTTTACGGTGCTGATCAACGAGCCGTTCGCGAAACGCTTTTTCGCCGGCGAAGACCCTATTGGAAAGCACTTGCAGATTTACGAGGGCAAACCGGAATTCGTCACGCGGGAAATCGTGGGAGTGGTCGGCGGAATCAAACACATCGCGCTGCAGGAAGCGTTGCGCCCCGAAATGTTCCTGTCCTACGCGCAAAGCGCGCAGCTGCGAATGAACATCGTGGTTCGCAGCGCGGGAAATCCGCTGAGCATCGCCTCCGCAATACGCAGCGCCGTCAGTTCGCTCGATCCCAACGAGGCTACATCGGACTTTCGCACCCTGGGCGAAATTGTTTCTTCGTCGGCGGCCGGCGACCGCTTCAATACATTTCTTCTCGCCGGCTTCGGAGGCATGGCGCTGCTGCTGACGGCGGCGGGAATATTTGGCGTTCTTTCGTACCTGGTGGCGCAGCGGACCCGCGAAATCGGTTTGCGCATGGCGTTGGGCGCGCGACGCCCCGATATTTCGCGAGTGATCGTCGGCCACGGCATGAGACTCGTGCTGACCGGACTAGGCATTGGCCTCTTGGGCGCCTACGGTGCGACCCGCTGGATGTCGAGTTTTCTGTTTGGAATCGCCCCGACGGACACGCTGACTTTTCTGGCCGTAAGCGCCCTGCTCGCAACCGCGGGCTTTCTTGCGTGCTATCTCCCGGCGAGGCGAGCGATGCGCGTCGATCCGATGGTGGCTTTGCGTTCGGAATGACGATGCAAGCGAACGGTGGAAACGATTCGTTAGTCGTCCGTGACAGGTGAGCGATGAGCTGGATCAAGCAAGTATTTTCGCGGCGGCACCGATACGACGACCTTTCGGGAGAGATTCGCACGCACCTTGAAGAGAAGGTCGAGGAGTTAGTCACGAGCGGGATGTCCAGAAAAGAGGCGGAATATGCGGCCCACCGCGAGTTTGGAAACGCGACGCTGGTGGAAGAGGATGGGCGCGACGTGTGGCGGTGGCGGACGGTTGAGCAACTTTTTCGGGATGTGCGATTCGGGTTTCGCATTTTGGCCAAGAATCCTGGATTTGCCGCGGTGGCGATTCTGACGCTGGCGTTGGGGATTGGGGCCAACACCGCGATTTTCAGCGTGGTCTATGGCGCGCTGCTGGCACCTTTACCCATGCCGCATCCCGAGCAGCTCGTGATGGTGTGGTCGAAGGACAACGGGAGCGACAATGTGGTTTCGCCCGGTGATTTTCTGGATTGGAAACGCGGAAATTCCGTGTTCCAGGATCTCGTGGCTTGGGACGAGTGGACGTTCAGCTTGTCGGTGTCGGGCAACCCCCAGCCGATGCCGACCAGGATCACCACGCCGGGTTTCTTTCGTTTGCAGGGAATACCGTTTTCGCTGGGGCGCGATTTTGATTCGGAAGAAGGAGTGCCGGGCAACGAACACGTCGTGATCATGACGCATCATCTGTGGCGCGAGCGCTTTGGCAGCGACCCTCAGATCATCGGCAAGCAAGTGCGGCTCAACGCTGAGCCTTATACCGTCGTCGGCGTGCTGGCCGCGGGAATGCCGGACCGTTACGAATCTCCACTATTTGTGCCCATGGCGTTGCGTCCCGATCAGATCACGCATGAGCGGCACTGGATGTGCGTGTTGGGGCGAATGAAGCCCGGCGTTACCCTGCAGCAAGCCAACGCCGACATGGATGGCGTTGCGCGGCGGATCGCCGAGACGTATCCGAAATCCAACACCGGCTGGGGCGTCAGCGTTGAGCCGCTGAAGAACAATTTTACCAGCCGCGACACCATCAAGGATTTGTGGCTGTTGATGGGCGCGGTCGGATTCGTGCTGCTGATCGCGTGCGTCAATGTGGCGAATTTGTTGTTGGCGCGCGGCACAATTCGACGCAAAGAGGCGGCGCTGCGCGCTTCTCTCGGCGCGACGCGCTGGCAATTGTTTTCGCAGTTCCTGGCGGAGAGCCTGGTGCTGGCATTGCTTGGCGGCGCCTTGGGCGTCGGCCTCGCCGCGATGTTGCTCAGAGTCATCGTGGTGCTGCTGCCGCAATTTTCGATCCCCACGGAGTCGGATATCCGGCTGAATTTGCCGGTGCTGCTTTTCAGCTTAGCCGCCACGGTGCTGGCAGGAGTTTTGTGCGGCTGCGCGCCGGCTATGCAGACTTCGCATTGGAATTTGAACGATGCGTTGAAGGAGGGCGGGCGTTCGAGCGGCCGCGGCCGCCAGGGATTGCGACGCGCTTTGGTGGTGGCCGAGTTCGCGCTGGCGTTGACGCTGCTCGCCGGAGCGGGCTTGATCATCCACAGTTTCTGGAAGTTGACGCGCGTGGACCTCGGCTTTCGCCAGGATCATGTCCTCACCTTCGCGCTGCCGATCAGCTTTGATCGTTTTCCCCAACCCGAACAGATCACCCCGTTCTATCGCCAGCTGCTCGATAGAATCTCGGCGCTCCCGGGAATTTCGTCCGCCACGGCTTCCAGCAGCACCCCGATCGTCTGGCGAGGCTGGGGAATGGCTTTCCAAATCGCAGGACGGCCTGCGGCCGATCCTTCAGCGCTTCCCGGCGCCGGGTTCACGCTCGTCACTCCCGAATATTTCCGTACCTTTGGCATACAGGTCCTGAGTGGCCGGAGCTTCACCGAACAGGACGTGGCCGGAAGTCTTCCCGTCGCCATGGTCAACGAAACCTTCGTGAAAAAATTTCTCGCTAATCTGGATCCGCTGAAACAACGCGTAGTGGTTCGACAGATCGGCGTGAGCACACTGGGTCCTCCGATCGAATGGAACATCGTGGGCGTCTACCACGACGTCCATAATCGGAGCGTTCGGCGGGAAAGCTCCGCGGAAATCAGCGCGCCTTTTTGGCAGAGCCCTTTTCCCTCGGCAGAGATCAGCGTGCGCACGACCGGCGATCCGGCCACCATGGCGAATAGCATCTTGGCCGCCGTACGGACCGTGGATTCGGATCTGGCGTTGGATCGCGTGAGAACCATGGATCAGCTCGTGGATGAATCGCTGGCGAGCGATCGCTTTGTGACCTGGCTGTTTGCGGGCTTCGCGGGTGTGGCACTGGTATTAGCCGCGATCGGGATCTATGGCGTCATGTCGTTCGCGGTAGCGCAGCGCACTCAGGAAATCGGGTTGCGCATGGCGCTGGGCGCGGGATCCAGAGAAGTCCTGCTGATGGTGCTGAGAGAGGGAATGTTTCTGGCGACGGGCGGATTGCTGCTGGGTCTGGGCGGCACTTATTTTGTCGGGCGCACGATGAAGTCCATCCTCTATGAAGTCAGCGCGATTGATCCCCTTGCGGTGGGGGCGGTCGCCGCGGTGCTCTTGCTGGCAGCTATGCTGGCGTGCTACCTGCCGGCGCGGCGCGCCACACACGTGGATGCCATGGTCGCGTTGCGTTACGAATGACCATTACTGCTGCGTTTTAGTTTTGGCCGGCGGCCGAAACATCTTGGCGGCGATGGAAGTAACCACGCGGCGCGGAGCGATCCGCTGGCTGTGCGCGCCAAGATAGTTGCCCAAACCCGAGATAACGTAGCTTTTTCCGGCCGCGAGAGCTTGCAAGCCGGTTCGAGCTACTTTTTCGGAGGTTTCCTGCCTCCGATTCGCCGCGGGCACGTTGACCTGGTCGGCGACGATGCGAAATTCCGATTCGGTCGAACCTGGGCACAGTCCGCATACGCGAATGCCGTCAGGCTTTAGTTCTTCGGCGAGGCCCTCGGCGAAAGATAAGTCGAACGCTTTCGTGGCGGCGTAAACCGTGATGTACGGCACGGCCTGGAAAGAAGCGGTGGAGGCGAGGATCAGGATGTCTCCCGACTTGCGCTCGATCATCGCGGGGAGAAACAGGTGCGTCAGGTTTACGACCGCGGCACAGTTGACCTGCACCATTTCCAATTGGCGCGCGCGATCCGAGGTTGCGAATTCGCCGTAGGCTCCGAAGCCGGCGTTGTTGATCAACAGGTCGATGTGGATGTTTTTTTCGCGGGTGAAGGCCAGGATTTTTTCGGGGCCCGCGGGGTCGGCCAGGTCGGCTACAAAAACTTCCGCTTTGATTTTGCGGGTTGTCGATAGCGTTCGCGCCAGTTCTTCCAGGCGCTCGCGGCGGCGGGCGGTCAGTACCAAATTCGTGCCACCTGCGGCCAATTCTTCGGCCAGGGCTTTGCCGATGCCGGCGCTGGCGCCGGTGACTAGCGCCCATTTCCCTTGCCATTCTGTGATTGGTTTTCCCAAGGTGGCTGGTCTCCTGGAGGCAGTGTGCGCCGCTGCATCCTCTGTTGGGTGCGTTCCTACAACCGCGAAGAGTTAGGCGCCGGCGGTTTTCGCGGCAGGCAGGCCGGCATCCTCGGCGGCGATGCGGCCGAGTACCGACCAGTCGCTGTGCTGGTTGCCGCGCGCGATCGCGGTGATGAAACGGTCGCGAATGACGCTGGCCATCGGCATCGGGACGCTTTGTGCTTCGGCGGCCTGTAGAACCAGGCGAACATCTTTCAGGCCGAGCGGAACCGCGAAGCCTGCGGGTTCGTACTTCCCTTCCACGATTAGGCCTCCATAGACTTTGTAGACCGGCGCGTTGAACAGCGTGCTGGTCAGGAAATCGAGCAGCAGAGTGGGGTCAACGCCGGATTTACGAGCGAAGGCAATGGCCTCGGACAGAGATTCGAGAACGCTGGCGATCAGGAAATTTCCCGAGAGTTTCACGACGTTGGCGAGCGAAGGCTTCTCACCGAGTACGAGAAGCTTTGGACCCATCGCTTCGAACAGAGGTTTGCAGCGCTCGATGGCTGCCGATGGTCCGGCGGCGACGACGGCAAGCCTTGCTCCTTCGGCGGCATCGGGGCGCCCAAAAACGGGCGCGGCTACAAACTGCTGTCCGGCGTTGGCGTGAGCAGCGGCGAGCCTGTCGCTGAGAGAAACGCTGATGGTGCCTAAGGAAACGTGCAAGCCACCTTTGGGTAGGGCGCTCAAAATGCCGGAGCTTCCGAAGACCACGGCTTCGACGGCGGAGTCATCGGCCACCATGGTGAGCACGGCGTCACCGTGGCAGGCGTCGGCGGGAGTGGCCGCGGGTTTAACTCCGTCAGAAGCCAGCGCGTCCACGTGCGAGCGGGTCCGGTTGTAGGCGGTGACGCGATGTCCCGCGCGAAGCAAACTTTTCGCGATTCCCGAACCCATGTTGCCGAGACCGACGAGACCCACTTCCATAAGCGCCCTCCGAGAGATGCTTACAGCTCCGATTCGGTGGATTCCGCGGACGGTTCAGCAACCGCAGCCGGTGGCACATTTTTCGCCACGGGCCACACGGCTTCGCGGACACGCTCGCCCTGGCGCTTCATGCGATCCATCAAGCGGCGCGCCCAGATAAATTCCGCGGCGAGCAAGCTTAACCCTAGAAAGATGACCAGCCATCCCGGGCCAGGCGTGATGATCATCACGACTCCGGCTAACAACAGGGTAAATCCGGCTACGATGCGGAAGGCACGGCGGACTTGTTCGACGGTGCGGACGATCATGAAGGGATCCCAGACTAAGTCCGGCCCAATAAATGGCGGAGAGGGTGGGATTCGAACCCACGGTAGGATTTCTCCTACACACGCTTTCCAAGCGTGCTCCTTAAACCGCTCGGACACCTCTCCCGAGTTGCACGAACAATGTTGCTTGAACAATTTAGCAGAAAGAAGGAATTCGCGCACACTTGCGGAACGGCGTGGAGATTTGCGGCAATTTTGCGGGACTGGCCTGGGGTGCGGTTATTGCAGGCAGGGACGCACTAGAACAGCGTTAGATTTGGTCGTCGGGCCCGGGAGTAAGGTAAAAGAAATAGCCCATTAACCCGACGAAACTCAGTGCGGCGACGATCACGATGGCCCACATGGCGGTCTCTCCTCCGAAAGCTCTCTTGCTCTTAGTATTTGACACGCCGGTGATGGCGCGGGTCGATAGGGTGTTTACTTGAGCCTTGCCTACTTGTTATTGGAGGTTGCCGTAGCGCCGGACAGGAGTTAATTCAAGCCTTGGAGAAGCGTTTGGAGAAATAACAAGTTTTTCTTACCACGCGCCTTGGAACCCGCGTAGGCGAACGATGGTATGGCGTCGCACAAATACAAGCCTATGCTCGAACTGTCTTCACGGAGATCCCTTGAGTTCCAAACCGCCAACGATGCCGAAACGCTCCCTCTGCGCCGACAATCTGTTCTTGCTGGGGGAATTGCTGCAGGGCGCGGCAGAATACCTGAGCCGATGTCAGGAAGCGTTGGAGGACGAGCAAGGGCAGATGGTGGAACTCGCTTGCGAGCAGATTCCCCAACTTGAACAGATGGTTGAGACGCTGGATCGAAAGCTAAAAGAGTTGGAAGGCCACTTGCGCAAAAGGGTGGCTCCTCGAGCAAGCGAGCAGCCGGGAGCAACAAGTCGAACAGGCCCTCGTCCCGGAAGCGCCCGTGATCGCGTGGGAAATCGCAGGGAAATAGCTCAGCGAGTGGTCGCGAGCGACGCCGTACTCCTAAGCTTCACGTAAGCTTCACGCAGATCGCATGCCGCCCGGAATTTTACGGCTTTAGGAGACCCCTACGAGTTGCCTTGTGCTGGCGGGTTCGAGAAGCTGTGCTGAATGGTGGTGCGGGCAAGAAGCTTCCAAATCGTTTTCCAGTTCGGCTTGGCGTCGCCATGCAGCGTCCAGATCGGGCAGTTCTTCTGTATTCATACCCATGAAATCGAACCGGGAGCATTTGGGGCACGCCACGCCCCATAGACCGGTGAAGCCCTCTTCCAGTTGCCTATGCGGCCTGCGCTCGACGGTAAAACCCTTCCAACGAGTCTGATGATTTTCCGCCAAACCTCTGTACTTCAGGGAAACGTCAAAATGGACGAACGCATCGGCGCGAAGATTGTGAAAGATGCGGTCGTCAAACGGAATGTGGCTGAGCGTTCCCGCCGGAACGACGACGTTAATCTGGAGGTGCTGAGGATTGGGGCGCTCTTGCGTGCGCACTTCAAGTTCGCTGAGGAGAAAGCTTGATGTGCCGAGATTGGCGGCCAAGACGGAAAGGGCGCCGGTGTCATCCAGCTGCAACCCGAAATCCAGGCACACGAGTTCCTGGCGGGCAAACTGCTCGCGCAGCAGCTTGACATTCTCGAGGCTAGACAGAACGTAAGCGAAAACTGTACAGAAAAGAAGAATCGTCGCGATCGTCACAGGGACGGAAGAAGAGGGAAATCCGAGCGCGAATAGAGTCAACCCAACTGCGACGCCTACGGCGCCGACCAGAAGGGGGCTCTTGCCCGATGATAGAAGAGAGTTCAAGGTGTCCCTGCACGCGCCTGAGAGCCTAGCAAAATCGACAGGCCACAAACAAGGACGTATGTTGGGGTGAGGCACAGGCCAGGATTTGGGCTCCGGGCGGCCACCCAGCCGGAAAAAGGCTGGATTTTGGGCTCGGGCGCCGGGCACAAACTGGCCCAGCCACGCGGATTCTCTCGCAACTCCAATATCCCATTAACACGCTCTCTTACAATCGTTTACCTGTTGCGGGTTGAGCGAGCGACGAACTCACCTGCATCGTATTGCCCTTAAGGCCAGTACTAATCCGGCCCCCAGCCCTGCCCTCATTTGCGCCATGAGTCCAGTTACCTTCCATTCCCTCGCCCAGTAGTCTCCACAGTGCGTCGGAACCCAGTCGGATTCTTTTTGCTCGCGCGCTGTTTGCTTTGCCGTCCTCTCGGGGTGATTGAAAAATGCTGAGTGCAGCTCTCTCTGCAAGCAGGCGTGCATTCCTGCTGCTGACTGCGGTTCTAGGTATCGCAATTTTCAGTCTAGGTCTGGTTGGATGCGCAGGAGTTGTAACCCCCAGCAACGGGCAAACCGCGACGCCATCATCGACGAGCCTGACGATCTCCAACGTGCAAGCGAGCGGCGCCACCACTTCCTCCGTGCAGATGAGCTGGGCGACCAACGAGCCTGCCACTTCCGCGATCAACTACGGCACAACCCCTTCGTACGGCGCGAGCACACCAGTCAATACGTCGATGGTGATGAGCCACCAGATGGCTCTCGCGGGCCTCGCCGCAGGTACTACGTATCATTATCGCGTGCTCTCCGCGGCAGGAAGCACCACAGCAACCAGCAACGATCAAACGTTCTCGACGCCCGCCAGCACGGACACGACTCCACCGAGCATTGCGATTACCTCGCCGGCGGCCGGCGCCACGCTGTCAGGCAATGTGAACGTGACGGCGGCGGCCTCCGATAGCGTCGGAGTCGCTACGGTGCAATTCCGCGTGGATGGCGGGAACGTTGGCGCGAGCCTGACCGCCGCGCCTTATGCCTATACCCTGAATACGGCGACGCTGTCGAACGGGGGCCACACGATCAGCGCGGTGGCTACGGACACGGCTGGAAATTCGGCGACGAGCGCGAACGTCGCGGTGACCGTGAACAACACGACTTCGCCCCAAACATTCAGCATCTCTGGGACGTTGAGCCCAACGGCAGGCGGAGCGGGCGCGACCGTCACGCTGAGCGGGGCTTCTACTGCAACCGCGACTGCGAACCCCTCGGGTGCGTACACCTTCACGGGACTGGCGAATGGAACGTATTCGGTCACACCCAGCCACACCGGATTCACGTTTACCCCTGGGTCGCAGGTTACGACGATCGCTTCAGCCAACGTGACGAACTTGAATTTCACCGCGACGGCAACCACGACCCCGACGTTCTCCATCTCCGGGACGATCAGCCCAACGGCGGGCGGAGCAGGCGCGACCGTGACATTGGGCGGAACTTCCGGCGCTACGACGATTGCGAGCGCCGCCGGCGCCTACACCTTCACGGGGCTGGCCAACGGCGCGTATACCGTTACGCCGAGCAACACGGGCTTCACGTTCACGCCGGGATCGCAGGCTACGACGATCGCTTCGGCCAACGTTACGAACCTGAACTTCACCGCAACCGCCAACCCGGCGCCGACGTTCTCGATCTCCGGGACGATTACGCCGACGGCCGGCGGAGCAGGCGCAACGGTGACGTTGAGCGGTGCTTCCGGCGCTACGACGACTGCGAACGCCTCAGGTGCGTATACCTTCACAGGTTTGGCTAACGGAGCGTATTCGGTCACGCCCAGCCACACCGGATTCACGTTTACCCCTGGATCGCAGGCCACCACGATCGCTTCGGCCAACGTTACGAACTTGAATTTCACCGCAACGGCAACCACGACCCCGACGTTTACCATTTCTGGGACCTTGAGCCCCACGGCGGGCGGGGCTGGGGCAACCGTGACGTTGAGCGGTACTTCCGGAGCAACCACGATTGCGAACGCCGCCGGTGTCTACACCTTCACAGGACTGGCGAATGGAGCGTATTCGGTCACGCCCAGCAACACGGGCTTCACGTTTACCCCGGGATCGCAAGCTACGACGATCGCGTCGGCCAACGTCACGAACTTGAACTTCACCGCAACGGCAACGACGACCCCAACGTTCTCCATCTCCGGCACGATCAGTCCGACGGCAGGTGGAGGTGGGGCGACCGTGACGTTGAGCGGGACATCGGGCGCAACGACCACGGCGAACGCCGCTGGAGCCTACACCTTCACGGGGCTGGCCAACGGCGCGTACACCGTCACGCCGAGCCATACCGGATTCACGTTTACCCCAGGATCGCAGAATACGACGATCGCTTCGGCCAACGTTACCAATTTGAACTTCACGGCAACCGCCAACCCAGCGCCCACGTTCTCGATCTCCGGCACGATCAGCCCCACGGCGGGCGGAGCGGGCGCGACCGTGACGTTGAGCGGAACTGCCGCCGCAACGACGACCGCGAACGGTGCCGGTGCTTACACCTTCACAGGGCTGGCCAATGGCGCGTATACCGTAACGCCGAGCAACACGGGCTTCACGTTTACCCCGGGATCGCAAGCTACGACGATCGCGTCGGCCAACGTCACGAACTTGAATTTCACCGCAACGGCCAACCCAGCGCCGACGTTCTCGATCTCCGGCACGATCAGCCCAACGGCAGGCGGATCCGGGGCGACCGTGACGTTGAGCGGGACATCGGGCGCAACGACCACGGCGAACGCCGCTGGAGCCTACACCTTCACGGGGCTGGCCAACGGCGCGTACACCGTCACGCCGAGCCATACCGGCTTCACGTTTACCCCAGGATCGCAGAATACGACGATCGCTTCGGCTAACGTTACGAACTTGAATTTCACCGCAACGGCCAACCCGACGCCGACGTTCTCGATCTCCGGCACGATCAGTCCGACGGCAGGCGGAGCAGGCGCGACCGTGACGTTGAGCGGAGCTGCGGGCGCAACTACGACCGCGAACGGTGCCGGTGCTTACACCTTCACAGGGCTGGCCAACGGCGCGTATACCGTAACGCCGAGCAACACGGGCTTCACGTTTACCCCGGGATCGCAAGCTACGACGATCGCTTCGGCCAACGTTACGAACTTGAACTTCACCGCGACAGCAACGCCGCCAGCAACGTTCTCGATCTCCGGGACGATCAGTCCGACGGCGGGCGGATCCGGGGCGACCGTGACGTTGAGTGGAGCCTCCAGCGCCACGACGACGGCGAACGGTTCAGGCGCGTACACCTTCACAGGGTTGGCAGCAGGAACCTACGCGGTCACGCCCAGCCACACGGGATTTACGTTTAACCCAACTACGCAGTCCGCGACAATTACCACGGCGAACGTCACCGGAGTGAACTTCACGGCGACGGCACAGGCGCCTTCGACGTTCACGATTTCAGGCACCATCACGCCGACAAGTGGTGGGAGCGGCACAACGGTACTTTTGAGCGGTGCGGCGGGCGCCACGACGACCACGAACGGCTCCGGCGCCTACAGCTTCACGGGGCTGGCCAACGGAAATTACACCGTTACTCCGAGCGATGCGGCCTTTACGTACACACCGGCGAATCAGAGTGTCACGATCAACGGAGCGAACCAGACGGGAGTGAACTTCACGGCGGCGGCCAAGTCGTTCTCGGTATCGCTGACATGGAATGCGAGCAGCTCGACGGTCAGCGGATACAACGTGTACCGCAGCACAGTGAACGGCAGCGGCTATGCGAAGATAAATCCTTCGTTGCTCGGCGTCACCAACTATGACGATACCGCCGTGCAATCGGGGACAACGTACTACTATGTGACGACGTCGGTGGACTCCGGCGGGGACGAAAGCGCGTATTCCAACCAAGCTACGGCGGCCATTCCGTAGACGGGGCCCCAGAGCGGGTCGAATCGATCGAACGGGTCGCATAAATACAACATTCCGTGATATATACGGCCCATCCGCAGCGGACATTACGGTAGCGACCGGTCCCGAGGTTCAGGCGCACACCTGTACCGAATCTGGACTTTAGCTTTTCACGTTCTGGCCGTAGCCTCCTAGCAGACCCGAGCCACTCCGCTCGGGAGGGTCGAGTGCATATGAGACGGTCGGCACAGTTAGGGTTTCTGAATGTTTGCGTGCAACGCGCAGTGGTGTGCGGCGGAGCGTGTTTGCTCGCGGCGTTCTCCTGGGGTTGCTCGGCCACGGTGAGCCCGACCAGTCACGCGGTGAGTGAGACGCCAGCGGGCCCGACATTCGATATCTCGGGTACAGTCACGCCAACGACGGGCGGGAGTGGCGCCACGGTCACGCTGAGCGGCGCGGCGAGCGCGAGCGCGACCGCGAATAGTTCGGGGGCCTACAGCTTCACCGGATTGGCAGGGGGGACGTACGCAGTTACTCCCAGCAATAAAGGATTTACGTTTAATCCCACCACCCAGGCAGCGACGATCACGACCGCCAACATCAGCGGAGTAAACTTTGCGGCGACGGCGCAAACCGGTCCGACCGCCAGCATCTCGGGCACGATCACGCCCACAGCGGGAGGGAGCGGAGCCACGGTGGTGTTGAGCGGGCCAACGGCTGCGACGGCGACGACCAACGCCTCCGGGAGCTACACGTTCACCGGTTTGCCAAACGGAGCATATACGGTAACGCCGAGCGAATCGGGATACGCGTTTACGCCGGCGAGTCAGAATGTCACGTTAACCGGAGCGAATCTCACGGGCGTCAACTTCACGGCGGGACAAGGAACGGCGCATTCGGTGGCGCTGACGTGGAACGCGAGCACATCGACGGTGAGCGGATATAACGTCTACCGCAGCACCGTGTCGGGCAGCGGGTATGCGAAGTTGAATTCCACGCTAGTGGCGAGCCTGAACTATTCCGATACGGATGTTCAATCTGGCACAACTTACTTCTACGTTGCCACGTCAGTTGATTCCGGCGGTGACGAAAGTGCAGATTCCAACCAAGTCAGCGCTGCCATTCCCTAGTTCGACCGACAGCTAGTTCAGTTGCTTTGGGGTGAATTCGCAGGGGTGTTTCTCCAAGTCGTCGCACCTTCCGTAAGCTATTGATTATAAGATAGTTAAATATATTTAGGCGCGCGCATTCAGGAATGGTTCCGCACCCGGAGAGGATGAGAGGGTATCCCCTTCGTGGCGTCCGGATTTTGTCCAGGAATTGAAGGAAGGACGGACGCGTCCGTCCTTCCTTCGATTTCCCAGCGTTAGGCTGGGGTGCCAATCGGCATGAAACCGAAGACTAGATGTGGATGAGAACGTCGCATTTGCAAGAGTAGGGACGAAGCTAGGTTCGAGGCGCGAATTTACCTGATACGTACTATAGCAGAAAGGTACGAAAAGTCAAGTGATTTTTTCGTTGTGGAGCACGATTGGGGTGGCGGAGCGCTTTTTTTCCGGTACACCGACGTCAATTCGTGGGATGAATTCGAACAGCCGACCTTTGAAGCTCAGGGTGAACGGGGCTCGCAGGACTCCGTCCTGCATTCCCGAGTTCGCTACAAATTGTTGTGAGAAATAAGTTTACGACCCGAGGCCCTGGTTGATGGCGTGGCGGGCCTGATCGGCTACGGACGATTTTGGATCGATGGTGATGGCCCTTTGAAGCTCAGCGCGGGCGCGAACTGATTCGTTCAACTTCTGGTAGGTCAATCCCAGGTGGTAATGGTAGGTGGGATTGGAGGGTTCCTGCTTGACGGCCTCTTCGAAAAGCGGAGCGGCAACAGAGAAGGACCCGCCGTGATAGTAGGCCCAGCCCAGAGTATCGGCGGAGTTGGGCAGCGTGGGGAGGCCGCGGCGCGCCGTCTGCGCTAGAGAGAGGGCAACGTTGAGGTCGCCGCCATGCTCAAGCATGAGGTAGGCCAAGTCGTTAGCGGCGGGTGCGTAGTCGGGCTGGATGGACAGAGCTTTCTGGTGAAGAGCGAAGGCCTTCTGCCAATCCCCTTGCGATTCATACAGGGCGGCGAGACCGACGTAGAGTTCGACATTGTTTGGGGTCAACTCAATGGCGCGCTGGTAGCTGGCGATGCCCTGCTCCACGTTTCCGCCGGACACTTGCGATTGCGCCAGCAAGACCACGGCAGCCACATTCTGATTGTCCAGCGAGACAGCCCGGGAAAGAGCACGTTCGGCTTCCGCCGGTTGCCCACTTCGAAGTTGTGCCTGGCCAAGCAGAAGAAAGAGGGTGGAGTTGCCGGAGGTTCGTTCGATGTTGGCCTGAAGGAGACGGACGGCATCGGCGGGACGATCGCGGGCAAAGTCGAGAGTTACAAGCCCTTGGATCGCCGCAAGTGAATTGGGGTCCCGCGCGAGAGCCTGACGATAGGAGTCTTCGGCTTCGTTCCAACGCTTCTCCTGGGTCCGGAGTTGGCCGAGCTTGAGGTAGCCGAGGGGATTTTGCGGAGCAATCTGGATGAGCTGCTTGAAATCTTCTTCCGCGGCGGCGGCATCGCCTTGATTGAACTTGGCGGTAGCGTGGAACAGGTAGCCTTGCGGAGAGCCAGGAGCGATCTTTCGGAATTGGGCGGCGATCAATTCGAGCGAGCCCCAGTCGGCGCGCTGTGCCGCGCTGGTGCCGAGCGCGGACCATGCATCCTGCAGTTCGGGACGTAGGCGAACGGCGGTGTACCACTCCCCTTCGGCTTGCTGGGTCTGACCCTTCTTTTGGAAGGCGACGCCGAGCTGGTAGTGGACCATGGCGCTAGCAGGATCGAGCTTGAGGGCCTGACGGAGGGTGAGAATGCTCTCGTCGAAGTGATTCTGTTGAATTTGAATTTCCCCGCGCAGGATTAAGGACTCCGCATCCTGAGGAGCGGCGGCCAGAATGGCGTCGTTCAGCTGCACGGCGTCGTCGAGACGATGATTCAAAATCAAGAGCTGGATGTAGGTCTTGCGGACTTGCAGGTCTTTTTGATAGCGGGTGGACAGCGCGCCAAATTCGTTGAGAGCGGCCGTGAAATTTCCTTGCGTCATGTAATAGTCGCCGAGGAGGCGGTAGATGGCGGGATTGTCCGGGACTTGCTGCTTGGCGTCGGTGAAGACCTTCTCCGCGGCGGAAGTGTCACCTTGCTTCAGGTAGAGGGCAGCTAGCGCGGAGCGAGGTTGCGGGTCGCTGGGCGCCGAGGTGATGGCCGATTGAAATTGAGCTTGCGCGTCAGCCCAACGACTATGACGGGCATAAAGGGTGCCTAGTGCCATAGCAGGCACGGGCGAGGAAGGATCGACCGACTGCGCCTTTTTCAGCGTGAGTTCGGCCCGGTCGTCGGCGCCCGATTTTTGCTGGATAATCGCCAGGTTGATGTAGGGCTTCGCTTGTTCCGGAGCGAGGGCGACGGCGTCCTGCGCGTCCTGGAGGGCATCTTTCAGATTGCCGAGAAGGGTGTCAGCGTTGGAGAGCAATAGCTCGGCGTCGAGATTTTTCGGGTCGGTGTGCAGGACCGACATGGCGCGATCCTTGGCGTCCTGGCTCTTTCCGCCGGCGAGCATGATTTGGCCGAGTTCGATTTGCGCGTGCAGGTTTTCAGGTTGGAGTTCGGTGGTGCGCTGCAATTCGCGAAGAGCCGCGCCCCAATTGCCTTGCCGCTCTTGGCACTGGGCAAGTTTGTAATGGGCGTCGGCGAATCTGGGGTCAATTTGAAGAGCGCGGCTAAACGAGATGATGGCTTCCGGGTACTTTTCCCTGGCGAAGTCGCGAAGGCCCTGATCGTAGAATTTTTGCTTGCGAGCGACGGGGTTCGCGATGCAGCCGGCTGCCAATGTGGCAAGCAGGAGCGGGAGGGCGAGGATTAGGGTCGATGTGCCTTTGTGTCGCATGAGCCTCGGAAGAACTCGAATCTGGGCTGGTGCTGTAGTTCTGGCAGCACTAAATGGAGTGCAATTGGAGACCCCAAGGCAGGGCGGAGCCGTCGAATCCGAGGTGTTGTTAAAGCTTTGAATACACAGGAGATATTTCGGGGAGATGCTCGGAATTAAGGCCCAGGAGGAGTTTGGCGTCGGGCAAGGGGGTTAGAAGAGAGGACTTGAGGCCAATTGCTTAGCAAATGTGGATAGAATACTTCCACTCGCATCAGCGATCTCTGCTAACCTGACCTTGAAACAGAAAATTTGGGCGGCGACGGCACAGCTATCTAACAGAAACAGAGGCGCTTATGGGATAGCCAAGGCGGTCGGTGGCTGAGTCGAGGCTGGAAGGGTGCGTGCAGAACATATGGTGCCGGAATAGGGTGATTTGTGTGTAGTTAGCGCCCTACTAATGCCAGTGAGCGATTTTCGGCCAGTTGGGTAAGAGCTCTCAGTTCCATAAGAGAAAACATGATCAGGAATGGCGAGATTACGGTTTCGGAAGCAAAACGAATCTTCCGGAACTATTGGTGGATTTTGCCGATCGCGGTGATCGGTTGCGGGCTGATTGGATTGGCGGCAGCGACGGTGCTGCCCAAGCGTTATACGTCGGAGACCCTGGTGCTGGTGGATCAGCCGACAGTGCCCACGGAATTCGTGAAGCCGGTGGTGACGGAAGACCTGAATCACCGGCTGGCGTCGATGCAGGAACAGATTTTGAGCCGGTCAAGATTGCAACCCATCATTGAAAAATTTGGGCTGTATCCGGCGTCGCGTGGACGCGTGCATATCGATGACTTGGTCGAGAGATTGCGTACTGCGGTGACCGTGAAGCCCATGGATGCCATGCCCGGAACGACAAACCACAGCTTGCCGGGCTTCTATGTTGACGTGACCTTTGACAACCCGCAAACAGCCCAGCAAATCTGCACCGAAATCACATCGATGTTCATGCAGCAGAACACCCGGGAACGTGAACAGCAAGCGGTGCAAACGACTTCATTTCTGAGCGGCCAACTGGACGAAGCCAAGCAGAAACTGGACGACCAAGACCAGAAACTCGCAGCTTTTAAACGGCAGTACCTGGGATCGCTTCCTGAAGAGGAACAAACGAACCTGAACTTGCTGACGAGCATGAATTCGCAGCTTGAGGCCAACGTTCAAGCTTTGAGCCGCGCGCAGCAGGATAAGGCGTTCAACGAGTCGCTGCTGAATCAGCAGGAAGCCAGCGCGACGGTCCTAGCTCCGTTAGGACAAAATAGCTCCGAGACCCCGGATCAGGAGCTCAACGCTCTCGAAGACCAACTGGCCGCTTTAGAGGCGCGCTATACGCCCGAGCATCCGGACGTGGTGAAACTCCGGAACCAAATTGAAGAGTTTAAGAAGCGCATGACAGCCGCTCCGAAAACAAATGCGCACGACGGCATCCCGATGCCGAAAGTGGACTCGTTTCAGGTACAGCAGTTTCGTGCGAAACTGCGGCAAGACGACCTGAACATTGCCGATCTGACGAAGAGGCAGGGTCAGATACAGGAGCAGATCGCGCAGTTGCAAGCGCGTCTGCAGGCCAGCCCGGTGGTCGAACAGCAGCTGAAGGAAATAACACGCAGCTACCAGACAGCGCTGGACTTCTACAACGACCTGCTGAAAAAGCGGCAACAATCGGCCATGGCCACCGACCTGGAACACCAGCAAGAGAGCGAACAATTTCGCGTGTTGGATCCGCCGAGTTTGCCCGATAAGCCGTCTTTCCCGAAGCGTTCGTATTTTGCCGGAGGAGGCTTGGGAGCAGGTTTGGCGTTGGCGCTCGCGATCATGTACTTGATCGCGCTTTTGGATAAGTCCATGCACACCGAGAGAGACGTGGAAGTTTGTTTGAATTTGCCGGTGCTCTCGACCGTGCCGCTGTTGGACGTTGCGCAGAGCGAAAGCAAGACGGGATTGCTGGGTGGCGGCAGCTTGCGAGCATCGGGAGCGGATTGAGCGCGCCAGGTCGACGATATTAAGAGGAACCGATGAGCCGGATTCATGAAGCCCTAAAAAAGGCAGAGCGGGAAAAAGCGGCG
>JBEKWY010000045.1:0-34070 GCA_049512575.1 Candidatus Acidiferrum sp.
CGCACCCCGACGATGTGGAGCTGTGCTGCGGCGGAACACTCATTAAGATGGCGCAGCGCGGCTACAAGACTGGGGTGCTCGACCTGACGGCGGGTGAGATGGGCACGCGCGGGACGCCGGAAACGCGCGCGAAGGAATCGGCGCAGGCGACGAAAATTATGGGTGTCAAGTGGCGCGAAGTCCTGGGCGTACCAGATTCCGACGTGCAGCCCCACCGCGAGCACAAATTGCGGCTCGCGGGCGTTATTCGCGAACTGCGTCCCCGAACGGTGATTCTTCCTTATTGGGAAGCGCGGCACCCGGACCACTATCATGCCTCGACGCTGGGCTATGAAGGGTGCTTTCTGGCGGGTTTGAAGCAGGCGCCCCTTGCGGGCGAGCCCCATCGTCCGTTCAAAATTCTATACTCGACGGCCTTTGCCTTGGATGTGCGGCCAACCTTTGTCGTAGATATTTCCAAG
Organism: Candidatus Acidiferrum sp.; assembly: GCA_049512575.1. GTDB lineage: Bacteria > Acidobacteriota > Terriglobia > Acidiferrales > UBA7541 > Acidiferrum. The sequence goes on from JBEKWY010000045.1 coordinate 462, forward strand.
CAGTACGAGAAGCGCCGGAAGGCGATTTTGGCGTATGGGTCGCAATTTCGGCCGGCGAAGAGTGAAAGAAAAGGCAGAGTTTACCTGGCGATCGATGAATTGGAAGATCGGATGAACCTATTGTCGCGGCACTACGGGCAGATGATTGATGTCCGGTATGGAGAGCCGTTTCTGGTGAAGGAACTGATGAAGGTGGATGATGTGGTGGAGCTGGAAGTTCGTTCTATCTAGCAGAGCCTGCTAGCTTTACGTGGAGGCCGAGGGACTTCGGTTAGATCCGCTCTTCTTCCTGCGCTGGGGAAAAACCCGGGATGGTGGGACCCTCTGCGGTGCGCCCGGCCCGGACCCGAATCAAGGCCTCGTTCTCTGACCCGGATTTCCGCAGGACAACGATGGTGCTAAGAGCTTCGCTGTACACACGGGTCACCAGATAGGTGTCGCCTGTGCCATCTTTCTTCCAAAGCTGTCCAATCTGGATTTTCGGGACGGGCATGTGTAAACCTCGACTTTAGAGTGGCTCAGGCGGGGTGTCAACGGGCAAGTAGGGGTCGCGGAGCATGGCGGATGATTGGTCTATTACCGAAATCCGAGTGAACTACGCTGGCTGGGCGTGAGTCCCCTCTGCGGCACGGCGCCGGGTAGAAGCCCTGGGCGACAACTTTGCCGTTCGCCGATCGCGCCGAGGAACTCTTTTGCTAAATCACGGGAATTTCAAGGAGAAGCAGGAAACCCCTTTGTTTGACTTGACATCGTAGTGGTTGAGGGATTAGCGGAGCCCGTCCGGCATTTGGGGTGTATACTACCGGCAGGCGGAGGTGGAAGCTATGCAAGCGATTCTCCGGCAGGCAAGCAGACTCACAATTTTAGGTGCGCTGGCAGCGAGCACGGTGTTGGCGCAGAGCCCGCCTCCAACGTCCGATCCATCCAAGGTAACGCCGCCCTCGGAACAAACTCAGAAATCCCAAGATCAGCCCGTCCAACAGCAAGACACCGTCAGCCCCAAGAATTCCAAAGAAGATGTGGATGCCATCGGGAATCGCAACGTTGGCAAGGGCATCAATTTTTACTCGATTGAAAAAGAGATCGCTCTCGGCAAACAGCTGGCGCAAGAAGTGGAGCGCTCGGCGAAGCTGATCGATGATCCAGTGGTGACCGAGTACGTAAACCGCGTGGGACAGAATTTGGTGCGCAACTCCGATGCGCGCGTGCCGTTCACGATCAAGGTGATCGACTCGGACGAGGTGAACGCATTCGCGCTGCCCGGTGGATTCTTCTACGTCAACAGCGGTTTAATTCTGCGCGCCCAGGAAGAGTCGGAATTGGCTGGCGTCATGGCTCACGAAATTTCGCACGTGACCGCGCGCCACGGCACCAAGAACGCGACGAAGGGTGAGATGATGCAGCTCGCCACGATCCCGTTGATGCTTTTGGGTCCCGCCGGCTGGGCCGGATATGGACTTTATGAAGGCCTGCAGATGGCCATCCCGTTGACTTATCTCAAGTTTAGCCGCGACGCCGAGCGCGAGGCGGATTTCCTGGGTTTGGAGTACATGTACAAGGCCGGGTATGACCCGAACGCGTTCGTGACCTTCTTCGAGCGCATCCAAGCGGATGAAAAGCGGCGGCCGGGAACGATCCCGAAGGTATTCTCGACGCACCCGCCGACGCCGGACCGCATCGAGGCTGCGCAGAAAGAGATCGCGCGCATCCTCCCGAACAAACCAGAATATATTGTTACCACTTCGGAGTTCGACAGCGTGAAAGCGCGGCTGCGGAACATCATGTTCGCCCGCAAGGTGCAAGACAACCAAGCGGGAAAGCCGAGCCTGCGCACGCGCACCGAGCAACAACAGAAGGGCACGCAGACTCAGGGTCAGGACCCCAATTCGACCGATCCGAACGCGACGGACGACGATCGGCCTACTCTGAAGCGCCGGCCTGATTCCCAGTAACTACGAACGAAAACAGCATGAGAAACGAAAAGGGCGGCCAAACGGCCGCCCTTTTCTTTGGCACAGCTTCAATAAGGTCGTGTTCCCTTCTCAGCCGTCCTGCCCGTAGGGAATATTCTCAATAGGAAGTCGTGTGGGATCTGCGTTCATCAGGTGCTGCGGCGATGCCCAAACGCCGGAGTTCGTCGGCATAATATTTGCGATAGAGAACGTCCCACTCTTCGCTGCCTTCGAGGATCTCCTTCTTTTGCGACGTGATCTTCTTGCGGACCTCTGCATCGGCCTTCTCCTCGTCGCGCAGTGTGGCGGTGAGAATCTGGACGACCTGTTGACGGATGGTGTCGCGATCTTCGATGAATTCGACCTCGTCGCTGGAAACCAGCACGTCGGTGATTTGGTGCGAGAGGCGGATAATTTTTTCGCGGGTGAGTCGCATTTGGGTCGTGTGCCTTTGGCTTAAGGAAAAATCGATTTAGCGCAAGACCAGCTTGCGGTCGCGGGCAAGCTGCCCTTTCACTTTCTTGTACATCTCCTGATAGGAGACGCCGGTGCGGCGCATTTCGTCCTGATGTTGCGTCAGGATCTCGCGCACTTCATCGTTCAGGCGATCTTCCACGGTGAGTTCTTCCATCATTTTCTGGCGCACGCGCAGGATAACGGCCTGCGGCGCCTTGGTTTCAATTTGATTTCCTTCGACGAGCCGCTTAACGACTTCCGACGCCATATGACCGACGTAGTCCCGAGCAATAAGCATCCGACCGTGTCCCTTTCCGCAAATCCAAGAGAGTCAGTTTACTGGCAGCCCCGGCCGAGCGCAAGGCGACGCGTTGGTAGGAAAACGGAATACGACGGCTCAGGTTGCGTTGACGCTCTGTCTAGCTTGCTGTACGATGAATTGTGCAGGGCGCTTAGCTCAGCGGTTAGAGCGTTCGGTTTACACCCGAAAGGTCGTCCGTTCAAATCGGACAGTGCCCACCATTCGCAACGGAGACACCGAAGTACCCTCAGCGGGGACGTAGTTCAGTTGGTTAGAACGCTGCCCTGTCACGGCAGAGGTCGCGAGTTCGAGTCTCGTCGTCCCCGCCATTCATTGCAAAAGAGTTACGCCGGATTCATCGAAACCATCAAGGACGCGAAAAGGACGCATTTTGCGCCCTCTTTGCGCCCTTTCTGTCTTCCGCAACTCTGTGCTGCCACTATCTCAGCGATCGCTGTCCGACGAGCATGCCCCTCCGTTCACGTTAGAAGCAAATACCAGCGAGAGCACCGCAGCCTGTGCGGCGTGTTTCGCTGGCGTGACTGCTTGCGTATAAACGTCCAGCGTTGAGCGCAAAGAGGAGTGCCGCAGCAGCTCCTGCATTACTTTGAATTCAGTTCCCACACTCCGCAGCAGAGTCGAGTACGAGTGTCGGAAGGTGTGCCATCCGAATCGCTTCTGAATTCCGACACGCTGCGCCGCAGGACGTATATATTTACGCAAGATCGCCTGCCCCCAGTAGGGCCTTCGACCCCTGTAGCGCTTGCTTGCGAAGACCCAGTCATCGGACTTGATGTACGCGGAGCGCTTTCTCCACTGCATCAAAGCGTCCGCGAGCATCGGATGAATAGGCACGGGCTTTTGCGAGGATTCGGTCTTGCAGGGGCCCACCACTCCATAAACGATGGAGCGCGTAACGCTCATCGTCCCGCAGCTAAAGTCAATATCGCCCCACCTTAAGCCGAATAACTCGCTTTGCCGCAGCCCGGTGGATGCGGCAAGCAGTACCAGCGTGCGTTCTCGGATCGCCAAACTGCTGACCAACATCTTAATTTCCGCGGGTGTGAGAACAACGGGGGCGGCACGGCGTTTTGCGCTTTGTCTAACGAGATAGATCGGATTGCGGTCAAACAACTCGTATCGGCAAGCATGGTTAAAGAGAACGGACATCAGATTCCTGATTTTTGCGCAACTGCTCTTAGCTAATGGAAGTGCGCGGAGCCAAGACTCGACTTGGATGGTTCGAACGTCACCAAGCTCGTACTTTTCCCAGTGAGGGCGAATCCAGCGATTCAAGTATGCCTGGTAGATCTTCTTCGTGGCATGGCTGCGCCAGGCATTTTCCCTTGACAGTTCTCGTTGCGCGAAATGGTCACAGAGTTGACCGACCGTCATTGCGATGGAATTCGTCAATCGGCCATCGGTGTTGATTTCCGAAATCAGTCCCACAACGGCTCGCCGGGCAGCATTCTCCTCAGGGTACTGCTCGACGCTGCCGACGATCTTCTTACGATGAAAACGCCTGCCGTCATGAGTCGTCTCGGACCAGCGAAACTGCCATGTGTCAGGGCCTCGCTTGCGGCTGATTAGTTGCATACATCCGTGTTGCATCCTTACCTCCCTGCCCGCGGTCGCGGAGCAGAAGAATCTTCGGACACTGCCGGGAGGGTGGGGGAAGCGGCGAGTGAACTACTTTGCGCCGGCAATGCTCTTGATGACGTTACTTCCCAAAAGCCCGTTTCTGGATGAGTCATCGTCTGGGATACCGCCGGCTTTTGGCAAAACACGAAGTCATTGATAACCCAATTGTCGTGAAAGATCTCGATCGATCGCTATGACCGACGTGAACGCGGATGGCAGGTTGGGCATTTTGATCCCAGCTGAGTATATTACATGCTGTAGACATCTATCTAATTGACATAAGCATGTAGTTGGAGCGATGATGTCCTCGTGACTGATCGCGAATCCAAGTCCGCCCCCGAAGATCCCGTGGCGGCGATCCGGCACTTCAACCGCTTCTATACGGGGCAGATTGGGATACTTCAGGAGGGCGTGTACCAGTCGTCCCTGCCGCTAACCGAAGTGCGCCTGCTATACGAATTAGCGTATCGCCCCGAAACAACGGCGAAGCAGCTATCTTCTGATCTCCGTCTCGACGCTGGGTATCTCAGCCGCATCTTTGCAAAATTCGAGAAAAATGGCTGGCTGAAGAAAGTTCAGTCGTCATCCGATCGCCGCCAAGCGCTTCTCTCTCTAACGCGACAAGGCGTTGCAGCTCTACGTCCTATGGAAAAAGTATCGAATGAGCAGGTTCGCGAAATGCTTGCGACTCTCTCTCCCGATGCGCAGCAGCAACTGGTAGCCGCTATGCGGCAGATAGAGCAAATTCTGGATTCGCCAGCGCGCGACCGGAGTGCATTTTTACTTCGACCCCATCAGCCTGGTGACCTGGGCTGGATTGTTTCGCGACACGGGGCGCTGTACTGGAACGAATATCGCTATGACCAACGATTTGAAGCAATGGTGGCAGGAGTCATCGCGGAATTCATCAAGAACTTCGACCAAAAGCGGGATTGCTGCTGGATCGCTGAAAGAGACGGCCAGCGCGCCGGGTCGGTGATCTTGACTCACGAGTCCGCGAAGACTGCCAAGCTGCGGGCATTATTCGTTGAGCCATTCGCTCGCGGTTACGGAATCGGAAGACGATTGGTGCAGGAATGCACTCGTTTTGGCGAACAAGCTGACTATCAGGAAATCACTCTTTGGACGCAACGAGAGCTGGAAGCAGCCCGCAGGATTTATCAGCAGGAACACTTCCAACTGATGAAGCAAGAGCCTTATCAGGACTGGGGAAGGGGCGATCTTATGGCGGAGACCTGGAAATTGGACCTTAAGAGCAGCGGAAAATCGACCACGCATTGATGCCCGTTCCGAGCAAATGACCTTTGCTCCGATGGCAGCTGCATTTTTATGTAGTAAGTCGTGAAATCGTATTATTGGAGCGTGTATGACCAATCCTCTACCTGATGCACCCGCAGAAACGACCTCAGACGACAGCCCTATTTCCGTTGCCCCGCTTCCGAAACCAAGCAGCATGTTCATGGGTCCTGATGGCCTGCGCTCGGGATGGAGCTTCCTGCTTTATCTGGGCATGGTTGTTGCCATGGTGGTGTTTGCATTACGCGGCTTGAGCAAGCCGATGCATGCGCTCAAAGGCAGCGTCTGGCTATATCTGGTGCAGGAAGCACTTTTGGCCATGGTTGCTTTTCTGCCAGCGCTGGTGATGGCCAGAATTGAGAAACGCAATTTTGGAACTTATGGCCTACCGGGCGCGCAAGCATTTGGGCGCAGATTCTTTGCCGGGGCGCTCTGGGGATTTTCTGCGTTGACGGTTTTGCTGTGCGTTTTGCGTGTGAATGGCAGCTTCTACTTTGGTTCGGCGGAAATTCATGGAGCGCGCGCAGCGAAGTTTGCCCTGTTCTGGGCTGCGGTGATGATGTTGGTGGCGTTTTTTGAGGAATTTCTCTTTCGCGGCTATACGCTGTTCACGCTCACCCGCGGCATAGGATTTTGGCCGAGCGCGGTGTTGTTATCGATCTTGTTCGGCTTGACCCACTCGGGGAACACAGGAGAAAGCTGGCGGGGTGAGGTTTCCGTGGGATTAATGGCGTTGTTCTGCTGTTTTACGCTGCTGCGTACCGGAACGCTCTGGTTCGCCGTCGGCTTCCATGCGGCATGGAATTGGGCGGAGAGCTATTTTTATGGCGCTCCGGTTAGCGGTACGCCCGCCACGGGGCATCTCCTGAACTCATCGTTCCACGGTCCTGCGTGGCTCACGGGAGGATCGGTGGGTCCGGAAGGAAGCGTGTTGACGTATGTGCTGATTGGGCTGGCGTTTTTGGCGTTCCATTTAGCGTTTCCTGCCAGGGAAGATGCACCTGCCTAAGCGGGAACGATGACCCAGATCACACCGGAGGCTACGGCGATTTCCACCGGAATTGGGCAGACATATTCTCCGTCAGCATAGACATCGACCACAGGCTGTGTTGTGAGCTGAAATCTCTTCTGCTGGTAGTATTCGAATTCCGGAAAATTCAAGTGCGAGCCGCTGTACACGGACGGAAATAGCCCCTAGAATTCTCAACCCACAATCCGACCCACAAAATGTGATGTCTTGTACGACTTACGCTGCGTTTGGCAGTCCCCGCGTGTCTTGTAAGTCCTTGTAAAACCTATTCCCGCAGCGCTGTCACGGCAGAGGTCGCGAGTTCGAGTCTCGTCGTCCCCGCCATTCCTTTCAAACACCTCCGATGGTGGCGCCAATTTTTCAGGCCCGACGACCGATTGGGATATCACGATCGTCGCGGCATTCAACAGGGCCGACGGCAGTCACCTAGCTGCGAGAGACATCATGAGAAAAACCAGTCCCGTTGCTATCGGCGTAGCCTTAGCCATGCTAGGAGTTGCAGCCTATTCTGCGGCTCCTAATCGTGAATTTCCATCTCTTATCGCACTTGGGAATATGCCCCGCATTGGCACAGTCGCTGAGCGCTTCCAGTCCTACAATATTGAAATGGTGGAAGTGGTCGGCGGAAGGTTTTGGAAACCATACGAGAGTTCCGCTGCAAACAACAGTAACGCGCAAGAGCCCGCACGGCAGGAGGGTTTCACTCCGGCAGGAATAAACCCGAACCTCTATCAATATCGAGCGCCGATTGACCTTTCGAATCCTCGATTGCGAAAGTTGGCGGCGGCATTGGGACCCGCGTATGTGCGAGTCAGCGGCACGTGGGCCAATAGCGTTTATTTTCAGGATTCGGATATCCTCGCGCCGGCCAATGCACCATCAGGATTCAGCGGAGTCTTAACACGAAAGGAATGGAAGGGCGTCATTGACTTTTCTCATGTCGTGAACGCCGAGATTGTTACATCGGTGGCTACAGGGCCAGGGCCACGTGATGCTCAAGGCGTGTGGACTTCAGACCAGGCGCGGCAATTGTTCGGGTACACGAAATCTATTGGAGGAAAGATTGCCGCCGCGGAATTCATGAATGAGCCGACGTATGCAGCCATGGGTGGCGCCCCCAAAGGATACGACGCCGCAAGCTATGGCCGTGACGTTGCGGCGTTCCGCGCATTCCTTCGAAACACTGCACGGGATACACTATTTCTTGGTCCGGGTTCCGTTGGTGAGGGGCCGTTCGCGATGCCAATGGGTGGCGGCGTGCTCAAATCCGAAGACCTGCTACGGGCGACCGGACCCCTCTTCGGTGTTTTTTCTTACCATCTCTATGCGGCTACTTCGCAGCGGTGCGCAACCATGGGCACATCATCACAAACAACCGCGGCAGCGGCACTTTCTCAAGACTGGCTCTCGCGCCCGGAAAAGATTGGTGCATTTTACGCCGACCTTCGAGACAGGTTCGCGCCAGGCAAATCACTTTGGATTACGGAGACTGCCGATGCAGCCTGCGGTGGAAACCCCTGGGCGTCCACTTTTCTGGATAGCTTCCGATATCTTATTCAACATGCAAGCCTCGCACAGCGTGGCGTGAAAGTGATTATGCACAACACACTGGCGTCAAGCGATTACGGTCTGTTAGAGGAAAATACATTCGCACCACGTCCGAATTACTGGGCTGCTTTGCTTTGGCGACGCCTCATGAGTGCTACAGTTCTCGATCCTCACACATCGCCAATCCCGAATGTGTACGTCTATGCTTACTGCCTTCAGAACCATCCTGGCGGCGTCACGCTTCTGGTGATCAATACCGACCGGCAGCAAGTCCATGAAATTACATTGCCGGCAAATGCAGAACGCTACACGCTGACTGCCAAGCAACTTCAAGACAGATCGGTCGAGCTGAATGGGAAGACGCTTGAACTGACCAGCGATAGCGACATTCCAGAATTCGTGGGTCAGCGAACGCGAGCGGGTCGTATTAGTTTCGCGCCCGCCAGCATTACGTTCCTAGCAATTCCGGACGCTAACACCAACAGTTGCCACTAGCTCGCGACCCGACTCATGCTGCGGCGATTTTAGTTAAGGAGACAACTTTCATGAGCGAGACAAAGCCGGCAGAGACCTTTGCAGGTCTCGCCACATTGCTTCCAGAATTAGAGGCTGTCTATAAAGACATCCATGCACATCCGGAATTGTCAATGCAGGAGACGCGGACGGCTGGGATTGCTGCGAATCATCTGAAGGCGCTGGACTTTGACGTGACCACGGGCGTCGGCAAGACTGGGGTTGTAGGTATCTTGCGTAACGGCGATGGACCCACTGTCATGCTGCGCGCGGACATGGATGCTCTACCCGTCAAAGAAGCGACTGGCCTTCCGTACGCGAGCACCGTCACGGGGACCGACCCTAGCGGCAAGATCGTACCCGTAGCCCACTCGTGCGGGCACGATATGCACGTTGCCTGCTTGATTGGCGCAACAAGTCTCTTGGCAAAGAGCCACGGCGCGTGGAGAGGAACCCTGATGGCAGTCTTTCAGCCAGGCGAGGAAACCGCGCAAGGTGCTAAGGCGATGATCGACGACGGGATGTTCAAACGATTTCCAAAACCGGACGTTGTGCTAGGGCAGCACGTCATGAGCCTGCCGTCCGGGAACATCGATTGGCGTGCGGGCATTGTTACTTCTTCGGCCGATAGCCTGCAGATTCGCATGTTCGGGCGCGGCGCGCACGGCTCGATGCCCGAGTCCAGCATCGACCCCGTAGTTATGGCCGCCGCGACCGTAATGCGGCTGCAAACGATCGTGTCCCGTGAGGTCGCGCCCACGGATTCCGCTGTGGTGACAATTGGGTCGCTGCAGGCCGGCACGAAAGAGAACATTATTCCGGACGAGGCGTTGATCAAATTAAATGTGCGCACATTTGACGAGGGTGTGCGGAAGCGTGTGCTCGCGGCGATTGAACGCATTGCGAAGGCTGAGGCAGCGGCATCAGGAGCGCCAAGACCGCCAGAGATCACGCCACTCGATCAGTATTCGTCAGTAAGGAATGATGCCAACGCGACAAAGAAGCTCGTCGATGCATTTCTTGAGAACTTCCCTGCCGGTTCCATCGAACAGACAAAACCCACTATGGCAAGCGAGGACTTCGGCTGCTTTGGAGCTGGGTGGGATGTTCCGGCAGTGTATTGGTTTTTCGGCGGAGATGATCCAGCGGTGTACGCCAACGCAAAGAAAGAGGGAAAACTCAGCTCGCTTCCAACTAACCATAACCCCGCCTTTGCACCAATCATTCATCCGACTTTGGAAACAGGTGTGAAGGCCCTCATTGTCGCGGCGCATGCATGGCTAGCGTGGTGAACAGTTTGCCGATCCCCGGGTATCAATTAGCAGGTCCTTTCCTGGATGCTGTGGATCTGCTTGGCACGTTCGTTTTCGCACTGAGCGGTGCGGCAGCGGGTGTCAAAAGCCGGTTCGATCTGTTCGGTCTGATGGCACTCTCGTTCGCGGCCGGTAATGCCGGCGGGATCACACGAGATGTGCTGATTGGCGCGGTGCCACCAGCGGCCATTAGCGACTGGCGCTACCTTGGGGTCTCTCTTCTGGCAGGATTGGCGACCTTCTTCTGGTATCCCGACATCGATAAGCGTCGCAGGCTGGTGTTGCTATTCGACGGCGCGGGACTCGGTTTGTTTGCCGTTGCTGGAACACAAAAGGCGCTCATCGCGGGACTCAATCCGGTGATGGCGATTTTCATGGGAGTCCTAACCGGGATTGGTGGCGGCATATTACGCGATGTGCTTGTCAACCAAACGCCGACGGTGCTTCAGGCGGATATTTATGCTGTCGCTGCGCTAGCCGCTGGCGTCGTAGTAGTGATCGGATATGTTTTGCGTTATCCTGCTTTTCTAATGATGACCGTGGGCGCACTCCTGTGCTTCTGGCTGCGGGTTATGGCGATATATCGAGGATGGCATTTACCCGTCGCACGGTGGCAGAATCAGTCGGATTGAATCACTCTCTTGCTACAGCTTCCGGCCGGATCGTGCGTGGCCTTGATCTGGCACGGCGATCCCATGAGAAAAACAACGGCAGTTTCATCGCTTTCTAGTTTTCGCTCGAAGACCCACAGGCGCTTTGCTCTTCAATTTGATCTGATTGTACTCAACAGCGGCACGGATGAGATTTTTTAGAGCACGCTGATTAATCTTGTCGCCCTCAAACAAATCGATCGCTCGCCACGCGTTGCCTCCGAGGCCCGCGTTGAAGAGCTTGTCAGGATCCGGGAGGCTCGCCCCGCGGGAAAAGGTAAGCTTCACCTTATCTTTGTGGGCGTTGCCGACGGCGATCATTCCGTCGTGAGACCACACTGGGCTTCCCATCCACTTCCATTCCTCGATGATCTCCCGGTCGGCCTCCAGGATGGTCTTGCGGACGCTCGCGAGCGTCTTCCCGCGCCAGTCGGTGAGTCCCGCGATCAGTTGGTCAATACGTTCCGATGGATTCATTGGATCTTTAAGCCTCCAATTCGTGCGCCGTTTTCGCTCTGTTCGAAAAAAGTCGTCGAACGATATGGCCTTTCCACATCCACAATCCTGAAACCAGCAATACGGGCAAAAGAACATACCGAATAGACCAAGCGTAGTTGGGAGTATCCGTCGGCGAATCATAAATGTAACCGATTATCGGAATGCCAAAGATAATGTGAATCCATCGAAAAATCGAACGTTTGGTGGCCTCTTTCATGATTAATTTGCCCTTCCTTTCTGAGACGGCCCGTCGGGCGTCTCGATACCGAACTACTTGGCGTACTCGGCGTGCAGCCGCTGCCAGCCGCGAATTTCGTGACCTGAGCGGGTCACATAATGAGGCTACGATCTTTTTCTGAAACCGCGACAACCAGGAGGGTGACATCGTCTTCGAATCTGCCGGCGCAGAACTCCGTGGCGCGTTCGAGAAGCCGACCGCGGAGCGCCTCCGCCGATAATTGGCGGGCGCCGCACGATAGCTCGGTCATGCGCTTTTCGCCAAACTCCACTCCCTGTTCATCTACAGCCTCGGTAATCCCATCCGTGAACATGACGAGGCGGTCTCCTGGCCGCAGCTCAATTTCGCCCTCCTCATAGCCGTGCTCCTCGAAAATACCCAGGATCAGCCCTCCTTCTTCCAGCCGGACCTGGGTCCCGTCCTTCCGCGTCAGAATAGGTGCGTTGTGGCCGGCGTTAACGTATCGGAGAGTCTTGCCGTCGACATCAAGCAGGCCATAAAACAGAGTGATGAACTTGGCTTCCGTGGTATTACGGCACATCACGCGATTGACCTTTTCTACGAGTTCTTTCGGAAAGCTATTCTCGGAAGCGAGCGCCTTGACCACCGCCTGCAGGTTGGACATTAGCAGAGCGGCTGGCATTCCCTTGCCGGAGACGTCCGCGATGCAAAGGCCCACTCGCCTTTCACTAAAACTAAACACATCAAAATAATCGCCACCGACGATGCGCGCCGGTTGCCAACTACCCGAAATCTCCAAGCCCGGAATCTGCGGAATTTGCTTCGGCATCAGCCCCTGCTGGATTTCCCTGGCCTCCTCGTACTCCTGCACCTGTTTGCGCGGGTGCACGTTAATACCGAACTGCTGGGCGTACTCCGCGTTGAGCCGAGGCCAACCGAACTTCACGGCCTCACCAGCAACGATGCGGCCGATGGGAGTTCCGCCAAGAAAGCGATCCAGAACATCGAAACAGATGTGCCACCCCGCAGCACCCATTGCGATGAAGCGGCGATCGATGTTGTGCCACAGCGTCAGGCGCGTGCCGCCACCAAGGGCTTGGAGTTCCCACCGGATATCATCGTACTCAAGCACCGTGGGGGCGTCGGCTCGCGTCACCCTTGCTTCGGAAACCTGCGATGTTCCTGTCCAGGTGAGCTTGACCTTCGTTCCAACCGTACCCAGGCTCCCATCCGCGTCAAAGGGTGCCCACTCACGCAGATGCGCCGGGTCGGTCAGCGCCTGCCAGACTTTTTCCGGCGCCTGGCGCAGTTCCCGGACGAGGATGAGTGTCCACTTCTCTCCGCCCTTTCGTACCTGCGCCTCGCGGGCCGGACCCGGTGCGTACTGCTCGCGATCGGTCATCTTCTTCTCCTCACGTCAGCCTGGATCATCCACTCACCGTCCGCTCTACCAGCGCTTCAGCTGCGTCACCTGAATGAGGTTGCCACAGGTGTCCTTGAGGGTGGCGATGATCGAGGCGGTCACATCCGTCGGTGGCATGGTGAACTCGGCGCCGCGCCCCTTCATGCGCTCGTATTCGGCCTGCACGTCGTCGGTGAAGAACATGATCGCTGGTTGGCTCTGTTGAAACATCGCCTGTTGATACGCTTTGGCCGCGGGGTTGTCGTTCAGCGCCAGCTGCAGCTCAATACCGTCCGGCTCCTCGGGGGAGGCCACAGTCAGCCAGCGATATGGCCCCTGCGAAAAGTCCGTCTTCTTTGTAAGCCCGAGCACCTCCGTATAGAACCGCAGGGCCTTGTCCTGGTCGTCCACATATATGCTGGTCACTTTGATTTTCATTTTGTTTCTCCTTTGTTATGTCCGCGGTTTGCGCCGCGTCGGATTCTCGTGGTCTTCCCTTTCGTTGGTGTCGACTCATCCATGCGGTCGAGGTGCCGTTCGAGAGCATCTACGTGATCGGACCAGAACCGGCGGAACCGATCCAGCCAGGCATCCAGCTCCTCAAAGGGTCCAGGCCTCAGCCGATAGAGACGGCGCTGCGCGTCCACCGTGGATTCCACGAAACCGGCCTCACGCAGCACGCGCAGGTGCTTCGACACGGTCGGCTGCGACATACGAAGTTGACGCTCGATCTCTCCAACCGACTGTTGGGACGAGACCAGCAGGCCCAATATCGCACGGCGGTTCGGCTCCGCAATGATTTCGAAGACAGATTCCATTCCCTTTGTATACTCCCAAGAGCATATACGTGTCAACGCATATTTAACGGACCTTTTCCGTGGCCGTCCGCGGATGCACCGTCCGACGCGTCTTTAGCCGGCCGCTCGGCCAGTTGGCAATCGCTCCAATTAAGGTATATTGAGGGAAAACATAGGAAGAATTATTCATGATCGACACCGTAGTGGACGCCTTGATTCTCGACCTCCTGGAATGGCTTGTAAAACGCGACAGGAGCTACGAAGAAGTTATGGATGCCTGGCGTACATCGTGCCCTAAACTTCCGATTTGGGAAGAGGCCAATGACCGAGGACTTGTCAAGAAAGAGGATGTGAACGGGCGCTGTGTTGTCAGGATTAGTTCGTCAGGGCGTGCCCTCCTAGCACGGCGCAACCCGGCCCGAGCTTCAGCTCCATAGGGCGAATGGTTACCTTCTGCTCCACCAGACCATGGTGACACCGAGGCAGACGACGGCAATTCCGATCCAGCGATTTCGGCTGACGCGTTCGCCCAAAAATGCTCTCGCTCCGAGGGCTCCCGCAGCGTAGCTCAGAGCGCTGACCGGCACCACAAAGCTCACTTCCTGAAATGAAAGAATGCCGAGGAGAGAGAAGAATCCCAGGCTCATCAGAGCGATACCCAGCCACATCCACGGCAAACGCAAGGATTGCAGAACAAAATTTAGAATCGAGCGGGGGCTGAAGTCGTGGACTTCCCCGATACTTTTCATAGCGCGACTTACGCACAGCTCTCCACCTGTTCCTGCGACAACAATGAAAAAGAAGAGGACCGCTTCAAGCACGTTCTGCGGCTCCGGTGGTGCTGGGCGAGGTCCTGCCGACGATGAAAACACCTAGGCAGATCACGGTCACACCCAGCCAGCGCAATGGGGAGATCACTTCACCAAGAACGAAGTAACTCAGCACAGTGATGGAGAAATACGATAAGGAAGTAGCGGGCTGCACGTAACTGTAATCCGCCCAGGTCAGCAACAACATGTGAACGACGAAAAACGCAAGGAGGCAAGCTATACCCAACCAGATATAGCCCGAAGCCAGCACGCGAGAGGCGATGGGGACAATATCCAGAGTTCGTCCCAGCGTGAGCGACCCGACGCGTTTCATGGCTTTCCCGAGAAAAACGTTCCCAAGAGGTCCCAGAATGATGCTGATCAGAATTAGAGGGATCGTTTTCAGTTGGAGTCTGCGAGTGTGGGTCACGTATTCATTTCCACCGAGGATTCAGAATAGCAAACTCAGTGGAACAAACGTCTCTTAGATTGAGACAATCTTCCAGAGAGCACATGCGAAAATTCAAACCGAAAGGGCGCGGGAAACTCAGTGATCTAATAAACCCTTCCATTACTTGCCGAGGGCGCACCTGCTCGCATTGTCCGACGAGGGGAATCCGCCCTGGGGATTTAACGGCATTCGGGGATTTCTCTCGATCGGGATAGAATCTCAGGGCGGGCAGCGGGCCTGCGGTTTCAGCCATTCGGTGGGCGTCGGCGCCACTTCTGCCGGCGTAGTAGAATCAAGAACGAGGTGCCGTGCCCCTTACGACCTTAGAATACGTCGTCCTTTTCGCCGGGACGATTCCGTTCATTTTCTACTTTCTGGTGATCTACAGTTCGGCGCGCTATTTCTGGCAGTCCAGAACTCAAGCTGAAAAAAACCACGATTTCACCCCGCCCATAAGCAATCTTAAACCGGTTCGAGGCTTAGACCCCGATGCGTATCAAAATTTTGCCAGTTTTTGCCGCCAGGACTATCCCGAGTACGAGATTATTTTCTGTGTAACGGATCAGACCGATCCTTCCGTTCCGGTAATCCAGAAATTGATGCGGGAATTCCCGGAGCGCAAGATCCGCCTGCTCTACAGCGCCGGCCGCACGGCCATAAACGACAAGGTAGCTAAACTACGATTGATGGAGCGCGAGGCTCAATACGAGCATCTGGTCATCAACGACTCCGACGTGCGCGTGGACAGCGGTTATCTGCGAACCGTGATTGCCCCGTTGCGCGATCCCAAAGTCGGAGGCGTAACCTGTTTCTACGTATCCTCGCAAGAAAGAACTCTCGTTGACAAACTCCAGACCATTGGGATGATCTCCGACTTTTATGCTGCCGCACTGGTTGCCTGGGAACTGGACGGCGTGCATTTCGCCCTGGGGCCAACCATGGTCTCGACGAAGGAGCGTATCCGGGGCTTCGGTGGCTTCCAGGTTTTGGAGAACCGGCCCGCGGACGATCTGCTCTTTGGACGCTTGATTGCCGAACAAGGAGTCGAGGTAAGGCTGCTGCGGTATACGGTTGAGACCGTTCCCGATTTTCAGGGATGGGGTGAACTCCTGGCGAAGCGCGTGCGCTGGATGACGGTAATGAGAGCCATGCGGCCATGGGGGCATTTCGGATTGCTTTTTACGTGGGGCCTACCATGGACGACCCTCGCCGTTTTGACCCACCCCACGTTTGCCGTGGCTGCCGCCTATTGGGGTTCCTATTTGGTTTTTCGCGTTTGTACTACGTGGCTTATCGGAATCCAAGGATTAAAACAGGCAGGACTGTGGGGAAAAATGCCATTAATTCCCCTCTGGGACGCCTTGGCATTTCTCATCTGGCTCGTCAGTTTCACGCGATCGTCCATTCGCTGGCGCGGCGTTGATTATCAACTACGAGACGGTCGATTTGTCACGACTGCCGACACCTTGGTTTCGGATTCCTCGACCAAGAGCAATTCGTAGGCCGCAAAAGCCAGAGCGATGTCAATCTCAGCTCTTCCTCTCTTTGTTGTATGCAACCCGGGACACCCCTTGAGCCGCGCTGACAGAGATTTCTCCGGTGATATTTGGTTGCAGTCGGCGGTCGTTGCGCGGTTCCCGCCAATTCACTTGCGGCAGGATGATCGTGGGGTCGATGCGGTCGCGATATTTCATGGCGATATTCATAAGCGAATCAAGAAGAGATTCCGAGAGATAGTGGGGTTGCAGGCCCAGATCGAGTAGCTTGGAATGCTTCGCGTTATAGTAATGCTGTTCGGCCTCGACGCGCGGGTCCGGGATGTGGTCAATCTCGACCTTCATTCCAAGATCTTTTCCCGCCTCCCTTACCTTGTATGCGATATCGAGAATTGAGAATTGCTCGGTGAATTGGTTATAGACCTGACATTCTTTCTTGGCCGGCGGATTAAGACAGGCGAGTTCAACGCAGCGAACGGTATCGCGAATATCCAGAAATCCTCGCGTCTGGCCGCCCTTCCCATAGACCGTTAAAGGCTGGCCGATAGCTGCCTGCACGCAGAAACGATTCAGAACCGTGCCAAAGACCTCGTCATAGTCCAAACGATTGATCAAAGCCTCGTCCAAGGCTATTTCGTCGGTCATGGTTCCGTAGACTATGCCTTGATTCAGGTCGGTGGCCCGAAGCCCCCAAATCTTGCAGGCAAACATCATGTTGTGGCTGTCGTGCACCTTGGAGAGGTGATAGAAGGAGCCCGGCTGCTTCGGGAAGGGCAAGAGATCGCGCCGGCCATTGTGTTCGATATTAATGTAGCCTTCTTCGATATCGATGTTGGGCGTCCCGTATTCGCCCATGGTGCCGAGCTTAATCAGGTGGCAATCCGGATTCACCTCGCGAATGGCAAACAGCACATTGAGTGTGCCGACAACGTTGTTCACTTGAGTGAATACCGCGTGCTTTCGGTCGATCATCGAATAAGGAGCGGAGCGCTGTTCGGCGAAATGGATGATCGTTTCGGGCTCAAATTGCTCAACGGTCGAGAGCAGAAACTCGTAATCGGTCACATCCCCGACAAAAAGATCAATGACTTTGCCTGTCAGGCGAGTCCATGTCCTCAGCCGCTCGCTCAAAGGGAGGATGGGCGTGAGGGTCTCGGCGCCAATTTCGTGGTCCCATTGACGGCGCATAAAGTTATCGACAATGGCCACGGTATGGCCTTTGGCCGAAAGATAAAGCGCGGTTGCCCAGCCACAATATCCGTCGCCGCCCAGAACAATAATTTTCATAGCTTCCCCCGTATAAAGTTACCGCTCATCGTGCCGCTTTAGTTCTTTCTCTTCCCTTAGTTCCCCGCGAGAGCAAATTGAGTTCCTGCCAAACAACCCACGAGCAGCGATTACGTTCTATCTGGAGAATCAACAAAAGCCGACTTCAGATCAATTTGTCGATTCTACAACGATATAACCGGCTCTTGTTCCCTAGGGTTTTCCTCGTACGGATGAACGATTCGACCTAAACCGAGTAGATATACCAACAGGCCCGATAGTCCCACAAGAACATTCCATACACGCACACACAGCAACGCCTCCGCTCCGCCTCTTATCCCTGTCAGATCAAAAAGGGCGTTAAACGCTGTTTCTCCCACGCCGATGCCGCCCGGGGTTAGAGGAAGGCTGTTCACCAAGTGACCGATTGGCGCAACCAATGCGAGCCGCATCGAGAACGAACTGGGACTGACGACATATAGGGCAAGAGCGGTTACGGCGACGAGCGCTAGATTCGCCAGAATGGACAGAAGGAAAGCGAGGAACAACGCACCTTGAGCTTTACCGTGCACGGCCATTGCGTCCAGGACGCGAAGCGCCAGACTCTTGACCCCCGGCCATCTGCCTAATAGCGAAGCGACCCAGGAACGCGCCGGCAAAACGAACATAAGCAGTGCCGTGCCGACAATCATGAGCGCCGCCAGCAGAGCATCGAGATAAAGCAGCCGCCTGAGCACGGAAACGGAGCGCAGTAGATCGAGGAAAAAAGGGGCAAACAAGAGAGGAAGCAGTATCAACGAAAATAATCCGACGAGCCGATCCAGAATCAGAACGGTCGCAACTTCGGCGCGCCTTCCGTGATTCTCCCGTGTTGCATACACAAGTTTGGCGATATCTCCCCCCGCCGCTCCGGGGAGAAACGTTGAGAAAAGAAATCCGATCAGGTTTAGCTGTATGGAATTACCCAGAGAGAGAGTGAGTCGCGCGTTACGGAACAGCAGCGAGGCTCGGACGGACATCATGAAGATATCCAGGGACAAGAATGCCACGGCCGCCACGGTGATCGGCCATACCGCAAAAATCCGGGTCAGAGAGGAAAGATTAATTTGGCCGGATTTCGCAAGATAGACGA
The DNA here is from genome assembly GCA_049512575.1 of Candidatus Acidiferrum sp. Taxonomy (GTDB): domain Bacteria; phylum Acidobacteriota; class Terriglobia; order Acidiferrales; family UBA7541; genus Acidiferrum. The sequence continues at coordinate 19,212 of JBEKWY010000045.1, forward strand.
GGATGCCCACCCCGAAAGCCAGCCGTAGCAAAAGAAAAGCCGTCTTACGCAGGGCGTCACGGCGGGAATTTGCGACAGGTTTCTGCAAGGTGTCAGTGGGGAACATCGTTTCCTGTCGGTGAGAGAGGAAATGAAGATGCGACAGGGCGCGTTGTTTTAGCCAGCCCGCTGGAAGGATTATTCGAAGTTACGTTGGTTAACAGGAACTTTCCCCCACTGGTCGAAACGGTCTTAAAATACTGGTTGCCAACAAGGTGTTCGACGCGATCCGCGCCCCTCGCGGTTACAACCAAATAGTACCTATTGGCGCTCGTCCACAAATCCTTGAATTCAGAATCGTTTAGAAAAACCGCCGGAGCCCCCGGCGCGGCTCCTCCATACTCCAGATTATTGAACTTGCCGTTTAAGAGCAAGGGGTCCTGGTTCGTATAGAAAATGACGGACGAGAATGTGTAGTAGTGGTGATCGACGATGAGCTTTCCCGGGGGTGCCGAGAGGAAGGCGTTAGCAAGCGGTCGAGAGGAGAGGTAGGGATCGAAGACCACGAGCGCCAGCCGAGCCGCGTGGAAAAACAGAACCATCATCAGGCCGGAGGCTAAAAAGGCGCGGATGCCTGACCAGCGCAGGTTGCCGATCGCTCCCAATAAAAAGGCAGCCCCTGCCACACACAGCGGCAACCGGAGATACGCAAAAGAGTCGAAAGTGAGATCCAACATGTGCCCGAGCGATAGGGTGTAGGCGGAAGGATGATGCGATAGCGCAGAGGAGATATCCCCAGGAGTTGGCAGCCCTCGTACGGCCAGAGCGATGCCGAAAGCCGCCAGCGCAGCGAGAGCGCTGATTCCGCCAAGAAGGCGTGTTCCTCGATTGATCCATTTCCCTTCCGCAGCCATCGCGGAACCGAGCAGAAGCGCCAGGGCCGGATAGCAGGGCATCGAATAATATTCCTGGGTCGTTGAAAAAGTGAAGAAGACGAGGATGAAACCCGTCCAGCAGAGCGCCAAAAGCCTGGTCTGTCCCGCGCGATCCACAGGTCTAAAAGAGAGCCGCCTGATCGCCGGCAAGTACACACTCCAGGGAAAAAGCCAAAGGAGGTGGAACGCCCAGAAGTACATCCGCGGGACAGTATTGTAGTCGCGCGGATATCGCAGGTTAAGAAATCGCAGGAGTTGTTCGTTTACGAAATAGAACCACAAGAACCCGTGGTACAAACCAGGACCGCTCTTCAGGGTCCAGGCAAAGTAGGGAGGATTCCGCAGCGTGGCCAACACATGCCAGGGGACGGCGACAAGCAGCACGATCAGGGAACCACTTATGGGCCGCAGCCGCTGCCAGGTCCTGCGCGAAAACAATTGCTTAGTAACGTAAAGATAGATCAAAGCCGCCGCGATCGGAAATACTATGCCAACCAGGCTTTTGAGCAGAAGCCCTACGCCCAGACTTCCGGCAACCATGGCGGCCCATAGTCGCGGCCGCTCTTCCTGCTCGTCCAAGGCATGGAGGAACGCCCATAAGGCAAGTGTGATCGTGAAGGTGAGCATCACATCGGGGATCTGGATGCGGGTGAAGAGGAACAATCCAACGCACGTGGACATGCATAATCCGACGTAGAAACCTGTCCGCTTTCCAAAGGCCCACATGCCGAAAAACGACGACAGGATGGCTAGAGCGATCGAGGCGAGTGCCACCGGAAGCCGGGCGACCCAGTCTGCAACACCGAAAACCTTGTAGAAGATTGCGATCAACCAATAAATCAATGGAGCCTTTTCCAGGTAAAGAACCCCATCCAGTCGCGCAGTTACCCAATCGCCGCTCGCGAGCATGGTTCTCGCAATTTGCGCCTGCACGGCATCCACGTCATCCATAAGAGAGGGCGGAGAGAGCACGCAACCTAAATAGATCGCGGCTGAGAACAGAAAAACAAGAAAGAGCAAAAACCAACGGCGATTGAAGAGGCCGTTGGTTTCTCCCGGGGCCGCTAGATTTTGACTTGCCATCTTTTCATCCACAAGAACAGTATGAGCAGGCCCCAGAGGTGATACCCAACATTGATTTCGCGTTGCAGGTGGCGTTTCTTGAGACGTTCGACGCCATCTCGCCGGAACAGTTGTCCGTATTCCGATAATCCGGAATTAAAGGAATCTTCCAGCAATCCGCGAAGAGGCCCGCGAAGCCATTCGTGCGCCGGGATATCAAAGCCGATCTTCTTTCGCTTGAGGATCGATGGAGGCAGCTTGTCTTTCATTAATTCACGCAGAACAACCTTTTGCTGCGAGCCCCGGATCTTCAGCCTGGCCGGCAGGGTGGCCGCGAATTCCACGATCCGGTGATCCAGGAATGGCGGCCGAACTTCTACAGAATGGGCCATGCTCATACGGTCGCTTTTCGTCAGGATGTCGTCCGCAAGATAATATTTCTGGTCCAGCCAAAGGAACGGGGCTAGGTCGTCATCGACCGCGGGTAGATTTGCCATCTGACCGAGAATCTGGTTAAGGGTCCTGGGCAGCGGTTGGTAGAGCAGTGCGCTCATATCATCGTCCGCGGACGTCCCATTCCAATAGACGTGTGCCCGCTCCGGCGACATGAGTGATCCTTCGAGCAGGCGCTTCACTTTGTACTCGAATCCGATCTTTTCGTCGGAAACCGGCCATTGCCGCATTGCCGCGAGGCCAGTCGACAGTGCCGCGCGCGGAAGTCTTCGTAGCTGGCGGGCAATTCGGTTGGCACGATAGGTCAGATATCCGCCAAAAAGCTCGTCCGCACCTTCCCCGCTCAAGGCCACGGTCGTCTTTTTCTTACAAAGCTTGGACAAAAACCAGACGGGCAGCGCGCCGGCATCTGCGCTCGGTTCATCGGAGTAGTACGCAAACTCCTCGATCGCTCCTCTGAGATCCATGGAGGGATTCAAATCCAATTCGTCGTGGTCCGTGCCATATTCCTGCACGACCCTCCGAATAGAGGGCGATTCGTCGAAGCTGCGCCCCTTGAAAGAAATGGAAAACGATTTCAACCGCGAAGAACTCGCCATTGCGGCGTAGTGCAGAATCGAAGTGGAATCGATGCCGCCGCTCAGCCAGACACCCAAGGGCACGTCCGACAGCAGATGTTCTCGGATGGATTCCGCCAAGAGTGAATCCAGTTCCTCTTTGGCATCTTCCAACGATACTTCGCGGATTTTCCCATACGGCAGTTGCCAATAACTCTTGGTCCTAATTTCGCCGTCTCTCCATTCCATCCAGTCGCCCGGTGGAACTTTTCGAATGCCGTCGATCAGCGTCCAGGGAGACGGGATGTAATTCAGCGACAGATAACAGTCGAGCGCTTCGCGACTCAAGGTTCGTTCAATCTCGGGATGGATGAGGATAGCTTTGAGTTCAGACCCAAAATATAGATCCTGGCCCTGCTGCGCGAAATACAGCGGCTTGATTCCCATCCGATCGCGCGCCAGAACAATGCGTTTCTGGGGCACGTTCCATACCGCGAGCGCAAACATACCCCGAAGGCGAGTGAAACTTTCCACATCCCATTGCAAGAATGCCTTTAGGACCGTTTCGGTGTCCGAATGCGAGGTAAATTGGTGCCCCAATTTCTCAAGTTTCGCCCTCAATTCGAGGTGATTATAGATTTCGCCATTGAAGACGATTCCCCATTCCCCGCCATTCTCGAGAATGGGTTGGTTTCCACACTCAAGGTCGATGATTTTCAGACGGGCGGCCCCGAGGGAAAACAGATTCGAAGAAAAAATGCCCTGCTGGTCAGGACCCCGGTGGAAGAGCGTTGCCACCATGTCCCGAACCTTTTCTCGGGACGGCGTTGAATTCTTATGTGTGAATCCCGCTATCCCGCACAATACGAGGCGCCTTTCTGACGGTAGAGGTTTTCGAAGCTTCTAGCTTCTCAGTTTAGATGCCATACGGCGCTCCGCCGCAAACTAGAAATTACTTGGAATAACAAGCAAGCTCGACCTATGAACTTGGACTAAGGCAAAATCCATTCGAGGTAGCACGCCCTCAGTTCACTACCGCGTCTCTTCATCGTTAGTTTGAATGTTTCCCGCCCGATACCGGCACGAGTAGCCGCTTCTTCACACGGTACTCCAGGCCGCGCCATCTAATCTTATCGGAAAAAAATCCTATAAACCAAACCGCCGCGCTGATCGCATCTCGCAAGGGCACCAGCCAAAGTCTCGGCATAACCATCTTGTCGCCCAAGCCCCAGCTTCCGGCGGCTGCGGCGACGCTCAAACGCAACACCAGATACGCCGCAAGATAGAATGCCGCGACCCCTGGCCATCCGGCGGTTCCAGCGACCACGGCGGCTAGCACCGCCCACGGTAGACCATGCGTAACAATCATTCCCACGTAACCCGCGGGCCTCACGTTCCGCAACCCTATCGACCAGCGCAGCTCGTGTGTCAAAAACTCCCTAAGATTCTCCTTTGGAAACACCATCGATACTGGCTCGCGCATCAGCTGAACGCGATATCCTTGGCGGGCGATGCGGTTGCCCAACTCGAAATCATCCGAGTTGTAATTCACCATCGCTTCCCAGCCGCCGATTTCCGCCAAATGTTTTTTGGTTGTTGCCATCGTCCAACCAAACGCGAATTGCACTTTGCCTTCGAGTTTCCGCGCGACCAGGGCGCTGGGCACCGAGTCCATGCACATCCCCAGCATGTCCAGGTCTGCGGCGAACGTGCCCCCGCCGGCACAGCGGTAAAATGAAGTCACGCCGCCCACCGCCGGGTCCGCGAACGGTCCTGCCACTTCGCGAAGATAGTCGCGCCCGACGCGGACGTCGCTGTCCGTCATGACCAGCAAATCGTATCTGGCTTCCTTCACCAGCCGGCAGAAACTGTTGATCTTGTTGTTTTCGCCAAGTTGCTCGACTGGGGTCACCAGGCGAACTTGCCGATCCGGAAAGTCTCGCTGCAATTTCTCGATCACCGGCACGACCTGGTCATTCGCATCGGCCACTGCGAAGATGATCTCGTATTCGGGATAATTCAGCCTGCAAAAACTCGCGAAGTTCTCATACGCATCCCGATCCACTCCGCGAACCGGCTTCAGGATGCTCGCCGGAGGGGCAAAAGCATCGTTCCGCGCCGGAAGTCTCCGCAGGGCCCGAAAATAGTCCACGACGCAATACAACGAAAGAACGTAGTACACCAACGGCCCGGCCGCGAGGATCAGCACGATCACCCTCAGAGATTGCAACACAGCTTTTCCTTTGCTCGAGCTTCTATGAACGTCACCATGTCCATGGGCTTCTCAAATCCGGTACCGCTTGCGGCCTTCACTCCGACTCTTAGCCCGAATGATACACTTTCTTCTGACCTGATCGGAAAACTCAAAAGCTTTTCCTGGGGTCCGGTAGCCCACCTCGCTCCCGAAGGGGCAACCCGCCCAGAAACCAACGGATAGCTCGATAATCTCTACGAAAAACGCGGCCGCAAAATTTGATTCAGCGAGGAAGCAGTTTCGCGAGAATCGGCATCCTAGGTGGTGTTTGCCTGTGCTTGGGAGCAACTACACGCCGTTGCGCTCAAGGCCATTTTTTCGGTCGATATGCGAGGAGAACGTGTGCTGCACAATCTGACTCGACGTTTGCTTGGTGCGTGTCTTGGTCTGACTTTGGGTATTCTTCCGGTTTCGGCGCAGCAGAGTGGGGATGGATCTCAGTCGAGCAGCACCGCTAAGAATGCATCCGCCGGCGTTCCCGACGCTTCTGTGGCTAAAACGAAGCCAGTCGGTTCGCCCTATGTCGAGCTCGATAGCTGGATTTATCCCGCAATCGAACGGCTGGCCGCCCTTGGCTACATTCATGCCGAGTTCCTTGGGATGCGGCCCTGGACCCGGGTCGAATGCGCGCGCTTAGTTCAACGAGCGGGTAGAGAAATCGATTCGGGCAATTCCGTATCTACAGAAGCGACCCAATTGCAGGACGAACTCGAAAACGAATTCAGCGCTGAAATGGACGCGCTCGACGGCGGCAAAAACAGGGTCATTCGCCTCGAATCGGTCTATGCGAACCTTACAGGAATCGACGGTACGCCCTTGAATGACAGCTATCACTTCGGACAAACCATCATCAACAACTATGGGCGCCCGTACCAAGAGGGATTCAATAGTTGGGACGGTTTTTCCGGATACGCCACCGCAGGCCGCTTTACGGTTTATGTCCGGGGAGAATATCAGCATGCTCCCTCCGCGCCCGCCTATTCCCTTCCCGTTCGCGAGGTAATCGCCGCGGTGGACAATAATCCACTGCTACGTGCCACGCCCGTTTCGGCCACGAACCAGTTCCGGCTTCTCGATACCTATGTCTCCGCCAATGTCGCCAACTGGGACCTGTCGTTCGGCAAACAAAGTCTATGGTGGGGACCTGGAGATGGCAGCTCGCTGCTGTTCAGCGACAACGCTGCGCCCATCTACATGGCTCGGGCGAGCAGGATTGCGCCTTTCCGGCTTCCATGGATTTTTCGCTGGCTTGGGCCCATGAAGTGGGACCTGTTTTACGGGCAGCTTTCCGGGAATCAATATCCTCCGCGTCCGATGATTCACGGCGAAAAGATCAGTTTTAAGCCCACGGACAATCTGGAACTCGGTTTTTCGCGCACCACCGAGTTTGGCGGGCTAGGACGGTCGCTGACTGCCGGAGCCATAATCAACAGTTATTTCAGCTTTTCGTCATCGGTGGGATACAACGCTTCACAGAATCCCGGCAAGCGCACTGGGGGCTTCGACTTCAATTACAAGGTTCCGTACGTGCGCAACTGGCTGATGGTGTACGCCGAGGCGCTTTCGGCGGATGACCCATCGCCGCTGGCTGCGCCAAGGCGTGCAGCGGTCAACTCAGGGATTTACATGCCGCGGCTGCCAGGTGTGGCGAAACTGGATCTCAGAGTCGAGGCAGGGTATACCAACACGCCCGCGGCAGATCCCCGACCGATCGGCGGAGAATTCGTGTACTGGGAGCAGTTTTATCACGACTTGTACACCAACAATGGCAACCTCATAGGAAGCTGGATCGGCAGGCAGGGGCAGGGGTTACAGGCACAGAGTACGTACTGGTTTAGCCCTCGGAATTCGCTCCAGTTCGGATATCGGCATGCCAAGGTCGCCAGCGATTTCATTCCCGGCGGTGAAACGCTCAACGATGGTTCCGTAAAATTTGACTGGTGGATCCGTCAAGACGTCAGCGTGTCCGCTTTTGTGCAATACGAAAAATGGCTCGCGCCTATTCTTGCGCCAACCGCGCAGACAAATTGGACGTCTTCCGTCGAAGTTACGTTCTGGCCGCGCTCGTGGAACTGGTAGTGCCTGGGCGCGTCGTCCTGGGTCCAAGATTCAGCGATCAACGTATTGCATCATCGTCATGAAGCCGTAGTCCATGTGCAGTTGCTGGTGGCAGTGGAAAAGGGTGGGCCCAGGATTGTCGGCCGTGAAATCCACCTCGACTTGCTTCATGGCGGGCACCACGACCACGTCTTTCATCACCCCAGCTGTCTGCTTTCCGGCGAACCTGGTCAGCTCGAAGGTGTGCCGATGTAGATGCACGGGGTGCGCTTCATCACTTTGGTTATCGAAACGCAAACGGTACCGGGTGTTAGCGCGGACTTGAATGGGATCCGTCTTCGGGAACGACTTTCCGTTAATGGTCCAGTTATCCACCCAGTTGTGGCCGGCGAATTTCTTGCGGAAGACGAGCGGCACGACGCCGCCCGCAGGCTCGGGCGTGTCCACCTCGTGGCCGAAAATCGTGTAGTCCCAGGGGGTCTTAGCAGGCGCCGCCCACTGAGGGGCCCCGCTGCGGTTCGCGTATTCCACAACCATGCCCAGCCCGGCATTCCTCACTGCATCATTCGCCTCCCCGAGGATCCACACGCCGGGATTATTCATCGTCACCACAGCATCCACGCGCTCCGCCGGGCCCATTTCGATCGCGTCCACCTCGCGCGGCGCCGGCACAGCGTTCCCGTCGAGGCTGACGACTTGGAATGTGTGACCAGCGAAGGCGATGCGATGCTGATCGGTAGCACTCGCATTCAAAATGCGGAAAAGCACCTTCTGCCCTTCCTTCACGCGTATCGGCTCGCCCGCACCGAGCGCGTGGCTGTTCACGGAATAGGCGCGATATGTGACTTCCAGCGTACCTTCGCCACCCGCGCTGCCCAGAACGGGGTCCCAGCCGTGGAGCGCCAGGAAGACTTCCGCGTCGAAACGACCCGGATCTTGTTTCGGTTCGATGTAGAGGAATCCGAATTGTCCGGTGTAGGTAGCGCGTTTCATGTCCCGGCCGGCATGAATGTGACTGTGATACCAGCGGGTTCCCGACGGCCGCGGGACGAACGAATACCGGCGCATTCCTCCCGGAGGCACCATCGGCGTCCCTTCTTCCTCGGAACCATCCACATCCGAAGGAACAAACAAGCCATGCCAATGCACCAACTCTGGGATTTTGGTCTCGTTGAACACGTCCACCGTGACGGGCTGGCCCTCGCGAAGCCGCAGCACAGGTCCGGGAGCCGATCCGTTATATCCGGTGGTCTTGATGATTCTTCGTGGCGCGACTTCCAAGTCGATGGGCGAGATGCGAATCGTCACGTCGGCCTTGGAGTTGTCCGGCCCAGTCTGCAGACCAATCCGCCGCGCCAACTCGGCGCAAGCCGGCGTACCTAGCAGAGCCAGAAATTCCCTACGGTCCATAGTGTTTTGTGCCCGCTTGCGTTTTCTTCCTCGATCTTGCTCTACAATGAGACGTCAGAGGAACGGCCGGGCCACCTTTACGCCCAGCAGTCAAGAGCCAAGGTAACGCGAATCGTGAATCTCGGCTGAGCATATTTCTAAGGCTCGTTCGATTTTCTCCCGAGTAGGGCCGGTGGATTTTTTCAGCGCAACCCAATACGTGCTGTTCCTGGGAATTGTCACTGCTCTCGTGAAACCTTTGGGCGGCTACATGGAGCGTGTCTTTTCCCGGAAACAAACACTGCTCGATCGCTTATGCCTTCCGGTTGAACGATTTATCTATCGCATAGTTATCGTCGACCCAGACGTGGAGATGAGTGGCAAGGAGTATGCAACATCTTTCATACTCTTCGGACTTGTCGGCACGCTTTTGTTGTATGCGATTCTCAGAATGCAGCAGTTTCTTCCCTGGTTCTTCCCCCAGTATTTCACGACGTCGATGTCGCCAGATCTGGCTTTGAATACCGCGATCAGCTTCTCGACCACCACCACATGGCAAGCCTACGCCGGCGAGAACACAATGAGCTATTCCAGTCAGATGGTGGGGCTCTGCGCACAGAATTTCCTCGCAGGCGCCGCGGGGTTGGCGGCAGGTATTGCCTTTATTCGCGGCCTTGCCAGGCAACTCTCCGGCGCGCTGGGTAACTTTTGGGTTGACCTGACGCGCGCCCTCCTCTGGGTTTGGCTTCCGGCGGCTTTGGTAGGCGCTTTACTGCTCGTCTGGCAAGGTGTTCCGATGAACTTTCACCACTATGCAATAGCAACGACCGTTGAGGGTGCGCGGCAGGTCATCCCGCAAGGCCCGGTGGCTGCGCTGGAATTTATCAAAAATCTCGGGACGAATGGCGGCGGCTTTTTTAACGCGAATGGCGCTCATCCCTATGAGAATCCCACAGCTCTCACAAACTTTCTTGAACTGTTGGCGCTTGCGCTGCTGCCCGCCGCATTGACGAACACCTTCGGCCGAATGGTGGGGCAACCGCGCCAGGGATGGCTTTTCTATGGCGTGATGGTCTTTCTCTTCGTCTGCGGATTGACTTTTGTCCATCATTCCGAACAAACAGGAAATCCTCGTCTGGCTGGTGTCGATTTCGGAAACAGTGCGCTCCAGTCGGGTGGAAATATGGAAGGCAAGGAGGTGCGCTTCGGCATGAGCGGCTCCGTGCTCACAGCCCTCGTCACGTCCAACACCGCCACCGGCTCCTATAACTCCATGCATGACAGCTACACGTCGCTCGCCGGCATGATTCTGCTGGTCAACCTGCTGCTGGGAGAGATCGTTTTCGGAGGTCTGGGAACAGGTCTTTATGGCATGGTTATGGCCGCTGCCATCGCCGTGTTTCTGGCGGGGCTCATGGTTGGGCGCACGCCCGAATACCTGGGGAAAAAGATCGGGGCCGCCGAAAACAAAATGATCATGCTGTATGCTTTGGCCGCGCCGTTGTTTGTCCTTCCACTCACCGCCGTCGCAGTAAGCACCAAACTCGGACTCTCCGGCTTGACCACGAACACCGGCCCACACGGCTTTACCGAAGTTCTCTTTGCCTACGCTTCTTGCTTTGCGAACAATGGCCAATCTTTCGCTGGTCTCAGCGCGAATACTCCCTTTTACAATCTCACGACTTCGCTCGCGATGATGGCGGGGCGGTTCGCGTTGGCCATTCCAGCGTTATTATTCGCCGGTCTTTTTGCGCGACAGAGAATTACCCCTTCGTCCCCGGGAACCCTTCCGACTCACTCGTTGACCTTCGGTGTTCTGCTGACCGCCTGCCTGACCATCATGGTTGCTCTGAGCTACCTTCCAGCTTTGGCCCTGGGTCCCATCCTCGAACGTTTGCTCTTTGGAACCTAGCGGCCTCGAAAATCGCCTCTTTCGAAGGCTGAATTGCGCTAGCTCTCTCCAAAATCCGCCTCAGGTTCTGGCAGCTTGTCGCCATCTCGCGCAATCCACACATACAAAGTCGGCAGCAAAAAGACGCTCAGCAGCAAAGCGCCCATCAGCCCCCCGACAATGACGATCGCGAAAGGACGCTGCGAGTCCGAACCAATGCCGTGCGAAAGAGCAGCGGGCAGCAATCCCAAGGTGGCCACCAGCATGGTCATCATGATCGGCCGCAAGCGCAGCACCGCTCCTCCGATGGCCGCATCCTCGATCATGTGACCCGATGCTCGGAGCTGATTGATGTATTCGAGCATGATGACACCTGTCTGCACGGACACACCGAATAAGGCCAGGAATCCGACGCCGGAAGAAACGCTAAAGTGCGTCCCGGTCAACAAAAGCGCGAGCAATCCGCCTACGGGAGCCATGGCCACGTTCGCAAGGATGAGCAGCGCCCACTTGACCGAACTGAACATGGTGTAGAGAATCACGAAAATTCCCAAAATGGTTAGTGGAAGCACAATCATGAGCCGCTTCTGAGAGCGCTTCTGGCTTTCGTATTCGCCGGCCCAATCAATGTGGTAACCGACGGGAAGTTTCACCTGTGCGTTGACTTTTTGGATGGATTCTTCCACGGCGCCGCCAAGGTCGCGGCCGCGCACGCTGTATTTAATCGCTACATAACGCGAATTCTCTTCCCGGTAAATTTCTGATGCGCCGTCGTGAACTTCCACGTTCGCCAGTTGGGATAACGAAATACGCGCGCCGGAAGGCGAGAGCAGGCGAATGTTCTCGATCGCCTCTTTAGTGTCGCGGTAAGGCGCCTGGTAACGCATTACCAGGTCGTAGCGCTCTTCCCCACGCAGCACTTGGCTGACCGCGTTCCCGCCGACGGCGGTTTGAATGGCATCCTGGATGTCCGCGACATTGATCTGATAACGCGCTGCTGCTTTTCGGTCCACGATGAAATTCAGATTGGGCTGTCCGATCACGCGAAACACCCCGAGGTCTTCAATTCCCTTAACATCGCGCATGATACCGACGATCTGATCGGCCTTGGTCTCGAGAAGTCTCAGGTCGTCACCGTAAATCTTGACCGCCAGTTCCCCTTTTACGCCGCTGACCGCTTCTTCCATGTTGTCCGAAATCGGCTGCGAAAAATTCCACAGCACGCCCGGGATCTTACTCAGTTCGCGGTCCATTGCCCCAATCAATTCATCTTTGTCTTGATGAAAGACGGGACGCCATTTCGCCTTCGGTAGGAGGTCCACGAAATATTCCGTATTGAAGAAGCCGGTGGTGTCCGTGCCGTCATCAGGCCTTCCGACCTGTGAAACAACCTGCGTCACCTCCGGAAAACTCGCGAAGACAACTCGGGCCTGGTTCATTATTCGAGCGCCTTCGGTCGGCCCGGTACTTGGTGCCAGCGTCCCTCGCGCCCAAATCGCCCCTTCGTCAAGGTGCGGCAAGAACTCCGATCCGATCACGCCACCGAAGATAAGGAACAACGACAAACACAACGCCAAGACAGCCGCGCCAACCGGAACAAAGCGATGCTCGATCGCCCAGCGGACCGAATTTCTGTACGAGCGCTTGAGGTAATCCATCACCGGGTTATGCCATTCCCGTATCCCGTTCCTGAAGAACACGCTGGAAAGCACCGGCGCGATCAGCATCGAGAATATCAACGCGCCGAGCAGCGCAAAGGCTACCGTCCAGGCCATCGGCTTGAACAAACGCCCCTCAACCCGCTGCAGCGTGAAGATGGGCAAGTAAGCGGTGATGATAATCGCGATAGCGTAAAAGACAGGGCGTTGGACCTCATTCGCGGCATCCCGGATGCGCTGCATGGTTGACCTGTGGGTCGGCTCGGTCCTGCCAAGATGGCGCACGATGTTTTCCACCATCACCACCGCGCCGTCCACGACCATTCCAAAATCCAGCGCCCCTAGAGACAACAGGTTTGCCGGAATCTTATTCAGGTCCAGGCAGATCGACGCAAACAATAAAGAAAAAGGAATCGTAAGCGCCACGATAAACGAACCGCGAAGATTGCCGAGGAAGAGAAAAAGGATAATCGAAACCAGAATGATCCCTTCCGTCAGGTTGTGCAGAACGGTGTGCGTGGTGAAGTGAACTAGGTCGCTGCGATCCAGGAACGGAACCACCTTCACTCCCGGCGGCAGGATCTGCTCGTTCAGCTCCTTCACCTTTTTGTGGATTCCCTCGAGCGTATCGTCGGAATTGGCTCCTTTACGCAACAACACGATTCCTTCCACCACGTCGTCGTTGTCCACCACGCTTCCATCGACACGATGAATCGCTTTCCCGATTTGCCCTAAGCGTATCTTGGGACCCTGCGCTACAGTGGCAATATCCTTGACTCGGATGGCCGTGCCGTTCTTCGTCACGACCACGGTCTGTTCGATGTCACTCACATTGTCAAACAGGCCGACGGCGCGCACGTTGATCTGTTGCAGGCCGGCTTCCAGGAAGCTTCCGCCGGCATTTGTATTGTTGTTTGCCAGCTGCTGCTCGACCTGCGCGATGCTCAAGCCATAAGCGATAAGCTTGTTCGGGTCCACGCGCACCTGGTATTCCCGGGTCGGCCCGCCGAAGCTCGATACATCCACGACATTCGGCACGGACTTGAATTGCTTTTCCAGCGTCCAATCTTCGATGGACTTCAATTCCATCAAGTCATATTTCGGGTTCGTGCTTTTCAGCGTGTACCAGAAAATCTGCCCCACCGGGCTCCAGTCCGTACCCATTTGCGGATTCAGGCCTGGCGGCAGCGTCACCTGCGATAATCTCTCCAGGGCCTTCTGACGATTCCAGTCGTTGTCCGATTGATCGTCAAAAATCAGCATCACGCTCGACAACCCGAACAGCGACACCGAGCGCAGATGTTCCAGATGAGAAATCCCATTCATCTGAATTTCGATCGGAATGGTTACTTGCTGCTCGACTTCTTCCGCTGCCCGGCCCGGCCACTGCGTGATGATCTGCACGTAATTATTCGCCACGTCTGGATAGGCTTCGACCGGCAAATTGTGGAAAGAAATGGCGCCCCACAGCAGCAACAGGAAGGCTAGCCCCAAAATAATAAAGCGATTATCAAGCGCGTAGTTCACAAACGCGCGGATCATTGGATCGCTCCCGACCGGCCTCTACGTACTCTCACCTATTGCTCCACCGTGTTTTGCATCACCAGCGGGTTGCCGACTACCTGCTGGCCCCCTTTTATTCCGGTCACCTGCTGCATGTTGTTCGGCAGCATGTCCCCGCTGGTTACTTCCACGCGGCGAAACTTCTTGTCCCCCGCCGGCAGATAGACCCAATCCCGATCGTGCAGGTGCAAAACCGCCGACGCCGGCACCGCCACGTTGGTTTCTTTCTTGAGCCCGTGGAACGTGGCCGTCACAAACATGCCGACCCGCAAGAGTCCATTGTTGTGGACTTCAATTCGCACCTTGGCGGTGCGTATCGTGGGATCGAGCACCGGGCCAATGTTTGAGATGCGGCCCGTTAAGACCTTATCGGGATATGCGTTGAGTCGAACGTCGGCGGTTTCCCCCAGGTGCACGTCGGCCAGGTCGTTCTCGTAAACGTCGCAGAGGATCCAAACGTCGGAAAGATCGGAAATCGTAAACGGGTTTGGGGAACTCAAGCCTTGTACGCCCGCGGCATTCGTCACTTGCTGGTCGGTAATCACGCCGGCGATCGGCGCGACGATATCGACGATGGCAGCTGGATGGTTTATGTCCGCCCCCAGCACGCGCAGGTGCTCGGTCGTGTTCTCCACATCGACCTTGGCTTTGTCCTCCGTGTCCTGCGCCACTTGCAGATCGTTCAGCGAGATCGCGCCTTTGTCGTAGAGCAGCTTTGCTCGCTCCTCTTGTGTGCGCGCAAGTTGCTCGTCCGCCAACGCTTTCCGGTAGTCCGAAAACGCTCCGGCGATATCCGCGCTCTGCACCCGAAGCAGGATCTGCCCTTTTTTCACCGTGTCGCCCAGCCGCGCTCGTATTTCCACCACGCGGCCTGTCGCCAGAGAAATCACCGGCACGGTCCGTGAAATGTCCGGGTTTACCGACCCCGTGGCCATCAACTTCGATGTCGAAACATATTCAATCGCTGGAGTCAGTGGAAACTGCTCGGGGTGGTCGACTTGCACGAGATTGACGTCCTGCTCGTGCTCCACCTTTGTTTGCGGCGGCGCTTCGGCCTTCG
>JBEKWY010000046.1:0-33515 GCA_049512575.1 Candidatus Acidiferrum sp.
CATGATGGCGAGTTCGATTTGACCGCGATCCATGCGGACCCGGGCGGCCGGATGTCGCGGAAGAAACTCCGTGGCCACATTCTCTCGAAGCAGGTGAGGAAGCATCTTCATAAGCTGCTTGATCACTTCGTTCAGGTCCATGGTGCGCAGATCCTGGGGCTGCTTGCGGCTAAAGGCCAGGAGCTGCGTGGTCACGGCCGATCCGCGGTCCGCTGCTTGTCGAATTTGTTCCGCGTACTTGCTGATGGACTTGTTCTCACCGGCCTGGAGCAGGACCATTTGCGCGCAGCTGTGAACGATCATCAATAAATTGTTGAAATCGTGGGCGACGCCGCCCGCCAATTGCCCGACGGCTTCCATCTTCTGCGCTTGGCGATACTGCTGCTCGATGGCGCGTTCGGAGCTGACGTTTCGCGCGATGGAGGACATCCCTACGATTTTCCCCGAGAGATCATGGATCGGTGAGAGCGTGAGGGATACATCCAGGATCTTGCCGTCTTTGGCGCGACGCTGGGTCTCGCAATGGCGAACTAGTACGCCGGAACGTATGCGGTCTGGCACCTCTTCGAAGTCTTTTTCGCGCCCAGGGACAGCCAAGAAAGCAATGGGCTGGCCCACCGCTTCGCCCGCCTCGTATCCGTACATTTGCTCGGCGCCGGAATTCCAACTGGAAATTGTTCCCTCGAGATCGATGCCGACGACGGCGTCCTGCGAGGATTCCACAATTGCCGCCAGCTGACGAATTTGTTCACCGGCCATGCGTCGCTGCGTAACGTCCCGTGAAATCGAGGAGACGCCAACGATCTTTCCGGTAGAGTCGCGGATCGGCGAAGCTGTTAAGGAGACGTGCAAGACTTTCCCGTCTTTTGCGCGATGCTGCATGTCGAACTGACAAACGCCATCGCCGCGGCGCGTGGTGCTGAGAACATCGTCGAAGGCGCTTTCCTGACCGGGGACCGCGAGAAAACCAATGTGGCGGCCGACGGCCTCCCCTGGACTGTAACCGTACATGTTCTCGGCCCCGGCGTTCCAGGTGGTGACGATTCCTTCCAGGTTCTTACCGACAATGGCGTCGTCCGACGATTCCACGATGGCCGCGAGCCTGCGAATCTGTTCCTCGGCGCGCCGGCGTTCGGTGACGTCAAAAAAAGTGACGACCGCGCCTATGTTTTTGCCATCGCGGACCATCGGATAGGACCAGTATTCCGAGGGGAAAGACGTTCCGTCTCGTTTCCAAAATACGTCCGATTTGCCATGAAGCGCATGGCCCGTTTTCAGGCTCAGATGAACTGGACATTCTTCAATGGGATACGGGCTGCCGTCCTCACGGCTGTGGTGCATCAGCTCGTGCATGTTTCTGCCAATCAATTCCGAGGGATGGTCGTAGCCGAGCACGCGGGCACAAGAGGGATTGCAGAGCGCGCAGTTGCCGTCGCTATCGTTTGCGAAGATGGCTTCCGCGGTGGAATCGAGCAACAAGCGGACACGCTCCTCGCTTTCGCGGAGGACGACTGCGGTACGGTCACGCTCCGCGATTTGTCTCTCTAATTCCTTGGCATAGAGAACGCGGAGTCCCTCGGCGAATTGCCGCTCGGAAGCGTCGTGGGCGCAGATTAAGGCGAAGACTTGGCCATCAAAATTGGCATACGTGGCGACGGTTTCAAACGGGCGTTCCTGGCCGGTACTGGTTCTGAACAAGGAATCCACTTTTGCGGGGCCGCTGCGCTTAAGGCTCTTCAGGAATTGATTCCACTTACTTGCATTCATCGCCGGATCGATATCCCAGATTCGCTTCCCAAGGAACTCGGCGCGTACATAACCCAACGCTTCGAGCGCGGCATTATTTGCGAACGCGCATCTGCCCCTGGAGTCGATCCACATCATGAGTTGCGCGGCGTGCTCGAACGCAAACCGGCTCAAGGGGCCATTGGCGTCCACCGGGCCAAGGCTTTCAAATTCGTTTGGAGGTACGCCGTGTGATGCGCGCGAAGTGTGGACGGGTTTCCGATCGAGTGCGGATAGGTACGACGGATGAAGTGGGGCAACGCTTTTCGTAAGACTACGCCGAATACTCTTAGCTTGTTGATTGTCTTGCTTCCCAAGTTTGCGCACTTGACCAACCTTCGAATGCGGAAGATTTGCTGGGACACAGATAACAAGAGAAGGAGAAAAACACAGACATAGCTAGACTAACGAGCCTGCAAGAAATCGCAATTAACATCGCGGATCAATTTGCCGTATGCGCCATACCATTTTTGCTCAGACGCGTTGTGTCTGAATTCGAGACGGAATTCTGTATTTTGGACAGACACGTTCGCATTGGAGCGGCGATCTCTACCGCGAACACTGCATTGACACGACTTCGTCGCGAATCCTCTTTGGTACCTCGTGTGCACGACCAACAGCGCGTCGGGCGGCTCAGAGGCTGCCTCTGGCGTGGGGACTTCGGCACGGCTCTTGGCGGCTTCGAGAAGCTCGGTCACTTCGAGGGGATGCGTGACGCTCGCAATCGTCAATGGATCTTCGGATGACAGAAATCGAACGCTAAGAATCTGCTGAACGGAGCTCACGCAAACAATCAAAGCGAGTACGTGAACAGGTCGCGATCAAGGAGAAGGCGAGTCCGAATGGCTCCGTGGTTACCGTCTGACCTGGTGATGCCGTTAGACGAATCGGTTGACGATTTTATGACTGACGCCAACCAGACTTTGCGCTCAGAAGGTCAATCCGCGCTCGACAAGGCGGCCTCGAGCCCCGCAGCCGTCACACGCGTACTGGCTGTGGACGACGAACCTGCCGCTTGTAAGTTGCTCTCGGTCATCTTAGGTCCGCCCGCTTTTCACTGCACGACCGCAAATAGCGGCGACGAAGCCTTCGCATGTTTGCAACGACAGCGATTCGACGTAGTCATCTCCGACCTGCGCATGCCAGGCATGAGCGGCATGGAGTTCCTCGGCAAGGTTCGCCGTGCCTATCCTCTCGTGGCGTTCCTGGTCACCACGGGTGTGGACGATTTAGACGTTGGCGTCGAGGCAATGCGCAGCGGCGCCGACGACTATCTCGTTAAACCTCTACAAGAGACCGCCGTAGTGGCAAGCCTGCAGCGCGCCGTTCACAAGCGACAGCTCGAAGAGCAGGTGGAAAGCTACCGTCAGCATCTCGAAGATATGGTTGCCGACCGCACCAGCCAACTTCGTGAGGTATTGCAGCAGGTGGAGCGAAGCTACGAAAACACGCTGCAAGCGCTAGGTGCGGCGATCGATCTCCGGGACAGCGCCACGGCCGGCCACTCGCAACGCGTCTGCCGGTACTCGATCGAGATTGCTCGCTCGATGCGCTGGTCGAAGACGCAATTGGCGGTGCTCGCCAGGGGGGCCTATCTGCACGACATCGGCAAGCTCGGTGTACCCGACGGAATTCTTCTTAAGCCGGGACCTCTCACCCCGGATGAACGGAAGCTGATGCAGCGGCACTCGAAGGTGGGCTTCGATCTCGTCAAAGACATTGCTTTTCTGGCAGACGCCGCCGAAATCGTTCTGGCCCACCATGAGAGGTATGACGGCAGCGGTTACCCGCACGCGCTCAAGGCGGATGAGATCTTGCTGAGCGCGCGGGTCTTTGCCGTCGCGGACACACTCGATGCGATAACGTCCGACCGGCCCTATCGTCGCGCCTCTTCTTATGAAACGGCGCGCGAAGCGATCCGAGTCGAGGCGGGACGCCTGTTTGATCCAGAGGTCGTACGCGTATTTTTAGAGATTCCTATTCAAACATGGCCCACGATTGCAAAGGTTGAGCGGCAAATTCCTGCTTTGACGTCAGAGCTGCGTGGGCACATCACTACCGACGCGAGTCGGCGGCATTCCGCGGACCCGACACACTAAGAAATAACTTTCGGGCGGGAATTGCGGTGCGAAGTTAGTTTGCAGGGGCGGAATAGTCGGCCCGGGAATAGGAAATATTGAGTAGGTAGGCTCCTGATCGGCTCGTGGGTTGAGCCCAGGTTCTTGGATTGGCAAAGAGAAATTGACGACGAAAAAGCCCGACGCGATTGAGGATAGACCGAGCGGGAACGAGCCCCTGTCGACCGTTGGGCGCCACTTTTTTGGGCGTCATCTGCTTTTCTGTCTAGCTGTCGTTGTGCTGCATCTTCTTCTCACCCGACCCGAGGTGATCGTAGAGTCGCATATAGGATTCACGGTTTGGTTCCCAGCCACAGGACTGATTCTGGCGCTCATGCTCGGAGTGAGTCCCTGGTACTTCCCGCTGACCATATTCACCGAGGCGCTCGCAGAGGTGGTGATTTACCACCAGCACATTCCATCCTGGAGCGTGCTCGTCGCCCCGCTGCTCATATCCGGAAGTTACGCAAGCGCGGCCGCATTGCTGCGCGGGCCATTGCAAATCAACTCTTCACTGAGACAGCGGCAGGACGTGGTGAGGTATGTTTCGGTGACGCTGGGAGCGGCAGTAATTGCAACCTTGCTGGGAGTAGCGTGCGTAGCCGCGGACAACGGGATCTCATGGAGCGAGTATTGGCATTCGGCAGTGGGGTGGTACATCGGCGACGTGGTCGGCTTGGTTGGGTTTGCGCCATTCCTTCTTATTCATGTTTTTCCATGGGTCAGGAGGACGCTGTCACCACTCGACGCACCGGCAATTCGAAACGACGAGCAGGACGAAACTAGAGGAGAGCGGATAAAAACAAGGAATGTTCTGGAAGCGGCCGGACAAGCAGCCAGCATCGTTTTGGTGCTCTGCGTTATGTTTGCGCCGAGCCTGGGATACTCGGAATTCTACTATCTGGCATTTATTCCCATCATCTGGATTGCCATGCGTCACGGTATTCGACGTGTAGTAAGTGGCTTACTGGCCTTTAATTTCGGCGTTGTCATCGCCCTGAAGCTCTACCCAGTGCCGGCGGATCCTCTGGCCAAAATCAGTTTGTTGATGCTTACGGTTTCCGGCACAGGTTTACTCGTCGGAGCAGCCGTCACCGAGAGATATCGCATGGCCAACCAGCTTAGAGAGCGCACCGACTTTCTAAATTCGCTCATCGAGAATACTCCCTTGGGAATCGTCGTTCACGATCGATCGGGCCGCGTGCAACTTTGCAACCAGGCCTTTGTCGACTTATTTCTTTATAGCCGTGAAGAGCTTCTCGGAAACCTTCTTGATCCTTTGATTTCAAAGCCTGGCAAGACCGCCGAAGCCAATGAGTTGACGCTTCTTGCCACATCGGGAAGTGCGCTACATCAGACCGTAAACAGGAGGCGCAAAGACGGAACGACGCTCGACCTGGATTTACACGCCGTCACTGTCTCGCTGGATGGGCAAGCGGATCGGGCGTACGCAATCTACAAAGACATATCCGAACAAGTAAATGCGGCTGCGCGAAGCAAGGAGTATTCCGACTCCCTCGATCGCTTGGTGAAAGAACTGCAATTGCGAACCGCGCAGATGACCCTCCTCAACGAAATGGGCGATTTGCTGCAATGTTCAGCGAACAGCATGGAGGCTCATGCAGTAGTTGGCCAGATCGCCAGAAAACTCTTCCTCACCTCGACCGGGGGTTCTCTGTTCGTCTTCAAGTCATCGAGGAACTTACTGGAAGCCGTGGCCAGTTGGGGGAATATCGAGTTTTCGGATCAGTCCTTCACGCCGGATGCGTGCTGGAGCTTGCGTCGTGGCCAGCCCTACTGGAGTGAACAGCCGGGCGGGATTATCTTGTGCTCTCATTTGAAAAACCCCGCTCCGGCGAGCCACCTTTGCGTGCCGTTGGTGGCCCAAGGCGACACGCTGGGCGTGCTGAACATTCACTACGACATGGTTGAGAGCAGCAAGAGAAACGAGTCCTTCGAAAGCTGGCACGAATCCCAACAGCGCCTGGCAGTCGCCGTGGGGGGACGCGTTGCGCTGTCGCTGGCCAGCTTGCTGCTGCGCGAAACGCTTCGCGATCAATCGATTCGTGACCCTCTCACGGGGTTGTTCAATCGGCGATTCATGGAAGATGTTCTTAGAAGGGAGTTGCTGCGGGCCAAGCGAAAGAAGCATGCGCTTGTGGTCGTGTTCCTCGACCTCGACCATTTCAAGCGTTTCAACGATATCCACGGTCACGACGCCGGAGATGCCGTGCTGCGTTCGATGGCAACACTTTTCCTGGAGCACTTTCGTGGGGACGATGTGATTTGCCGCTATGGAGGGGAGGAATTTGCGTTCATTCTTCCGGAAGCATCGATCGAGAACGCGTTGGTGCGCTTGGAGGAACTTCGCCAAGCCACCAGAGTACACAAGATTACCCACAGGGACAGAATGCTCGACGCCGTCACGTTTTCCGTGGGAATCGCCGCGTATCCGGAGAACGCGGAGACTGGCGCAGATTTGTTGCAGGCTGCCGACAACTGCCTCTACGAATCGAAGGCCAGCGGGCGCGACCGCGTGACCATTGCTGCCCCGCGTAACGCACTGAAGCTAACTTGAAAAACTGCGGACCGGCGCCCCTAAGCCGGGTTCGCTTCCCGAGTGGGCGATCTCTTCGGATCAGATATGCTTGCCGACACCCGCGTCTGTGATATAGCTTCTACCCACTCATGCGCCTCACATTGCAATCGCAGCGGTTGTCCGGGGTCGCCGTGATCCGGTGCAACGGCCGGATTGTGGTTGGTGAAGAAGTGTCACTGTTGCAGCAGGAAGTGGAAAAGCATCGCCTGGAAACGCAGAAATACCTGCTGGAGCTGGGCGAGGTCAGCTATCTGGACAGCGGCGGTTTGGGCGCGCTGGTTCGCCTTGCGGGGATGCTGCGGGCGCGCCGCGGCGATCTGAAGCTCTGTCGAGTCTCGCCGTTCGTCCATAACGTTCTGCGGGCGACAAATATGCTGGGAGTCTTTACCGTTTTCTCGACGGAGCAGGAGGCGCTCGCCTCCTTCGGGCACCATCCCGCGCCTCGCGAAGAACATGGCAAGTCCGCGAGAACCCAAATTCTCTGCATCGATCCGTCCAGCGACCTGCTCGCCTACATGACCACAGTGCTGAAGCGCGCCGGATTCGAGGTGACTGCTTCCTGTCACCTCTCCGATGCTTCCACTCTGGTTGGCGCCATGAAGCCAAGGGCGGTGGTGTGTGGCCCCGGCGTGGTGTCGACTGGACCTGCGTTTGAAAAGTTTCGGCGTCTCGATTCGCGCACTGCGCTTCTGATGCTGCCGGCCGATTTTCACACGTCACACGCTTCAGACGCGGGAATCGATTTGGTCAACCAGCTGCAAGCATTGCTTCAGTCTTAAAACAACACCACCTCAGATAGATGAGACTCATCGCGGATTGAGACCGAGATAATGGACAGCCCCAAGGAACTAAACGAGATTGTTCTTCCGCAGACTGTGGTGGGCCCGCTCACACGCGCGGCGATTTTTCTGGTCGTCTGCATTCGCGCGGAGCAGGACAACTATGCAACGCTGCGATCGTTCTGCGCGGACCTCTCCGGGCTCGTGCGCGCTGTGGAGTTTCGAGGCGTGGAAGCAGGTCTTACTTGTGTCGTCGGATTCGGCTCCGATGCCTGGGACAACCTCTTTGGCTCACCTCGCCCCGCCGAGCTCCATCCATTTCGAGAGATTCGCTCAGGAGGTCGTCATGCCGTCTCCACTCCAGGTGACGTTCTCTTTCACATTCGAGCCAAACGCGCCGACCTCTGTTTTGAATTGGCCACACAGATCATGGACAACATCGGCGATGTAGTTTCGGTAGCCGACGAGGTTCACGGATTCCGCTATTTCGACGATCGCGATGTCATCGGGTTTGTCGACGGCACAGAAAATCCGCGAGGTGATGCAGCTCACGATGCTGCAATCGTCGGTGACGAAGATCCAGCCTTTGCGGGCGGCAGCTACGTCATCGTCCAGAAGTATCTTCACGACATGAAGGGATGGAATGCTCTCCCGGTTGAGACGCAGGAGCGCATTATCGGCCGGAAGAAACTGTCAGACATCGAACTGAAAGACGCCGAGAAGCCGCCATTCGCGCACAATGCGCTTACGGTGATCGAAGAAAACGGAAAAGAACTTAAGATTCTGAGAGACAACATGCCTTTCGGGCGGCCGGGCCACGGGGAGTTCGGGACCTACTTCATCGGTTATAGCCGCACTCCGCGCATCACCGAAACGATGCTTCAGAACATGTTCGTGGGGCGTCCCCCCGGCAACTACGACCGTCTGCTTGATTTCAGCAACGCAGTCACCGGGAGCTTGTTTTTCGCGCCGGCATCAACGTTTCTCGACAACATCAGCGGAGACGCACCAAACTCCGCCGCGACCGGGGCATCACTGAGATCGGACGCGCCTTCGGCTTCGTCCGTGCGTGAACCATCAATCGGAACGCTCGGAATAGGATCGCTTAAAGGACAGAAAGATGAATAACCTGCATCGGGAGTTGGCTCCAATCTCTGACGCTGCGTGGTCGCAGATTGAGGAAGAAACCACCAGGACGCTCAAGCGGTATCTAGCCGGGCGACGGGCTGTTGATGTTCCTTCGGCCGGAGGACTGGCTCTGCCCGGGGTTGCGACCGGCCATCTGCGATCGATCTCCGCTCCTGCAGACGGCATCATCGCCAGACAACGAGAGGTCAAGCCGCTCGTGGAGTTGCGTGCGCCGTTCGAACTATCCCGTCAGACAATCGATGACGTCGAGCGTGGATCGGATGACTCCGATTGGCAGCCAGCAAAAGACGCCGCGAAGAAACTCGCCTTTGCCGAAGATCGGGCCATCTTCAACGGATACCACGAGGCGGATATCCAAGGCATTCGGGAAGGCACCAGCAATCCAATCGAGACGCTTCCCACGGATGTGCGCGACTACCCGGACGCGGTGGCACGCGCATTGAGCCAGCTGCGTCTCGTCGGAGTGAACGGCCCCTACTCGATCTTGCTCGGAGCCAATGAGTATACGGCCCTTGCCGAAACACGCGATCATGGATACCCCGTCCTGGAACACGTTAAGCGTATCGTAGACGGTAACCTGATCTGGGCGCCAGCGATCGAAGGTGCGTTCGTCTTGACTACGCGGGGCGGCGATTTCGAGCTCAACATCGGGCAGGATGCTTCGATCGGCTACCTCAGCCACACCGATTCCGAAGTGAGGCTGTATCTCCAGGAGACATTCGTTTTCCGCGTCCTTACCAGCGAAGCCTCTGTTGCGCTGTCGCCATCACAAAAGTCTTCGTGAGCCTATTCCGCATAGTCTGGCTGCGTTGAAGCAGATCGGTGGTTCGCGAAAAATGGCGGGCGAGCCTGCAAGCCGGATTCGCAGGCGGTATTGCGAACACACAACTTGTTTGGATTCAATCGCCCTCGACTGTCAATGATGTCAACGAGCAGGTCCGGCGTCACAATCACTGCACTTTCGCGTATTCCGTCTTGGCGTGCTTCAGAATGGGGATGTCGGGGTCGGCGTCCTTCCAGATGGTGAGGAAGTCCTGATAGGCGGCTCTTGCTTTGGCGGTGTCGCCCTGCGCCGAGTAGGAGCGGGCAAGGCCAAGATGTGCCAAGGCACCGATGGGTTCGTTGCCCACCACTCCCCGATGGTCGATGACTTTCTGGAACTCGATTCCCGCCTTACTGCCATCGTGCGCTGCCAGATAGGCCTCACCGCGCACATAGATGGAATACAAGGCCACCCAATAGTTACTCGCGCTGGGCTTACCTAACTCATAGGGAGTGGCGACGCTTAGGCCCTCAATGGCCGCAGAGGCATTTCCCCGGCTGACCGCGAGCCTTGCGCGGAGGGTCGGCAGGTAGTTGAACTGTACGATTGTGGTTTCCGGAAACCTCTTGGCCAAATCGTCGGTGACAGCTTGCAGCGTCTCATCGTCCCCCGCATACGCCGAGGCGAGCCCGGCGCAGTACTCCTCATCGCGGCCGGTGGTGCGCCCCAGTGCGGAAGCGACGCGCCGTCGCGCTTCGTCAGCGTTGCCGAACAAGGCTTCCCACAGTCCGGATAAGGCAGAATACGTTGCGGCGGTTTCTTTCTTATCCGCCCGTTCGGCGGAATCCAGCGCCCGGCGCGAAAACTCTCGTGCCTCCCTAAGCCGTCCTGAATAAGCGGCGGTATTGGCTTCCAAGTCCAAGAGCCAATCTTCCACTCCGGGCTTGTCCGTGGACCATTCCACCTGTTGCGCCATGGCTGCCGCATCGCTCTGCAAGAAAGCAATCTGATACAGGGCATAGTGGAAGAAAGCAAAGTCCATTTTGCGTTCGAGAGCTTGCCCATAAGTAGCCTTGGCTTCATCGAGGCGACCGAGAGCAGTGTAGTTGAGCATGAGGTTGGCGTAGGCGATGGGAAAGTCCGGACCCAAACGGACTGCCTCTCTGGCTTGTTCAGTGGCTTTCTCATATTGTCCCAAAGCTGGGTAAATAAACCCCGCCAAGAACGCGTGCGGGGCCAGAGAGCGCGGATATGCCTGAATCCAAAGCTCGGCGGTTTGCTCGGCCTGCTGCAAGTTCCCGGTGACGACTCCATAGAAGGATACGGAGATGAAGTACTTCTCCAGCTCACTGGTCCGGTCGCGGAGTTCGTAGGCCTTTCGGGTGTATTCGGCGGAGAGGCCGTATTCTTTAATATCCCCATACACGCGGCCCAACAGGGCATAGGCAAGCGCAAAATTCGCGTCGAGTTCGATGGCCTGCTTGAAAAAGGGAATCGCTGCGGCCGACTCTGATCTGGTAGCCACTTTATAGCCTGAGCTGAAGGCTTTAAGGGCTTCCAAGGACGGTGTGGTGGCTTGTTGAAGAGGGGTATCAAACTTCTGCACCGTGCTCAACGACTCGCCCAATTTGTTGCGAATTTCCGAGGCTGTCTCCCCCAGAGCATCGAGCACATGATTCTTGTCGCTGGCCTGAGCTTCCGTGCTCGCCAGTGATTCGCCACTCGCGCAGTTGACGGCCTTGACGGTCAGAAGATATTGGGTGCCAATCTGCGCGATCGAACCGTCCAGGACAGCGGCGCTGCCCGTCCGCTGGCAGAGTTCCCGCGCAATCTCCGGCGTGAGCTTCGCATCGGGCTTTTGCCCCATCATCGCCAAGGTCTGCTGGATTTGCTGGTCAGAGATAATGCTCAGGAAAGGAGATTGTTCGAGCTGTACGGAAAGCCCCTGCCGCAGCGTGCCGTCAAACACCGGGTCGCCCGTCGTGTTGGTGAAATCGGCGAGGACGATGGTGTCTTTGTCCGTCAGTGCATGTGTCTTATGCGAGAAAAAAAGCCATCCGCTTAACGCTAGCCCAATGACGACCACTGCTGCGGCAGCGACCGGCACCCATCGACGCCGCGTGGGTTTCAACTCGACTTGCTTTGTCGCGGTCGATATGCGAGCCGGCTCCGTATCGCGCTTGAGCCGTTGCAAATCGGTACGGATGTCGGCGGCGTTCTGATAGCGCAGCTTCCTGTCTTTCTCCAGCGCCTTGGTTATGATTTTCTCGGTGTCTGGTGACAGGTCAGGGTTCAGCCGCACAGGGTGAACGGGATTGCGATTCAGTATCGCCTCCGCAATCACGCCAGAGGTCTCACCCCGGAAGGGCAGGACTCCGGTCACCATCTCGTAGAGCACCGCACCAAACGAAAATAAATCCGTGCGGGCATCTAGCTCCTCACCCCGCACCTGCTCTGGTGACATGTACGAGATGGTGCCAATCGCCGTGCCCGGTCGAGTAAGTTGTTCTAACTCGCTGACCGTGGGCATCGCCGAAAGATTCACGGCACCACCAGCCGGTGCCAGCTTCGCCAGACCGAAATCGAGAATCTTTGCGCGTCCGCGCTCGGTCACGAATATGTTGGCAGGCTTGACGTCACGGTGAACGATTCCTTTGGCATGAGCGGCGACCAACGCGTCGGCGATCTCGATTCCCAACTCCAGCACTTGCTCAAGCGGCAGCGGCCTGCTGGAAATGCGGTGCTTGAGCGTCTGGCCATCGAGAAACTCCATCGCAATGAAGGGCTGGCCGTTGTGTTCGCCGATTTCATAGATGGTGCAGATATTTGGGTGGTTCAAGGCGGAAGCGGCTTGTGCCTCACGGTCGAAGCGGCTCAGAGCTTGTAAGTCTGACGCGAGCCCGTCAGGTAGGAATTTCAATCCAACAAAGCGATGTAGCTTGGTGTCCTCGGCCTTGTAAACCACACCCATCCCGCCGCCTCCGAGCTTTTCGAGGATGCGGTAGTGCGCAATGGTCTGGCCAATCATGAGCAGCGACTGGCGCAATCTTAGGGTTTTGCTGTTTGCCAAGTCAACGTGCTGATGGGTTGAAACCGCTTCGACACACAGGCGTCGCAATCGTGCGTTGAGGTCTCGTAAGTGACTGAATGAAAATGAAAAATAGCGGGCGAGCCTGTAAGCCGGATTTTGTGCCGTATGCGTTCCTGAAAACGAAAAACATACGCGGCGATCATTCCTCTAGGCCACGGCTCACGCCGTGACTCCAGCAGCCTACCCGAGGGTTGCTCTTTGCAGTGGCTTGCGCCGCCGCGAAGGGAGCGCATTCGTTGCAGCGACCGCCGTAAAGCGGCTACCCCGCGAACGCTAACTCGACGAGCCGGGCCGGCTCTCCCCTCCTATTTGGCCTTGCACCACGCGGGGTTTTCCGTGCCTCGTGTGTTGCCACACGAGCGGTGGGCTCTTACCCCACCTTTTCACCCTTGCCAAACGAAACGAGCTGTTCGAAGACGTCTCGCAGGTTTTCCTGCGCGATGCCACCGTGCTGCGTGCCGCCGGCGGTACATTTTCTGTGGCACTTTCCGTGAGCGAATCGGCCGGCGCAGGCGGAAACCTGTGCCGCCCCAATCGCCCCCCTGGCGTTACCAGGCGCGTTGCCCTTTACCCTGAACCGGCCAAAGCCGGTGAAGGGTTTTACCCTGATGACTCAGGACGGTGTCCGGACTTTCCTCCCGCCCGGCCATCTTGCGATGGCCAGACCAGCGATCACCCGGCCCGCCCGCCAACTCAATTATAACCTTGAATTGCGGCGGATTTTCGCTCACTTTTGCCGGGCGATTCCGTCCATCACACCGCACGATATTCCTTCGGAGCGGAGGAACCCATGTCTTTGCTGCGTTCCGGCGCGATGCTGATCGTGATTTTCGCTGGGTGTTCCACCAGCGTTTGGTGTCAGTCGCCTTCGGCAGATTCCGCGCGCAAGAGAGAGCACTTCCGCGATGCGGAGATTACTTACGATTGGGTGACCAATGCTCGCGGCCAGAAAATACGGACCTTCGTGACCTGGCCCAAAACCGCCGCCGCCAAGGTTCCTGCGATTTTCTTCGTCGGCTGGCTGAGCTGCGATAGCGTCGAATATCCCGACGGCGAAACCGACGGATTCGGGGCCATTTCTTGGCGGCTCATCGAACAATCCGGCTTTGCCACCGTGCGCATGGACAAGCCCGGCGTCGGTGAGAGCGAGGGCAATTGCGCGACGACTGATTTTCAGACGGAGCTGGATAGCTACCGGGCGGCCTTCGATTCGCTCTCCAAGTACCCTTTCGTCGATCAAGACGCTGTGTTTGTCATCGGCCTCAGCAATGGCGGGGGAACTTCTCCGCTGGCAGCGGGCCAGCATCCGGTGCGCGGGTTTATCGCCGCATCTTCCTGGGGCCGTACCTGGTACGAGCACATGATCGAGAACGAGCGCGTCCGGCTCTCCCACGATCCGAAGCTGTCTCCCGCCGGCGTCAACGACGCGGTAAAGGCCTTCACTGATTTCTACTCGCTTTACCTGATCCATCGCATGAGTCCCGGCGAAGTGCTCACTCAGCATCCCGAGTGGAAAACGCTATGGTATGACGGCCCGGATGGCCAATATGGGCGTCCCGCCGCTTTTTATCAGCAACTACAAGATTTGAATTTGGGACAAGTCTGGAAGAGCGTGCAGGCCCCCGTGCTGGTTCTTCACGGCAGCGCCGATACCATCATGAGCCC
The DNA here is from genome assembly GCA_049512575.1 of Candidatus Acidiferrum sp. Taxonomy (GTDB): domain Bacteria; phylum Acidobacteriota; class Terriglobia; order Acidiferrales; family UBA7541; genus Acidiferrum. The sequence continues at coordinate 13,949 of JBEKWY010000046.1, forward strand.
ATCCGACAGCCGCGCGATTGCCGACACGGTGAATCGGGTTCACCCGGAAACAGCCAGCTATATCGAAATTGAAAACGCGAATCACCTGCTGGAGGTCAACAAGAAGTTGAGCGATAAAGTCGTTCCCACCATGCTCGATTGGATGAGAAAGCAGCTGGCTCAGAACTAGAACCTGAACGACCACAGATCATTTTGGTCATGCCGAATCACCTAGCGCCGAGAAGTTTGTCGAATTCGGACTCGGTAAGGATGGGAACGCCGAGTTCTTTGGCTTTGTCGTATTTTGAGCCGGGGTCGGTGCCAACTACTACGTAGTCCGTTTTCTTGCTGACGGAACTTGAGATTTTGCCGCCGTGCTGCTGCACCAGCTCCGCAGCGGCTTCCCGGGAACGCTTCGCGAGGCCGCCGGTGAATACGAAGGACTTGCCGGCGAACTTCTGGCTCTTTAGTACGCGTTTTTCGGTCGTGGGACGCACGCCAGCTTTGTCCAGTTTTTTGATGATGCGCTGATTTGCCGACTCCGAGAAAAATTCAGCGATGCTCGCCGCCACTTTAGGGCCGACCTCCCCAACTTCCAGCAGTTGCTCTTCGCTTGCTGCCGCCAACTCGTCCAACGAGGAAAAGTGTGCGGCCAGAAGCTGGCCCGTCCGCTCACCGATCATGCGAATACCGAGCGCGTAGATCAACCTGGCGAGCGAGTTCTTCTTGCTGGCCTCGATTTCCTCGAGCAGATTTTGCGCGGACTTCTCCGCGAAGCGCTCCAGCCCCACTACATCATCGAACTTGAGCGAATAGAGATCCGCGACATCTTTCACCAAACCCTTGTCCACGAGTTGATCCACGATCTTGTCGCCGAGGCCATCAATGTCCATCGCGTGACGGCTGGCAAAGTGCAGCAGCGATTCTTTGCGCTTGGCTGGGCAAGCCGCATTCACGCAGCGGTATGCCACTTCATCCTCCGCCTTGTGAATCGCGCTGCCGCATTCCGGGCAATTCTTCGGCATGCGAAATTCTTTGCGGTTCGCCCCCTCTTTGACCACTTTCAGAACATGCGGGATCACTTCTCCAGCGCGTTCGATCAACACGGTGTCGCCAATATGCAAACCGAGCCGCTCGATCTCGTCCATATTGTGAAGCGTGGAGCGGCTAACAGTGACGCCTCCGACTTGCACCGGCTCAAGAAGGGCCACAGGCGTAAGCGTTCCCGTGCGGCCAACCTGGACGCGGATGTCGTTCACAACGGTGGTCTCTTGTCGCGCGGGATATTTGTACGCAATGGCCCAGCGTGGAGCCTTCGCCGTAAATCCCAATTCATTCTGAATTGGAGTCGAATTTACCTTGATCACCACGCCGTCAATTTCATAGGGGAGGTCCGCTCGTTTCGGCTCCCATGCATCGCAATACGCCAGAACTTTTTCGATGCCATCGCACAGCTTCCAGTCGTCCGAAGCGCGGAAGTGCAATTGCTTCAAAGCCTGGAGAGACTCCGAGTGTTTAGGAAAAGGCTCTTGCCCATCCACGAGCAGGTGATAGGCAAAGAATTCGAGCCGCCGCTGGGCGGTAATCGTCGGGTCCAACACGCGAACTGAACCCGCCGCTGCATTCCTGGGATTGACGAAAATCTTTCCGCCGGTTTGCTCCTGCTGGCGATTCATCGCTTCAAACGATTTGCGCGTCATCAAAACCTCGCCGCGCACTTCAAAGGCCGAGGGCAGTTTGGCTTTCTTCAGCAAACTTGCATCAATGCGCAACGGCACCGAGCGAATTGTCCTGACGTTGGGCGTCACGTCTTCGCCGGTGGTGCCATCGCCCCGGGTAACGCCACGAACCAGCACACCCGCTTCGTATTGCAAGGAAATGCTCAGCCCATCGAACTTGTGCTCGGCAACATACTCAATTTTCTCGCGGCCGCTTCCCTGCCGCACTCGTCGATCGAAATCCCGCAATCCATCGTAGGAAAAAGCGTTGTCCAGGCTCAGCATCGGGCGCGCATGCTGGACCGTCTGAAAACCCGCGCGCGGTATGCCGCCGACCCTCGCCGACGGCGAATCCGGGGTGACTAATTTCGGATTTGCCGACTCCAGTTCCTTCAAGCGGTTCATCAGCTTGTCGTAAGCGGCGTCCGATAGTTCCGGATCGTCCAGAACGTAATAGCGGTAGTCGTGATGGCGAATCTTGTCGCGCAGCGCTTCGATTTCTTGTTTTGCCGCCGCAGCCTTGGCCATGGGAACCCTCGGAAGAACGTTCACGTGAATCTGCATCATATTATATAGAATGGAGTGTTCGCGGTACGCGCAGCTGTCGTGCGGAGAAGCCGAAATCCAGGATGGTCCATGACGGGCAATCTACGAAACGCATTACTGATCCACAACCCGAACGCCGGCAACGGCGGCAACGGACGGCGTCGCATGCTCGACGAGGCTCGCAGAATTTTCTCGTCGGCCGGCATTGAGGCGGAGCTGATCGAAACACGGGGGCCCGGCGACGCCACCGAAATGGCGCAGCAAGCCACGACCGAAGGCCGGCAGTTGGTTATCGCGTGCGGTGGCGACGGGACGTTGAACGAAGTCGTGAATGGTCTGGCCGACGCGCAAAACGGCCATCGCGTGCCGCTCGCGCTTCTTCCCGGCGGCACCGCAAATATTCTCGCCAAGGAATTGAACTTGCCCTGGGACATTCCGGGCGCCGCCGAAAAGTTGATTCACGGAGAAATCAAAGACATCGCGTTGGGCCTCGCGACGCCACTTTTAGAGCCCGAAAAGAAGCGCTATTTTCTCAGCGTCGCCGGCGCCGGACCCGACGGCATGATCGTCTATGCCATTGACCTCGATCTCAAAGCGCGCGTCGGCATCCTGGCCTACTGGTGGCAGGGAGCGCGCGAAGTTTTCCGCTACAAGTTTCCGCATTTTCGTGTGGTCACTGGCGACCAAAACCTGAACGCAACCCTGGTGGTCGTCGGAAGGACGAAGAACTACGGTGGCCCGTTCAAAATCACTACAGCGGCCGATCTCTATGAAGACCGGTTCGAGTTAATGGCGCTCACCACGCAGAGCGGCTTCCGCTATCTCAGCTATCTGCCTAGTTTGGTGTTTGACAAACTTCGCGGCAGCGATGGCGTTCACTTTTGGAAGGCTGAATCGATTGTTTGCGAACCTCTCGACAGCAATCCGGTCTACGCGCAAGTCGATGGAGAGCCGCTCGCGCGGCTACCCATCGAGTTCAAGATCGTGCCCCACGCGCTAAAGCTGCTTGTCCCGCAGAACGGCGTCGCGCAAAAATTCCGCGCGAACGCGTGAACCCAGCAAAATGGACGTCGGCACACATGCCTTGGCGTCTGTCGTTCTCACCCGCGCTCTAATTCCTCGGGCGCCGTTCGCGGCGTGGATTTTGATCATCGTGGCAGGAACGATCGCGGACGTTGACGCACTCAGCGCTATTTTCGGTCCATCAGCCTATCTGGACTGGCATCGCATCTTCACACATTCCATCATCGCGTCAGCAGGAATCGGCGTAATCTTGACCGGACTCTATCTCTTGATCGATCGCAAAGCGCCGGATGCGAAAACATCACGAGCCACTTTTCTAAGTGCGGTTTTCCTCTCGGGCTTCCTCCATCTGGCAATGGACACCTGCCAGTCGGACGGAGTCACTCTCTTCTGGCCCTTTAGCGCGCATCGCGCCGCTACCGACTGGCTCCCCGGCATCGATCCGTGGATCATCGCGATACTACTCGCGGCAATCCTGCTGCCGGAACTGGCGCGGCTCGTGAGCGACGAAATCGGTGCCAAGAGCGAAGGCCCGCGCGGGCGGGTCGGCGCGATCGTTGGTTTCGTCCTCGTCATTCTCTATGTCGGCTTGAGAGCGAACTTACATGCCACCGCATTGGCGACCATTCAAGCCCGTACGTACCACGGCGAATCGGCCCGCCGTTCCAGCGCCTACGCGCAAGCCGTATCGCTCTTCACCTGGCGCGCCATCGTCGAAACAGACCTTGCTTTGCGGGAACTCACAGTCGACACCACACCAGGCGCAATCTTCGATCCCGAAAATGGCACCACGCTTTTCAAACCGGAGCCCTCGCCAATTCTCGACCGCGCTCAGAACACCGAGGCCGCGAAGAAATTTCTGCTTGTTGCGAGCTTCCCGAAAGCCACAATCGAAAAAACACCGGAAGGCTACGAAGGGCAAATCCGGGACCTGCGTTACGCCGTCTCCGGCGAGACTCGGCACGAAATCGTCGCATTGATCCGGACGGATTCCAACGGGAAGGTGATGGAAGACGAACTCTTGTGGGAACGTGAATTCCTGCCGCGCTGAGCGGGAGATGACCGGACTCTACTTCCCGCTCGCGACAATTCGCTCTTCGCGCAAAATAAGCCGGGAAATCGCGTAGCTGGCCGCCACCAAAACGATCACCGCCGCGGTGACCAGCAACTTGTGTTGTGCGAGAAAAGGCAGCGCCTGCGCGCCATACCGCACCGCCAAATACCCGATCGCGAAATAACGCACCGTACGCGCCAACGCAATTGCCGACGTAAAACTCAAAAGTGGGACCTCAAAAACTCCTGCCGCCAGCACGAAAAATTTGAAGGGAGTTGGAGGAGGCAGCAGCGCCGCGATCAGCATCCCCGCAAACCCGTTCTTTTCCACCCACTGCCGGATCTTCGCTCCCCGAGGTCCGGCTTTCCGATGAAAAACGGCTTCCCCCCCCTTTTTGGCCAGAAAATACAAGAGGACGCATCCCAACGTCGAACCGAGCATCGCCATTGCCGCGTACAACATCATTCGCGCCGGCCGCTGAACGGCAAGGTCGATCAGCAACAAATCGTTGATTACCGGAAATGTCAAAACGGAAGAATCCAGAAAGGAAATGAGAAACAATCCTGGAGCGCCAAGTCCGCCGGCAAACGCAACAATCTTCTGCTTCCACCCGCTCAAATTCGCCGGCAAACGAGATGCCTCCTCCGCAAGAGTTCCATCGAGTCTATCAGAGGGTGCGACCTCACAATGAACGACGCTTCGTTGCTGGCTTCGCCGAAGGACTTTAGCGGCCGCTCAAAACTTCCTCAATCGCGCGTACCAGCCCTGACAAATCCTCTTGATCGATGGTCAGAGGGGGCGTGAGATAAATGACATCGCCAAACGGCTTGATCCAGAAGCCTTTTTCGACGAAGCGTCCGCGGAGTTCCGCCGCTGCAACTGGACGATCCATCTGCACCACGCCCACAGCGCCCTTCACGCGAACCTCCCGCACTCCCGGCGCGCGCCGGCATGGCCCCAATTCTTCTTTCAACTGCGCTTCGATCGCCGACGCCTGCTGCAACCGTGGCTCGCTCTCGAACAAATCCAGCGAGGCATTCGCCGCCGCGCACCCTAACGGATACGCCATGTAAGTGGGCCCATGCATCAGCGCGGCATCCGCATCATCCGAGAGAAATCTCTCATAAATGCGCTCGGTCGCGATCGTCGCCGCCAGCGGCATCGTGCCGCCCGTCAACGCCTTGGAAAGACAGATAATGTCCGGCACCACACTCGCCTGCTCACATGCAAACAGCGTGCCCGTGCGCCCGAACCCAGTAAAAATCTCATCGAAAATCAGCAGCAAATTGTGTCGATCGCACAACGTCTTGAGATCGCTCAGCACTTCCGGGTCATGAAACTTCATGCCGCCCGCGCCCTGAATCAAGGGCTCGACAATCACTGCAGCGATTTCGTTCCGGTTTTGCGCCAGAAGACGATCAAGTTCGCTGTGCCTTTCTTTCGAAGTGGGCAACGACGCCAGAAATTGTTCCGGCACAACTCCGCGGAAAACTCTGTGCATTCCCTCTTCAGGGTCGCAGATGGCCATCGTTGCAAATGTGTCCCCGTGATACCCATGCCGAAAGCATACGAATTTCGTGCGTCGCTGACCTTGGTTCAGCCAAAACTGCACCGCCATCTTCAACGCTACTTCTACCGCCACCGATCCCGATTCCGTAAAGAAAACGTGGTTCAAATCCCCTGGCAATGCCACAGCGAGCCGCTGCGCCAGGCGATACGCAGGCTCGTGCGCCAATCCGCCAAACATCACGTGCGGAAGTTTCTCCAACTGCTCGGCAATTTGTTTCAGAAGATACGCATGCCCATATCCGTGGCATGCCGTCCACCAGCTCGCGACCCCATCGATCAATTCCCTTCCGTCCGCCAATTGAAGCCGCGCGCCCCGCGCCCAAACTACGGGACGGGCAACTCCGCCGTCTTCATTTGCATATACGGCAGCCAAACATGATCGAGACTCAACCACTCAGGCCTCACATCAACTCCTTGCAGGGGCACGGCATCGCCGTGCCCGATCTAGGCAAGGGCACAACATCAATTCTTCCCTCCTTCATCCGCATTCGCGCCTCACCAAACACACAATTCCCATTCGAGATTTATTACAAACGCAGAAATGTCTCGATGAAAAAACCCTCAGAAAACTCTTACTGGGCAAACGCCGCGCGGTCAAAATTGTTCATAAACACCTGCATCAGCGCGGTCCGATGTAAATTAGGCAAACGCGGAATTTCTCCTATCACCCGCACGTGCCCGAACCGCTCGATCGTCTCACGATTCTCGCGGTTCTGGTCGCCGATCAACACCACGCCATGCACCGGTAATTCCGCCGCGTGCAAAGCGGCCAGCGTCAGCAGCGTGTGATTGATGGTCCCCACGCCGCTACGCGCCGCCAGAATCACCGGCAGCATGAACTTCACCATCATGTCCAGCATGAATTGCTTTTGATTGATGGGCACCAGGACGCCGCCCGCGCCTTCCACCACCAGCCAATCGTTGTGCAGGCTCGTCGGCAAATTGATGCGCGCCAGATCAATTTCCGTGCCCGCCCATCGCGCCGCCAGATCGGGCGAAACCGGCGGCACAAATTTGTAAACCTCATCCAGCGTACGGTCGGTGCCGATTCCCGCCAGCCGCATGACGGTCACGCGATCCGATCCTTCCAGCGTTCCCGTCTGGATCGGCTTCCAGTAAACCGCATCCAGCGCCGCACACAGCAGCGCCGCCAACGTCGTCTTCCCGACGCCGGTATCCGTGCCCGTGATAAAAAAGTGATTCCTCACGAGCACCCCGCCGCCAGCGCATGCCGCTGCGCCCGCCAACTGCCTAGACAATTCTCCAGTCGCTCCAACTCACTCGCCGCAATCGCGCAAGTGACCGACAACCGCAGCCGCGCCCGCCCCGACTTCACCGTTGGTGGACGAATTGCCCTCACCGCAAATCCTTCCGCCTGCAGAAACGCCGCTGCGGCCAGCGCGTCTTCATTTCCGCCAATCACCACGGGCACGATTTGCGTTCTGCTGCCCGCTGTGTCGTAGCCCTGAGCCCGCAACGCCGTAGCCAACCGCCGCGAACGTGCCAGCAACTGGGCTCTCTCGTCATCCATTCCCTGCGCAATCCGGAGAGCCGCGCGAATCTGCCCCGCTATATAGGGCGGCATCGCTGTGCTGAAAATAAATGTCCGCGCGTGATTGATCAAATGCTCCCGCAACGCTGCGCTGCCGCAAACAAAAGCTCCCGCGCTGGCCAATGCTTTTCCGCATGTGTGGGTGATGCCCACCAGATCTCGCGCCAAGCCTGCGGCCACCGCCATCCCGCGTCCCGAGGGGCCGTGTACACAAGTCGCATGCGCCTCATCCAGAATCAATCCGGCGCCAAATCGTTCGCACAACCCGCTCAACTCCGCCAACGGCGCCACATCCCCATCCATGCTGAATACCGATTCCGTAACAACGAATCTTCGCCCCAAACCACTTTCGTTCGCGTGCGTCCGCAGCCCAGCTTCGAGCGCGTTCAAATCGAGGTGTGGATAAATTACCTTCCGCGCCCCGGACAATCGAATCCCATCGATCAAACTCGCATGATTCAACTCATCCGAAAAAACGACGTCGCCCTTCCGCAACACGGAAGTCAGCAGCCCGACGTTCGCCGCGTACCCGCTCCCAAAATAAAGCGCCGCTTCCGTTCCGGCAAATTCCGCAAACTCCTGCTCGACCTCTTCCCACACATCTAAATGCCCGGAAAGCAGCCGCGACCCAGTGCCGCCAACCCGCGGCGCCTCTTGCACAGCATCTAGTACCGCCGCTTTCAACTCCTCCGACCCCGCCAGGCCCAAGTAGTCGTTCGAGCACAAGTTCACGCCGTGAATTTCGGCCAAAGAACGCCGCTGATCCCGCGCTTCCAGGTTGCGCAGGCCGTCTTCAACCTCTCGCTGGAATGCTCTGTGGAATTCAGATGGCATGCGATTCGAGTGGCTTCAGCCCCAGGGTTCGAAGTAGTTGCTCGTCCTCATCCGGTCCAGGATTAGGTGTGGTCAAAAGTTTTTCCCCGACAAAGATCGAATTCGCGCCCGCTAGAAAGCACAGCGTCACCGCTTCCGGCGACAATTGTTTGCGTCCTGCCGCCAAACGCACGCGCGATGCGGGCATCAAAATCCTGGCTGTCGCGATCGCCCGCACCATCTCTAAAGGATCCAGCGCAGGTAGCGACGCCAGCGGCGTTCCCTCTACGCGCACCAGCATATTGATTGGCACACTCTCCGGATGCGGTTTCAGGGTCGCAAGCTGATGCAGCAGGCCGACGCGGTCCGCCTCCCGCTCGCCCATACCCAAAATCCCGCCGCAGCAAACGGTGATGCCCGCCTTTCGAACGGCCGCCAGCGTTCGCAGGCGATCGTCGTAAACCCGCGTACTGATGATCGAACCGTAAAACTCCGGTGACGTATCTAGATTGTGATTATAGGCCGACAGCCCAGCATCCTTCAATCGCGCAGCTTGCCCTTCGCTTAACATTCCCAGCGTACAGCAAACTTCCATCCCCAGTGCCGACACGCCGCGCACCATTTCCAGCACGCGTTCGAACTCCGCCCCCTCCGGTGCCTGCCGCCACGCCGCTCCCATGCAGAACCGCGTCACTCCGCGCTCGGCGGCTTCCCGCGCCACCCCAATGACGTGCTGCGCATCCAAGAGCCCTTGCCGTTCGACAGGCGCATCATAGTGCGCGCTCTGCGGGCAATACGCACAGTCCTCCGGGCATCCGCCCGTCTTGATGGAGATCAGTTGGCAGGTCTGCACGCGATCGGACGCATGCGACTGACGATGCACGCTTTGTGCCCGAAACACCAGTTCGGTCAGTGGCGTCCGGTAGATCTCTTCGACTTCATCGCGCGTCCAGTCGTTCCGCGGTTCGCCCAATTCGAACAAGGCACCGGCCTTCCGCGGCCGCGCGGCTGACACCGCTTGATTGCTCATGGTTCCCGCCTAGGGTCTATCCATTCTAGGGTAACCCTCTTCCCGGCCACGCCCAAAAAAGATGTCGCATGTTACCATTTGTTCGCCAATACGTCTGACTCCGCTTACGCGTTCATCAACGCCTCCAGTTTGTCATGCGTCGGTTGCCGGGTAGGGGCACGGCAATGCCGTGCCCGGCCGATGCGTCTTGCCACAAAGCTTCCGCCAACTCGAGAGCGCCGTTCCCTCCGTCATCCTCACCGCCGTTTGACCATCCTCGCTCTAAATGTTATAAATCCACTACTTTGTTTAGCGGTTTAGCGGTTCGCTGTGCGCTCAGCATGCTGCCGAATCGTCCTGCCGGGTAGACAGGACCGCAGCTTTCTGATCGCCGGTCCCAGTCCTGCGTTAACGAAGTAGTGTGCGGTGGCGAGTGCTCAGGGGAGTGGACCACGTCGCGCCCGCTCTTAAAAAGTTTAGCCCCCTAATGCTTTCAAGTACTGGAGGAGTGTTAATGCGCACCTGGCTTACGAGTGCCCGGTCACTGGCACGTCGAATCGCAAAATTCGGCGCGATCGGCACGGCGCTGTCGCTGCTGACCGCGGCGCGATCTTTCGCCAACGAGGTTCAGGAAGCCAGCGGCGAGGCGTCCCTGAAACTCCCGGATCTGTCTCAGGTGCAGTTTCTCGGCGTCGACGGTCACAAACTCCTCCTCTTCGGCATTCTGTTCTGCATCTTCGGCCTGATCTTCGGCCTCGTCATCTACAGCCGCCTGAAAAATCTCCCTGTGCATCGCTCGATGCGCGACATCTCCGAGTTGATCTACGAAACCTGCAAGACCTATCTCTTCACCCAGGGCAAGTTCCTTCTGCTCCTCTGGCTCTTCATCGCCGTAGTCATCGTTCTCTACTTCGGCGTCCTCGCTCCGGTGCCAGGCAAATCCGTCGCCGTCACCCTGCCCACCATTCTCGCGTTCAGCCTCATCGGTATGGGGGGAAGTTATGGGGTGGCTTGGTTCGGCATCCGCGTGAACACCTTCGCGAACTCCCGCACGGCCTTCGCCAGCCTTCGCGGCAAGCCTTACCCGATCTATCACACGCCACTCGAAGCCGGCATGAGCATCGGCATGATGCTCATCAGCGTTGAGCTATTAATGATGCTCCTCATCCTCCTGTTCATTCCCGGCGATTACGCAGGCCCTTGCTTCATCGGCTTCGCCATCGGTGAGTCCCTCGGTGCCGCCGTTCTCCGTATCGCCGGCGGCATCTTCACCAAGATCGCCGACATCGGCTCCGACCTAATGAAAATCGTCTTCAAGATCAAAGAAGACGACGCCCGCAACCCCGGCGTAATCGCCGACTGCACTGGCGACAACGCCGGCGATTCCGTCGGCCCCAGCGCTGACGGCTTCGAGACCTACGGCGTAACCGGCGTTGCCCTAATCACTTTCATTCTTCTAGGTGTGAAGAACCCGACGGTCCAGGTTCAGCTCCTCGTCTGGATCTTCGTCATGCGCATCGTCATGTTGGTCGCCAGTGCCGCCGCCTATTTCATCAACGGCTTTATCGCCAACGCCAAATATGGCAAAGCCGACGAGATGGATTATGAGTCCCCGCTCACCTCGCTGGTCTGGATCACCTCGATCGTTTCCATCGGCTTCACCTACTGGATTTCCTCGCTGATTATCCCGACTCTCGGTGGCGATTCCACTCAATGGTGGAAACTCGCAACGATCATTTCCTGCGGTACGCTGGCAGGCGCGGTCATTCCAGAGTTGGTCAAGGTCTTCACCTCCACCTCATCGCGCCACGTACGGGAAGTCGTAAGCTCCGCCGAAGAAGGCGGCGCTTCACTTGGCATCCTGTCCGGCTTCGTAGCCGGCAATTTTTCCGCTTATTACATCGGCCTGGCAATGGTCCTGCTGATGTCGGTTGGCTACCTCATCAGTAACATGGGTCTTGGCGGCCTCATGATCGCCGCCCCGGTCTTCGCCTTCGGCCTGGTAGCCTTCGGGTTCCTGGGTATGGGTCCGGTAACGATCGCCGTCGACTCATACGGCCCGGTCACCGACAACGCCCAATCGGTCTATGAACTCTCCCTGATCGAGCAAGTCCCCAACATCAAGGCCGAGCTAAAGAAGGACTACAACATCGACGTAAATTTCGAACGCGCCAAAGAAATGCTGGAAGCCAACGACGGCGCAGGCAACACCTTCAAAGCCACCGCCAAGCCCGTGCTCATCGGCACCGCCGTAGTCGGCGCCACAACGATGATCTTCTCCATCATCATGGCGCTAACCCACGGCCTGACCGAAAACGTAAACAACCTCTCCCTGCTCCACGCGCCCTTCGTCCTGGGCCTGATCACCGGCGGCGCCATGATCTATTGGTTCACCGGCGCGAGCACCCAAGCCGTAACCACCGGCGCCTACCGCGCCGTCGAATTCATCAAAGCGCACATCAAGCTCGACGGCGCAGCCGCCGCCAGCGTCTCTGACAGCAAAAAGGTCGTCGAGATCTGCACCAAGTACGCCCAAAAAGGCATGCTCAACATCTTCATCGCCGTCTTCTTCGCGACGCTAGCCTTCTCCTTCATCGAACCCTTCTTCTTCATCGGCTATCTCTTCTCCATCGCCATCTTCGGCCTCTACCAGGCCATCTTCATGGCCAACGCCGGCGGCGCCTGGGACAACGCCAAAAAAATCGTAGAAGTTGAGCTAAAGCAAAAAGGCACCCCGCTCCACGACGCCACGGTAGTAGGCGACACGGTAGGCGACCCCTTCAAAGACACCAGCTCGGTAGCCCTGAACCCAGTAATTAAGTTCACCACTCTCTTCGGCCTCCTGGCCGTAGAGCTAGCCGTCCAACTAACCGCTTCCCAAGGCGCCGGCTTAACTCACATCCTGGCCGCCGTCTTCTTCGCCATCTCCTTCTTTTTCGTCTACCGTTCCTTCTACGGCATGCGCATCCGCACCACTTCCCACTAACCGCAGCCGAATCCCGCAGGGGCGGGGCTAGCTCCGCCCGTCCGCGACGCCTTGCCAAAATCCTCTCCGCCGCGCCACGAAATGTAGGGGCGCGCTTAAGCGCGTCCCTTCCTCTTTTCTGCCCCCACCCCCCAAACTGTCATTCCGAGCGGAGCGGGCCGACTTTTTCCTCCCGGTCGCTTCCTGCGAACGGGTCGGCCAGCGCAGAGAGGAATCTCTCCTATGCTTTCCGTCGTCGCACCAACTCCGCCTTTTTCCGATTGCCCCGATACCCTCCATCGTCTACGATACCCGCCAGAAAAAAGGAGCCCCAAGATGCGCAACTTTCTTCTATCGTCCCTAGCAATCCTCGTCTTGCTGGCACTCCCCAATCACTCCAGCTCCAACGCCAAGCCCGACAACTGGCGCCAACTCTTCAACGGCAAAGATCTCACTGGCTGGAAACACGTAGGCCCCGGCGATGACACCGTAGAAGACGGCTTGATCCGCACCCACGGTGGCATGGGGCTCCTCTATTGGACCGCGGAAAAATTCGGAAACTGCCGCATCCGTGTCGTCTACAAAATGCGCGATCACAACGACAACTCCGGCGTCTTCATCCGCATCCCTCTCGAGCCCCGCGAACCGTGGATGCCAGTTCACTACGGCTACGAAGTCCAAATCGACAACCAGCCCGAAGACGTCAACGAAGATGAATACCACGTGACCGGCACGCTCTATTCCCTGACCAAGCCTCTAGCCCGCCCCGGCAAACCCGGCCCCGAATGGAACACCATGCTGATCACCCTCGACGGCCCACACACCATCGTCGTCGTCAACGACGTCAAAGTCACCGATTACACCGAAGGCCAACCCGTTCCCGCCCGCAAATTCGACTTCGAACCACAACATGGCATCCGTCCCAACGAAGGCTACATCGGCCTGCAAAACCACAGCGACAACGACATCGTCTTCTTCAAAGAAGTCGCCGTCCAACCACTCCACTAATGCACTGTCACGACTGCTCCGTTCACCAATCAATTTGTAGGGGCACAGCACCGCTTTACCCTGAGCTTCGAAGGGTGTGCCCCAGCTCGGCAATCAATTCAAGAAATCACGGAGGTCCGTCTGTTTTCTTCCGTGTCTTGAATTTCGAATCTCGCTTTTGGAATTCCGGTTTCTCTGAGAGGACGATCCAATGAAAAAAGACCTAACCCGCCGCGAATTCCTCCAACGCACAGCCCTGACTGCCGGCGCTCTGGCCGCCGCCAATCCGATTTTCCTGCATGACGCTCGCCTCAACGCCGCTCCCTACCCCGCCGTCCCCGCAAGCGATCGCATCCGCTTCGGCATCATCGGCATCGGCATGCAAGGCTCTGGCCTGCTCCCCAACGCCATCCAACTCCCCGGCGTCGAATGTGTAGCCGCCGCCGACCTCTACGACGGGCGCCACACGCTGGCCCGCGAAATCACCGGCAAACCCAACCTCCCCGTCACCCGCCACTACCAGGAACTCCTCGACAACAAAGAAATCGATTGCATCATCGCCGCCGTCCCCGATTTCTGGCACAAGAAAGTCGTCGTCGACGCCGTAAGCGCGGGAAAAGACATCTACTGCGAAAAGCCCATGTCCCATTCCGCAGCCGACGGCGTAGCCATGGTGAAAGCCGGCAAATCCAGCGGCCGCATCATTCAAGTGGGCTCTCAGCGAGTTAGCTCGGTGATCTGCGCCAAAGCCAAGGAACTCATCGCCCAAGGCACGATCGGCGACCTGATGCTCGTTGAAGGCTCCATGGGCCGCAACGAGCCCAACGGCGCGTGGGAATATCCGCCGCCGTTCGATCTCTCCCCGCAAAATCTCGATTGGGACGCCTGGCAAAATGACGTCCTCCCCAAGCGCCCCTGGGATCCCGACATGTCCCCAAAATACTTCGCCCGCTGGCGCTGCTGGAAGGAATACGGCACCGGCGTAGCTGGCGATCTATTAGTCCACCTGGTCAGCGGCACTTTCGCAATGCTCGGCCTCAACGAAGCGCCCGCTCGCGCGCAATCCAGCGGCGGCATCCTGCGGTGGAAAGACGGCCGCAACATGCCCGACGTTCTGGCCACCGTGTTCGAATTCAAATCCACGCCGGCGCCTATTTATTTGCGACTAAATCTCGGAACGGAAACGCCAGAAAACTATCGCTTCCAGGGCTCGAAGGGCATCCTCGACGTCACCCCAACCACCATCACCTATTCCCCGCAGTCCGGCAAAGACGAAAGCCCCAGCTACTACACCGCCAGCTTTCCCAGGGCCATGCACGAGGAATACATAAAAAAGTGGCACGCAGAGCACGACGCCATCCCCGGCAAAGAGCCGATCCCCGAAGGCATCAGCTTTAGCAGCGTCTCCTACGACGAACTAAAACCGCACCTCTGGACCTATTTCCAGGCCGTCCGCAACCGCGGCACGGTAACCGAAGACGTAATCTTCGGCCACCACGCCGCCCTGGCCTGCCACATGGCCAACGAATCCTATTTCCGCCACGCCCCCACCACGTGGGACGAAGCCTCCGGCACCATCAAGACCTAGCCCCGCCAGCACCACGTTGTAGCGGCGCAGCTTTCTCCAAATCGCTGGTTCTTCAAATGGAGTCAAATGTAGGGGCGCGCTTCAGCGCGACCCAGCGAGCGCCTCGCGAGCCGGTGCCGCTAACCGCAAACGATTAGGTCCAACCATTGTTTTTGGCACGGGAGTAATTCAGAACTATTCGCGTCGCAATAATCCACGCACAACCACGCTTCTAACTATTCGACCTCACCAATCGCGAGGTCACCGTCTTCGTAAACACGCTGCAAAATTCGTTGTCCTCGCCGGACCCTTTGCGCTTCGGCGTCTCCGTCACCGTCACGCTCTTGGTTCTAAAATCAATCACCAGCTTGTTCAGTACGCAATCGCGTGCCGAGGTCTGCGCCACCAATCCGGTGCTGTCCCAGTGCACAATCGTATAGTGCACCGGATTCACGTCCAGCCGTGTAAACAGGTTTCCATCACCCGACAGGTTGTTACCTTCCGCCACCGCGCACAACGAAATATTCTTATCGCACT
This sequence comes from Candidatus Acidiferrum sp., assembly GCA_049512575.1. Taxonomy (GTDB): domain Bacteria; phylum Acidobacteriota; class Terriglobia; order Acidiferrales; family UBA7541; genus Acidiferrum. The sequence continues at coordinate 29,268 of JBEKWY010000046.1, forward strand.
CAATCTCCACGTTCGCCGACGGGTCCTTGGGCTTCACCATGTCGGAGTCGCTCTTCCACTTCCCGGTGACCGCAACGTAATTGTGGTTTCGGATCTTGATCTGTTGGGAGAAAGCAGTGCCGGCGGATACCAGCGTAACGAGAAGAAGGGTTAGGACTTGTTTCACGATTCCGGCTCCCTTGGCTCCAACAACTCTAGAAGAGACTCTTGCCCCGGTAAACTGTACAGAAGGTTCATTGTGCTTTAGACCCAAAGGCCCAATCTCTCGTTTCAATCTTCCTGGTACTACCCTTGCCGAGACCCCCGCAAAGACCGCGTCTGGCAAACCACTCTGAAATCCTGCTCCCATGTGGCGGTGATCAAACAATTTTCCCGCGTTCATCGCCGCATCCTTACTGGCTTCGTGTGCTCGAACGACCCGCAGGTTCGCCACCCATCTGATGTCTTTTCCAGCCGCTGCGATACCTCATATCCGCAGCCTCGCACCGGGCATACCCAGAATCGCACCCGCAGGTTCGCCACGAAATCCTCGACGTACATCCAGTGCCGGTCATCCTTCTCGCACAGGCAAAGCCCTTCCCGCCCGTAAAACGCTTCCCGAGCGGCCACACTTCCCTCTTCCGGCAAGCGGTAGTAGCCATTCTCCAACGAATACACCACCGGACACCCCGGCCAATTGCACCGGTACGCGTTCACGCCCGGACGAAAACTCATCCGCAAATGGTCCACCGGACAATGAATAATCGTCGGCGGCAAATACAAGCCTTTGCTCGGCAACATGGACGGCCCCGCCAAACAGTATAAGTCCGCAATGGCAGCCGAATACTCCAAGTACAGTCCCTCTTCCATGTTGGTAACGGCTTGCTGGGGGACGCATCGCCCTGAGCCCTGAAGGGTGGCGAGCGCTTTTTTCTACCGGCTAAAACTCTGACTCAAACCCGAACCATACCGTTCGCCCGACCCCATCAACTTTTCGATGCGCTCAACCGCCTGAATGCCGCCTCGCGCTCCCACCGCCATGCAGTTCAAAGCTGCAGCCGCGCACGCAAAATCCAATTGTCTCTGCAACGGCCATTTCTGCAAGAGCCCGTAAATAAATCCCGCATGAAAAATATCCCCGGCTCCAATCGAGTCCACCACCTTCACGCGATACGCCGCCGCATACCAAAACTTACTCCCATCCCAAGCCAGCGCGCCTTCCTCGCCTAAAGTCGCCGCGGCCAGCACGCACCCGTACTTCTTCTTTACTTCAGGCAAGGCCTTCCGCAAATCCGTCTCGCCCGTCAATCGCCCGGGAATATCACGGCTGGCCACAAAATAATCCAGCTTCGGCAGCAATCCCTCCACGCCAGGATAAAGGTCATCCAAATCCGCCACCACAGGAACGCCTGCCTCGCGCGCCCAACCCGCGGCCACCGCCGCCGCAGCCGTGTCGTGTCCATCCACGTGCAACACGCGCGCGTCCACAACCCAGTCGCGCTGCAATTCCGCAGGCCGCAGAGCCAACCGCTCATCCCTCTTCCAAAGAACGGTCCTCTCCCCTTTATCGTCGACCAAAATAAACGCCTGCTGGCTCGGACATCCTTGCGCAATGACCAGATGCGACTCGACACCCAGCCGCTCAAACTCTTCGCGATGTAACTGGCCGGCGGCATCGTCGCCAACTTTTCCTACATACCGCGTCCGCAATCCCCAAGTCTGGCAAGCCGCCACCGCCGAAGCCACCTGCCCCCCAGGCAAAACATTTGCCGACCGAAACGTCACCTTCGACCCGCGCGCCGGATACTCCGCCACCGGAATAATCGTATCCGTAGCATTCAACCCCACTCCCACCACATCCACCACCGACGATCTCGTCATCCCCTCTCATCCCGAGCGGAGCGAGCGATCTCCGCTACCAATCCCTCTCCAACGTCTCCGTGCCCTCTGTGCTCCGACCTCAGTGCCCCTGTGTTAAATCTTTTTCTTTCTTTCCAATACCCGATTACCTCTTCACTGCGCCCGCCCCTCACCTAAATCGCGTAGTCCGCCAGATCACCACGCCGCAAACCACCAGCATCCCCAAACTCACCAAGCTCAAGATCAGCGCTGGTCCCCAACGCAAATCCATCTGCGGCGCCCGCACCATCGACCCAAACACCACAAATACGCCCGTAGCTGCCGCGATCAACACCCAGTCCCATCGACTCCGCGCGGGCGCAATTTCCCCGACCGACACCTGCCCGTTCATTCGCGCCTCCACGTAATCAGCCGCCACCCCATATCGCACGCCCTCGCGCCGCGCTGCCTCTTTCCACCGCGCCTGTTCCGCTTCGCTCGCCGACGAAAACGCAATCGCCCCCACCCCCAGCATCATCAACAACGACCCGCCCACGACTTGCGTGTAAGTCGAAGCCCCCCGCCCATGCAATTCTCCAAAAACAAAAACGCCCCAAAGTAATCCCCAAATCTGATTCGAATTCGCCAGCGGAATTCCCCGGCTGATCCCCACATACTTCGCCGCATACTGCTGAAACAAATCCCCAATCACCCAAACGAATCCCCCCAGCATCAACCAAAACAAAACCTCGCGTGCGTCAACCAGCTGACGCCACAGCCCGGCGGCCCCGGTGAAACTGATCGCCAAAGCTCCCATCATTCCCATTTCTCCAAACGTAAAAAAAGTAATGAACGACAGGGGATTCATCCCCGTCAAATACGCTTTTCGATAAGGGATATACATCGTCCCCCACAAAATTCCCGCCCCGAGCGCCGCCGCCACCCCTCGCGAAGCATGCGCAGCCGGACCCGCCGCAGCCGACGCCGAAGCCACCGCCAGCATCCAGGCTCCGAAGCACATCACCAAAACTCCACCCAGCACGCCCGTCCATCTCCGCCAGCCCGCCTGGCGCAACTCATTGAAAAAAATAAATCCCCACAGAACCCCCAGCAAGCTATTCGAATTCCACAAAGGAAACGCAATGCTCAATCCCACGTCGCGAATCGCAAAAATCGTCAAAGTGTTCGCCACCGCCCAAATGCATCCCGCCAAAACCGCCCAGATAATCAAATGCGGCGCCCGCCGCACATCCGCCCGAATCGAAGAAGTCCCTAAAATCAAGGCAGGCACACTCCACCGCGCCAGAAAAACTCCTATCACCATGATCAGCGAAATCACCACCGGCGAAATTCCCACCGACACCAATTTCGTAGGCGCCTCCGCAGCCCCAAGCCAAGCCCCCGCCGTAAAGCCAGAAAGGATCCCGACGATCTGTAGCTTCCGCCTCCGCGAAGCCACCCCATCTGAAGAGGCCAACGACGAACTCAAAGCAGTTTCCATACCTAGCGAGAACTCCTTGTAGGGGCGCAGCGCGGCTTTACCCTGAGTTTCGAAGGGCGCGCCCCAAACGCCCAGACTTCAAATATCAGGCAAAAATGTAGGGGCGCGCTTTAGCGCGTCCCAGCGAGCCGCAGCGAGCCGCCCTTTCTACCGAATCACTCCCAACAAAACCAACCCGCCAACCAACACCACCACTGGCACCCAAAACTGCATATCCGTCAGAATGTTCACCAACAGACTCCGCTCGCTCTCCATCGCTCACCTTTCGCGCGCAATGAAAACGCCGCACGGGAGGATACCACCTCTGCGCCAACGTCCTCGCCGATTTAAGGTAATCTACTAGCCGACCCACCATGCCGGGCTATCAAACAAACGCCACGAATTCCGCGCCTCACCCTGTTGCGTCCGCGGCTCGATGTTCCGTTGCTTCTTTCCTTTACGTCCTGTACGTCCTTTCCTTCCTCTCCTTCCCCTCTCGCGCCCAAGAAGCCCTCCCGTCCAAGCCCCAAGGCTACGTCAACGATTTTGCCAACGTCCTCAGCCAAACCGCCCGCGACCAACTCACCACCCTCTGCACCGAAGTCGACCAGAAAGCCCACGCCCAGATCGCCGTAGTGACCGTCCCAACAACCAACGGCCAGCCGATCGAAGAATATTCAATCGACCTGGCCACCAAATGGGGCGTAGGCCCGAAGCAATCCAGTCGCGGCATCCTCATCCTCTTCGCCGTGAACGACCACAAATATTGGACTCAAGTCGGCTACGGCCTCGAGCCCATCCTTCCCGACGGCAAAGTCGGCGGCTTCGGCCGCGAAGCCGTCCCCTTGCTCCGCCAGGGAAATTACGACGGTGCAATCCTCCTCATGACCCGCCGCGTAGCCGATGTTATCGCCCGGGACGCGGGAGTCACCCTAACCGGCCAGTCGCCC
>JBEKWY010000047.1:0-51237 GCA_049512575.1 Candidatus Acidiferrum sp.
CTTCCACGGTGGGCACCACGGGTCAACGTCAGTTCTGCTCCAGCCAAACCGGCGTCATTCAGTACAACCTCGCCGGCGCGGGATGCGTCACTGGCGCGGGCGGCAGCCCGGCCCTGCAGTAAGCTGAACGGAAACTCGTTCGAAAACGGGGGGAGCCCCACGGCTCCCCCTTTCTTTTACCAGAAGGTTTTCAGCACGAATAAAGTTTTGCTTCACGAGAGGAAGATCGAAACGACCGCAGCACAACGAGACTACGATGAGAAAAGCCATCCAATACGGAGACCGCCAGTCACGGACGAAAAGCTCGAAGGGCTTTTCGTTGATCGAGCTGCTCATCGTCGTCGCCATCATTCTGATCATCGCGGCGATAGCCATCCCCAACTTCATCCACGCCAAGATGGCCGCCAACGAAGCGTCGGCAGTATCCTCGATCCACTCGATCAACACCGCGGAGATCACGTACTCTTCAGCGAATCCGCTGATCGGTTATTCGGCTCTGCTGAGTGACTTGGGTCCAGCCGCATCCAACTATATCGACAGCGTCCTGGCCTCCGGAACGAAAAGCGGATATGTGTTCACGTACGTTCAAAACACTACCGACGTGCCGTCGGACGGTTACACGCTCAACGCGGACCCCGTCACACGGGGAGTCACCGGACAGCGCAGCTTCTACTCCGATCAGCTGAACCAAACGCATTACAACATGACCGCTCCTGCGGCTGCGACCGACCCCGCAATCCAGTAGCTCCGCATCCCGCCAGCCGCCTAGCTTGGTGGTAATATCCAAGGGTGTTTGTGCATCTGGCGTTTTTATGGATTTACCTGCTCGCCATGCCTTCTGCCGGCGATGCTGCGACTTACGTCAAGAAATTCGAATCAAGATACCGCGCTGAAAAGACCCTGCAGGCCACCTTCCTCGAACGCTATACCGAAAACGGACAAACCATAAGGAGCGAAGCCGGAATCGCGTATTTCCGCCGGCCGGGCAAGATGCGCTGGGAATACGAGGTCCCGGAGCGGGATCTGTTCCTGGTCGATGGTAAGACCGCCTGGTTTTATGTCCCAAGCGATTACACCGTGACCCGCGTACCCGCCAAGCAGAGCGCTGACTGGCGAACGCCGCTGGCGCTGCTCGCGGGCGAGATGAAGGTGTCGCGGGTGTGCGCGCGGGTGGAGCTGGCCAAAAATGAAAAATCCACAGCGGGAGGGAACGTAGTGCTGCGCTGCCAGGTCCGCGGCTCCGAAGCCGGCGGCGGAAGTCCCGCGCAAGGATCCTCGGGCGAGGATGCTCAGGATGCGGATTCCCCTGGATCACCGGCGGGCGGACAAGGCGATACCGTCTTCTTCGAAATCGTCCGCGAAACCGGCGAGCTGGCGCGTCTCCTGGTGCGTCAGAGCGGCGGCGTCCAAGTTGAATTCCGGTTCGAGAACTGGCGTATGAACCCGCCAGTGCCGGACTCTTTCTTCCGATTCGACGTACCGGCAGGTGTTGCGATTGTGAACGGAGAATTACCGTCGGGAGACGCCGCTGTAAAATGACCTGCCCAAACAAGTCGAAAAGGTGCAGAACCGCGCAAATAGGAGTGTTACGTACAAGCTACGGCCAACCCTTAGCCGCTTCCCTGCATATCACTTACTTGAGGTAAACTGGGGCGTATGGGGGAGTTTGTTTGCCGCGTTGCGGATGCTAACGGGCGAGTTTTTTCGCACGTCGAGGCTGCTGGCACCCTGGCGGAAGCGCGCCAGAAGCTGGTGGACCGGGGCCTGTACGTATACTCGGTGCAAACCAGAAGCGGCGTGCTCTCCGGGATGCGCCGACAGAGTGGTCGGACCATCGGCGGCACCGACTTCCTGATCCTCAACCAGCAATTCAACACGCTGATCAAAGCCGGTTTGCCGATTCTCCGCGCACTAGACTTGCTTGCCGACCGCGCCTCCTCACCCAAACTTCGCCCGGTCATTTCTCAAATTCGCGACCGCGTGCGGGAAGGGAAGTCCCTTTCCGAATCCGTTACGGAAGCCGGGGTGTTCTCGAAAGTCTATTCGACCGCGATTCTGGCGGGCGAGAAAAGCGGAAATCTTTCGGGCGTCCTGGACTATTACATTGCGTATCAGAAGGTCAGCACCGGCGTGCGCAAGAAAATTCTGGCGACGCTGATGTATCCGGCCCTGCTGATCATCGTGGCGACCGTCATTGTGAGTTATCTGGTGACCGCAGTGATCCCGAAGTTCGCGCTACTGTATCGTGACCTGCATGTGGACCTTCCGGGACCCACACAACTCCTGATCGCCCTCACGGTTGATTATCGTTACGTGTTCCTGGGAGTCATTGCCGCGATACTGGTTTTCATTGTGGCGATATACTTCTGGTCGCGTACCGAAGATGGTGGAGTGGCGTTTGACCGCTTGAAGTTCCGCGTGCCGGTGGTCGGCGATACTTTGTTGAAATTTCAGGTGGCACAGTTTTCGCGGACACTGGCAACGCTGCTTACCGGTGGTACTCCCCTGGTCGCGGGGCTGCAAACGGCCTCGGACGCGATCAGCAGTAAGCTGGTGCGCGGCACGGTGTCGCAGGCAACGCAGATGGTTCGCGAAGGAGAGTCGCTACACGGCGCTCTAGCCGCGACCCGCGTGATGCCGGTCATGGCGCTGGACATGATTGAAGTTGGCGAGTCGAGCGGCGCCCTGGCGCCCATGCTGACCAGCGTGGCGGAGTTTTACGAAGACGAAGTGAACTTGAAACTTGGCGCGATGGTTTCGTTGATCGAGCCGGTCATGCTGATTTTCATGGGCATGCTGGTCGCATTCATTCTGATTTCGCTCTATCTGCCGATTTTTTCGCTTTCGACGTCGGGGATAAGCAAGTAAGGGAACCATGGCACTCACGGATCAGCATTCGAACGTAATGACCGGGTTGGCCTTGCCAACCGACGAGCAAGCCGAACGCGAACAATCGCGGAAACTTGCCGAGCGGTACCGTTGCGGTTTTGTCGACCTTCGCGAGCAGCGCATCGATCCCGAATTGTTCCGAACCATTCCGGCAGACCTGATGTTCCGTTACAACTTCGTACCCCTGGAATTGCAGAACAACCTGCTGTCCATTGCCGTGGCGGATCCGAGCCAGGTCTTGCTGAGCGATGAACTGCCGTTGCTTTTAGGCAAGAAGCTCGCCATCAAGGTGGCGACACCCCGGCAGATCAGCGACTTGCTGAAGCGCACCGAGCAGTCACAGCGCGTTTTGGAACAAGCGACGGAAGCGTTCACGCTGCAGGTCGGGAAGGACGAAGAAGAAAGCGACGAGACAATCTCCGGCGACCGCCTGACGCGAGATACGGCCGTCAGCCCGGTCGTCCGCCTGGTGGAAACGATCATCTTCACCGCACTCGAGCGCAGAGCGAGCGATATTCACATCGAAGCACGGGATGCCGAAGTGGCGGTCAAGTACCGCATTGACGGCGTCTTGCAGCACGCCATGCAGCCGATCGCGAAGGAATGGCATTCCACGGTAATTTCGCGCATCAAGGTCCTGAGCGATCTAGACATCGCGGAACGCCGCGTGCCGCAGGACGGCCGTTTTCGCGTTAAATACAAAGGGCGCTTCATCGACCTGCGCGTTTCCATCATGCCGGCCAGCCACGGTGAAGACGCCGTGCTCCGCGTTCTGGACAAAGAGACGCTTTCCGAGAAATTTCAGAGCCTCAGCCTGGATGTCGTAGGTTTTTCCGGCGAAGAGATGCGCAAATTCCGCCGGTATATTCGCGAGCCCTACGGGATGGTTCTGGTGACGGGCCCGACGGGTTCGGGCAAGACCACCACGCTGTACGCCGCCATCAACGAAATCAAGAGCGACGAAGACAAGATCATCACCATTGAAGATCCGGTGGAGTATCAACTCCGCGGCATCACACAGATTCCCGTAAACGAGAAGAAGGGACTGACCTTCGCCCGCGGCTTGCGCTCGATTCTGCGTCATGACCCCGACAAGATCATGGTCGGCGAAATCCGCGACCAGGAAACCGCGCAGATTGCCATCCAGTCGGCCCTCACGGGCCACCTGGTTTTCACCACCGTGCACGCGAACAACGTCACCGACGTAATCGGTCGCTTCATCAACATGGGCGTCGAGCCGTACAACTTTGTGTCGGCCCTGAATTGCATCATGGCGCAGCGCCTGGTGCGTGTTGTCTGTTCGAATTGCAAACGCGCCAAGAAGTTTTCTTCCTCCGAACTCCAGGAAGCCGGCCTCGATCCGGCAACCTGGGCCGGTGCGCAACTCGTGGAAGGCGTCGGATGCCTCGAATGCTCCGGGACCGGTTACCATGGCCGCACCGCGATCTGTGAATTGCTCGATCTGACCGATCGGATCCGCGAAATGATCGTAGACCGCCGTCCCACCTCGGAAATCAAGCGCATCGCTCGCGAAGAGGGCATGACCACGCTGCGCGAAAGCGGCTTGGCGAAGATTCGCGCCGGTATCACCAGTGTGAAAGAAATCAACAAGGTGACCTTCGTTGAACAGTAGCGCCACATTCCGCCAAGGAATCTACCAGAGCGAACTCGCGCGCAAGGTGGCGCGTTGGCTCGAAGCCATGCCGCATCCGCCTTTGGCTCTCGAGATTTCGCAGGACCGCATCGCCGCTGCTCGCTGGACTAGGACGGGCGGACTGGACGACTACGCCATTGAAGCCCTTCCCAACGGCGCTCTGATGCCCTCGGCCGTAGAGACCAACATTGTGGACTCCACCGCCGTGCGAGGCGCCATTGCCGCCGTGATGTCGAAGTTGCGCGCCAAGGACGAAGATATAGCCCTACTGGTGCCCGATCCGGTCATCCGCGTTTTTGTGCAGCATTTCGAGCAGTTTCCGCGTTCGCCCCAGGAAGCGGAGCCGATGTTGCGCTGGAAACTGAAAAAGAGCGTGCCATTCGAGGCCGACGAAACGGTGATCTCCTACATGCGGCAGGCCCCGCGCGAAGACGGTGTGGACGTCGTGACCGCGCTGGCGCGGCTGCGGATTGTGCGCGAATACGAGGCGCTTGTCGAGGGAGTTGGTTTGTACCCCGGGGTAGTGATGAGTTCGTCGCTCGCCGCAGTTACCTTGTTGGATGACCGGCATCCCACGTTGCTGGCGCGCGTGTCGGGCCTTGCCCTGACCACTGCGATTGTGAGGGAAGGTGTTCTGTGTGGCTATCGCTGCACGGAATTACCGGCGCAAAACGTGGATCTTACGCCCCAGATGCTGCTCGAAGAGATTTTTCCGGTGGCGGCGTATTATCAGGACACCTGGCGCGAAGGCATCCAGTCCGTGCGTGTTGCGGGCCTCGGCCATCGGCTGCCTGATTTTGTGGGCCCTCTCGAAGATGAATTCAAGTGTGAGGTCCGCTCGTTGCTGCATTCGGCGGTTTCCGAAGGACGTATACCTGACGATGCCCAAGCCTTGGCCGATCGCGAAGCGGATGGACTTGTGGGCTGGATGTTGCACCGCAACTAGCTGGAACTGAAGGTAGAAGGGAATCAAGGCGCAGGAAAATGAAAGCCAGGCTAAACCTATCAACGAAGCCTCTCGAAACGCACCGCAGGTTTCTGGCCGCTGCGGGCGCCATCGGTGTAGTTGCCGGCCTGTTCTTCCTGGGACTCGGCTGGCACGTTTACTCCGTCCGACGAGCAGACGCGGCGCTCCGGGAACAAGTGGAGAAAATCCGGCTGGAGATGGTTACGCTCGAACAGCAGCGAAGGGACCTGGAACAATTTTTCAATCGGCCGGCCAACGCCGAACTCCACGAGCGCTCCGCGTTTCTGAACACTTTGATTGACGAGCAGAGCCTGAACTGGACGCAGATGTTCATGGATCTCGAGAAAATCCTGCCCGCCGGCGTGCGGGTGGTAAGCATCCAGCCGAAACACGAGAAAGGTCTCGTGGAAGTGAAGCTGGTGCTCGGTGCGGCGAACGACGAGGCCAAGCTCAAATTTCTGACTGCCTTGGAAAAGTCTTCGTCGTTCACTCACGTAGTGCTGGTCAATCAGAAAACTTCCACTCCTTCCGCTGGAAATTCAGATCGCGTGGATTTCGAGCTTACAGCGGTTTATTCGAGGACTTGATGCGACACGATTTCACGCTGGAGAGACGCGCCATCTTGTTCGGAGTGGTGGCCCTGGTTGCCGCGGATATCGCGCTTGTAATTTACGGTTGGAACGCTTCATCGGCGCGGCGGCCCCAAGAGGATCTGGTCATCCTGACGCGGAACCGCGATCTGTTGCGCGCCGACATCGCCAGGGCGCAGGACATCCGCCAGAAGATCCCCGCGATCCAGAAGGATTGCGACCAGTTTGAAGAGTCTCTGTATCCCGCGAGCACCGGATATTCGGCGGTGAGCGCCGAGCTTGGTTCGATCGCAAGCAAAGCCGGCCTGCAGTTGGAGAGCAGCAGTTTCCAGCACAGCGAAGTCAAAGGCCGCGACCTGGAACAGCTAGACATCGAGGCCGTGGTCACCGGAAGTTATTCCGGCGTTGTGCATTTCCTGAACGGCCTGCAGCGTGCCAGCAACGTCTACGCCGTGGAGTCGCTCCAGGGGAAAGCTGACGAAGGGCAACAGGCTGGCCGAGGCGAAGTGCGGGTTTCGATGCACATCAAGACGTATTTCCGGACCACGTGATGAAGGAACAGACCAAAGGAATCGTGCTGGTTGCGTTGATCGCTGTCGCCGCGTTCGTGTGGTATCTCGAGCGGCGAGAGAGTTCGGCATCGAAGACTTCTTCCTCGCAGGTGGATGAGCGGACCTACACGCCTTTGGCAGTGGAAAATCCGGCGCTGCAACGTGAGAAACAGGCCGCCAGTCGCAAAACCGAATACAAGAGCGCCGGCCGCGATCTATTCAGCGAGCTGGCTCCGCCGCCTCCCGTAGTGACCCAAAAGGAGGCACGCCGTACGCCACAAGGTCCTATGCCGCTGCCTCCGCCGCCCCCGCCGTCGCTTCCTGGCAACGTGAAATTTTTTGGGTATGGCACGGTGCCCAACGGAACCGCAAAGCGCGCGTTTTTGAGCGATGGCGACCAGATTTACATCGTGGCCGAGGGCGATACCCTGCTCGGGAAATATCGTGTCGTGAAGATCGGAAACGCCAATCTGGATTTTGAAGAAATCGCCAGCGGCCGCCGCGGTTCCACGGCGCTGACCGAAGAGCCTGTTGCGGCGCCCGCCTCATGAGAAAACGATCTCGGATATCAGGCCGAAATCGCGCGGAGCAAGGATACGCGCTGTTGCTGGTCGTGTTCCTGACGACGCTGATGCTTCTGGCCACGATCGTGGCTGCGCCCTCGGTTCGCACCGAGCGCAAACGCGAGCAGGAAGAAGAAATGATCTGGCGCGGCAAGCAATACATCCGCGCCATCAAGCTGTATTACCGAAAGAACGGCAAATTTCCCACTTCGCTCGACGATTTGACCAAGCCTAAAACGGGTTCCCTGCGTTTCCTTCGCCAAGCCTATAAGGATCCGATGAACAAGGAAGACGGCTCTTGGCGGTTGATCTACGTGGGACCCGCAGGCCAGCTCATCGGCAGCCTGAAGCCTCCGCAGACGTTGCAGGGTGGCCCCGGTCAAATCGGCACGCCAGCCGGAGCACTTGCCGGCCAAGGAGGGACGCAAGGCACGAACACCTCGCAAAGTGCATTCGGATCGCAGGGTGGTGGCAGCGCATTTGGGCCGCAAAGCGGAGGAAGTGCCTTCGGCCCGCAAAACGGAGGCAGCGCGTTCGGACCGCAGAGTGGTGGCAGCGCGTTTGGGTCGCAACCCGGCACGGCGCAGAACGGCGCTGCTGGAACCGCGGGCGGCGACACGATGTCGAATCCTACATCGCTGACGCCGTCCGACGCCGAACCTTCGACCATCATCGGCGGCAACATCATCGGGATCGGCAGCAAGATCGATCGCAAGTCCGTGATCGTCTACGAAAAAGCAACCAACTACCATTTGTTCGAGTTTATCTGGGACCCATCGAAGGACGTGATGGGAATTGGAGGCAATGCAGGCGGCCAGGTCGGCACGCCGGTGCCGCCAGGCCAGGGATTTGGGCAAGGGTTCGGCCAAGCCATCGGACAACCGGCGCAGAATCCGGCTGGCACGCAACCAGGTCAGAATCCCGCCGGCTCGCAACCCGGTCCCAACCTGAACAATCCAACGCAGGGAGTGCCGCCACTTGCGCCGAATAGCCCGCAATAGTATTCCGTCGCGATCACCAAATCGCTGCAATCCGCTGTAATCCACCGCAAGTTGCTGCAGTCCGCGCAGCTGTCATCCTGAGCCTATCCGACGAGGATAGGCTCAGGATCTCAACGCCAGCCCGATCGCAAACCTGATGATTGGGGACTACGAACCCGCCGGAGCGACACTCGCCGTGGTTGTCGAAGTAGCGGGCACCGCAGTCGCAGTCTTGCCGGCAGGGATGCCCGATTTGCGCTTGGCATAAGCAGTCCGAACGCGTCGCACGTACGACTGCGTTTCCGCAAACGGAGGAATCCGTCCGTACTGCTGGACGCGTTGTGGGCCCGCATTATAGGCCGCCAAGGTCAAGGCCAGGTCGTTCTTGTAGAGCGCCAGTAGATCGCGCAAATAATGCGTACCGGCGTTGATGTTTTCCTGAGGATCGAAGATGTTTTGCACGCCCAAGCGCGCCGCGTTCTCGGGAAGGAGCTGCATGAGTCCGCGGGCGTTGCGCCGCGAAATGGCCTTGGGATTGAAGTTAGATTCGACAGCGATCACGCTCGTAATCAGATCGGCGTCCACGCTGTAACGCGCGGCCGCACCCTCGATCAAATCCCGAAAGGGAGCCTTCGCGGTTTCCACCGGCGGTGCCGGGGTGAAAACGTCCTCGGGCTCGATGGCGGTGACGTTGTCGGCGGGTACTTCGACAAACCCACCCTCCATCTGCAGCCGGTATTTGTCGCCGAGAAGTTGGTAACCCGTAATGTGAAGCCGTTGTCCGCCGCGCAGCACAAAGTATTCGGCGCGAACCGGGGCAGCAGCTGCGGCCAGGATCGCCGCAAACAGCAGAATCGGGCACGTCACGCGCACGAAGCGGCCTCGCGCAGGGCGAATTGCTCGATGGCTACGGCGACGCCATTTTCATCGTTCGTGCTGGTTTCGTGCCAGCCGAAATGCTTCAGCTCGGGAACTCCGTTGCCCATCACCACCGGAATTCCCGCGAACGACAACATCTCGAGATCGTTGTGATTGTCGCCGATGGCCATCACTTCTTCGCGCGCAAATCCGCGCAAAGCCGCCCATTCCGCCAAGGCGGAGCCTTTCGAGCAATCTGGATGGATCACGTCGATCATCGAAAAATCGCGGCTCTCGTAAACGGTGACCGCAAGGCCAAACTCCGCCGCAAACGGGGCCAACCGGAGAGATGCTTCCGCTTCGCGCATCGGTTGTACCTTGCCGGAGAGCATTACCTGGAGGGGATCCTCGGTGAGGCAGCTTTCCAGTGGCCGGGCGCAGCCCAGAAACTCCTTGTTGCGGGCGTAGTAGGCCTGGCGAATCGGATCGTCCGTTTCCAGAAACTCGAGCATCACTTGATTTTCGCGAGGGCGATCGAAGACTACGCCCGCGCCTTCGCGCCACGGTTTTGTGAGATCGAGGATCCGTCCCGCGGTGGCCACTGGCAGCAGGTGGCGCAAATGCGTTTCGCCGTCGAAGGTGCGGACCAGCGCTCCGTTGCTGACTATCATCGTAAGCGGGGAATCGACTTCGCGGGCGATGGGCATAGCGAAGTCGTAGCGCCGGCCGGTCACCAGCGCAACCTCGATGCCTCGGTGGGTAGCCTCGGCGATGGCCACGCGGTTGGCCTCCGGCAATTTCCACCGGCTGTCCAGCAGCGTGCCGTCGATATCCAGGGCGATAAGGCGCACAGCCATAAGCTCTATTGTACCGTGAAATACCGCCCAGTTTGGGGCTTCGAGAGGCGGCGCGACGCGAAAGAATAGCGCCAAAAAGGCGTGTGATAAACTCGACTCCTTATGATCACGGCCACCAATGTTTTAGAACTGGAGTGCACCAATTGCGGCAAGAAATTTGATTCGAGCGTCGAACAGCACGTGTGTCTTTGCGGCAAGCCGCTGTTCGCCAAATACGATTTGAAGAAGGCTGCCGGAACGCTCAACCTGAAAAGTTTAGCGAATCGCTCGCGAACGTTGTGGCGCTATGCGGAGGTCTTGCCGGAGGGAGAGCCGGTTAGCCTGGGGGAAGGCATGACGGCGCTGCTTTCTGCGCCGCGATTGGGTGCATCGATGGGGCTCCAGCATCTGTATGTCAAAGACGAGGGATTGAACCCCACCGGCTCGTTCAAGGCGCGAGGGATGACGGCGGCCGTAACGCGAGCAAAGCAGCTTGGGGCCAGAACTTTGGCGGCGCCGACCGCCGGGAATGCAGGTGGCGCTTTGGCGGCATACGCGGCGGCAGCGGGTCTCGCCGCCGTGATCGTGATGCCAGCGGATACCCCCGTGGCTAATGTGATGGAATGCCAGGCGTTTGGCGCAAAGGTCATCAAGATCGACGGGCTGATTTCCGATTGCGGCAAATATGTCGCGGAGAACAAGGGGCGGGAGGGTTGGTACGATGTTTCCACGCTGAAGGAGCCCTACCGCGTCGAAGGCAAGAAGACGATGGGTTACGAGCTCTGGGAGCAATTTGGCGGCAAGTTGCCCGACGTGATTCTGTATCCGACCGGTGGAGGAGTGGGATTGATCGGTATGTGCAAGGCGTTCGACGAGATGCAGGAGATGGGTTGGATTGGTGCGGAACGTCCGCGCATGGTTGCTGTGCAAGCGGAGGGCTGCGCGCCGATCGTGAAGGCCTGGGAAGGGCATCGCGACAAGGCGGATTTTTTCCCGAATGCGGCGACCATGGCGTCGGGCTTGCGCGTTCCTGGGCCGCTGGGCGATCTGTTGATTCTGCGTATGCTGAAGCAGACGAAGGGAACGGCTTTGACCGTGACCGACGACGAAATGCTGGAGGCGGGGAAAGAACTGGCGTCGCAGGAGGGGATTTTCGCGGCGCCAGAAGGCGCGGCGACGGTGAGCGCCGCCCGCAAACTGGCTTCTTCGGGCTGGATCGAGCCAGAAGAAACGGTGGTGCTGTTCAATACCGGAACCGGCTACAAGTACGCCGAAGCGTGGCAACGCGCGCTGCAAGGCTGACAACTATGGCGACGCGACGCCTCTACTACGATGATTCCTTCGCGCGCGACTTCAGCGCGCAAGTCTTGAGCTGCGAGCCGGTCGTGCATCAAGCCAACGCTGCGTGGGAAGTCGTCCTCGATGCTACGGCCCTCTACCCGAACTCCGGCGGCCAGCCTTATGACCTTGGGAAGCTCGGCGAGGCCAATGTGCTTGATGTGCGCGATGACGGAGATGAGATCGTGCACATTGTTGACCGGGAGGTCGACCTGGGAGCTGTGCATGGTTGTGTCGATTGGGCCAGGCGGTTCGATCACATGCAGCAGCATACCGGACAACATTTGCTATCGGCGATGTTCCAGGAGCGCTTCGGGCGGCCGACAGTTTCGTTCCATCTCGGCTGCGAGCTCAGCACCATCGATTTGCGGGGCGACGAACCTTCAGATGCGATTCTTGAAGGCGCGGAGCGTGCCGCGAACCAGGTGATCTTCGACGACCGTCCGGTCACAGTGCGGTACGGCACCGCGGAACAGTTTGCGGAAATGGGCGTGCGCAAGGAGGTCGATCGGCAGGGAATTCTGCGCGCCATCGAAATCGAAGGAGCGGATTTGCAGCCATGCGGCGGGACGCACGTGAAGCACACCGCGCAGATCGGGATGATGCTGGTGCGCCGCTGCACGAAGATGCGGCAGGACTGGCACGTAGAATTTGTGTGTGGAGGCCGCGCCGAGCGCATCGCCCGAAAAGATTTTCTGCTGCTGCGGCGCGCGGCCGAACAGTTGGGTTGCGCCTACGATGAAGTGGCCGACTCGGCGGGTCGAGTCGTCTCCGATCGAGACGGCCGCTTCAAAGAGTATCGCGGGGTGTTGCAGCGGCTTGCGGAAGCGGAAGCCACGCTGGCGCTGCAGGCGATACCTGTCGGTCCGGACGGCTTGCGCGTGGTCGCGCGCGCGTTTCGGGAGGATGCTCAAGCGGAATATCTGGGTCACTTTGCTAGCCAGCTTGCCAAGTCCGACAGAACGATCGCCTTGCTTTCGCGAACTCCCTGCGGCCACCTATTTTTCGCGCAGCATCCTTCGGCCGGACGGGACATGAATGCTCTGCTGAAACAGGTCCTTCAACAGCTTGGCGGCAAAGGCGGCGGCACACGGGATTTTGCGCGCGGCCGGCTCAGCGATGCGGCCAAGGGAGAAACGGCACTCGTCCTTGGCAGGGAACTGGTGGCCGCAGGATAGACGTTCCGCCTAGAAGAACCGGGCGCGCACGCGGTCGGGCAATTCCTGCAAATCCATCAGGGTCAAGAAGTCGATCGTCTTGAATTCCCGGTCGATGGCGGGCGGTCCGCACAGGCGCGCGGAATTGTCGAGGTAGGCGCGGAAAAGGCGCGGCGGGCGCGGAGCCTCGACGGTTACGCCATTGTCTTTGCAGCGAAAGGCTGGCTTGGGTTGCGTGCGCAGCGACGGCTCGACGAGGTATTTCTCTTTGAGCGCGTGGTAGAGGGCCCTGCCTTCGTTCTCGTCCTGTGAAGTGATCGAACTGCATCCGACCAGATAGCGCGCGTTGCAGAGTACGGCGTAGGACGCAATACCTTTCCATAGCATGGAAAGCGCGGTTGTGTTGCGATAGTCGCGGTGGACGCAAGCGCGCCCTAACTCCAGCATTTCTCCGCGGATAGGCTCGAACGGGTCCAAGTCGAAGAGTTGCTCGCTGTAATAGCCAAGATTGCCCTTGGCGCGATAGCCGGTCTGCATCCGGTAGGTGCCCACCAAACGGCTCGAGGAAATATCGCGGACCATTACGTGATCGCAGACCCAATCGAAGTTGTCGCGATCAAGGCCGCTGCGCTCGGAGGTCGCGAGACCCTCTCCCATTTCGCGGTTGAAAACGAGGTAGCGCAGCCGCTGGCATTCCGTCAGGTCGGTCACGCTTTGCGCCAGCGAGACATGAAACAGGGGACTGGATGTGATCGGGCCGTCGCAGTCCTGAACCAAAACCGCGGTCGTGGGCATGGCTCAGTTTGGGACGCGCCGGATTACGGTCATATTTCTCTGGTGTGATTTGCATGTTTCGTTGGCGTAAGTGCTAGGGGGTTTACTCCGTTGGTTGGTGCCACGATGAGGAAGATCGGATTGGCGCTGGTACTCCCCACCTTTTATGTAAGTGCGGATTCTAAAGGACTTTAAGTCTGATGGACACGCTTACTCTCCCTTGGCGATTCAGGCGGGAGGTCGCGCTTGATTGGGGCGCCTTTATTTTTTTTACGCGGAAATTCGGTTCGGTTGGTCCGGCGGCGGACATCAGGCATTCGCGATCACGCCCGAAACTCGGCGGCGTTATCGGTTGCCCAGTCGAGGAACGTCTTTGCGGGTGCTCCCGTGATCTCCGCGACTGTGGACGTAACATGCGCGGGTTGGCCGATTGAGGAGGCCCAGGCGTCGAGCAGCATATTCACGCCGATGGCCGACGCGATCGGGAGCAACTCACGCCGCGCCTCGTCTGGCGAGATCTGTTCGATGCGGAGCGAGCGGCCGATCACCTGACCGATTGCAGACACGTGCTCGAATTGGCTCAGCGATTGGGGCCCGGTCAGGACATAGTCCTTCCCGGCGTGTCCATCCTCACGCAACGCGCGGACCGCGACTGCGGCGATGTCGCGCTCGTCTATTGGCGCCGTAGGAGCGGCGAGATGAGGCCAGCGCACGACATCGCCGGCGCGAATCTGCGGCGCCCACCAGCGCAGAGCGTTTGCGGCGAACATTCCGGGCCGCAGAAACGTCCACTGGAGTCCTGAGGTCTCGATCAAGCGTTCGATTTGCTCGAACATCGCTCGAAGTGGATTGGGCCGTTGGAAGAGGGGGTGTGCCGTTTTGAGCGGAGCGGAGAGGAATACGATGCGCCGTGCGTGCTTGGCGATCCGCTCCACAACGGGAGCAACGGCAGCCGGCGGGGCGGTCCACACAAGGAACACCGCGTCGATGCCACTGAGGCATCCATCGAGGCTCTCGGGAAGAGTGATATCTCCGCGAACCACCTCGACCTGCGGTAGGAAACGAGCCGCGCCGGGGCTGCGCGCCAGCGCGCGGACTTGCACGTCCGTGGTCGCCAATCGAGTGAGAACGTGGCGACCGACGGTGCCGGTCCCTCCAACTACGAGAATACGATTCATGAGGGACCATCGTAAGAGTGGAGGTTGAAGGGAATCGAGGCAGGTGGTCTCTTGACAGAGAGCCGGCCTGAGGCTGGTTGATCCGTAATGATGGATCGGTCTCCGAGGCACCGCAGATCGCGCCCGATTTCGAAATCTCCATCAGATCCCGGCAGGTTGGTCGACTACGCGGACTTAATCGAAGCCGGTCTAACCAGCCGGTTACGGGAACATGACTCCCAGCCCGAACACGAGTGGAAGTACAATGCCGGCCGGAGGAACCCCATGTTCACCGTCACCGCCAATCTGACTCTTCCGGGCACGGTCACCGGCTCGTTTCCGCGGCCGCGCTGGTTCGACGTGAGCATGTGGGGTCGCCCGCTCGACACCTGCATGCTCGATGTCCGCTTTCGCGAGAAGTTTCAAGACGCCCTGGCGGTGGTGGTGAGTGATCAGGAGCGCGCCGGCCTGGACATCCTCACGCACGGCGACTTTCACTTGGATGAAGACCTCGCGGGCCGCGCGTGGCACCACTATCCTCTCCAGCGCTGGGCCGGTTTCGAAGGCGACTACCTGCAGCCCGAGCAAACCACCGCGCCTTGGCTGCATTATCCGCCCGGTACGTTGCTGAACGAAATCTACACCGGCTGGCGATGGCCGCACGTCGTCGACAAGATCGAACACCGCCCGCTCGACTATCCGAAGTTGTGGCGCATGACACAGGGCCGGGCCCGCAAACCGGTCAAGTTCGGCACCTGCTGTTCGCAAGTGATGGCGCTCTTCCTCGACATCCACACACCCAAGTACAAAGACAAGCGCCAGGTGATCTGGGATATGGCGGAGGCCATGAACAAGGAACTGCTGGCGCTGCGCGACGCCGGCTGCCGCTGCATTCAGATCGAGGAACCGACGTTTCATTTCATGGCCAACACCTACGGCAAAGACCACGAGGAAGTGAAATTTATGATCGAGGCGTTCAACCGCGAGGTCCAGGGGCTCGACGACGTGGAGCTGTGGATCCACACCTGTTGGGGCAACCCCAACATGCAGCGTGTGATGGAGGACACGAGCTACGCCAAGTCGATCGAGATCTATCTGGAGCGGTGCCGGGGCGACGTGTGGACGCTGGAGATGAAGGATCGCAACCAGAAGGATCTCGAACTGTTTGCGCCGTTCAAGCACGATCTCAAGAAAAAGATCGCCATCGGCGCCGTCAGCCATCGCACGCTCCAAGCCGATCGGCCGGAAGACGTCGCCGCCGAGATCCGCAAGGCATTGAAGTACATCCCGCCCGAGCGCCTGGTCGTGTCGAGCGATTGTGGCTTCGGCCGCCAAGGCTGCAACCGCGACATCGCCTTCTACAAAGCGAGTGCGATTGCGCAAGGCTGTAACATTTTGCGACGCGAGTTGGGGCTGCCGGTGACGTACGTGCCGGCCGCCGATCCGATGTTGCAGCTCGACGTGGTGCCCGGGCGAGACACCGCATCGGCCAAGCTCGGCGCAGCGTAGCGATTCCTCGGTCATCGAGTTGAACGCCGGAGTAGAATCCGGTTCGAGACGAGATCTCAAACTGGTATGCCCAATCGCGGCCTCATCTACAAGCGAGCGATATTCATTCTTCTGTTTGCTGGACTCGTGCAACTTTGCAGAGGCGGCGCGCAGCAGGACCAAGAACTGGCACTTCTGGAGAAATCTTTCGCGAATCCTCCAGATGATTGCCGAATCATGATGCGGTGGTGGTGGTTTGGCCCCGCGGTCACGAAACCTGAGTTGCAGCGAGAGTTGGAACAAATGAAGGCGGAAGGCGTTGGCGGGGTCGAGATCGCCACGCTGTACCCTCTTGATCTCGATGACCCGAGTGCCGGATTCCCCAATTCGACGTTTCTCTCAGCCGAGCACCTCGACGCGATTCGCTTCGCCGCCGCTACAGCCAGGAATTTTGGCTTGCGCGTTGACATCACTTTGGGAAGCGGTTGGCCATTTGGTGGCCCGCATATACCGGTCGTCCAAGCTGCCGGACAGTTGCGTGTGGAAACGATCACAATCCCGCACGGAGCAGATTCGATCGCCGCACCCGACATTTCCACTGGCGAGCAGGTGGTCGCCATCTTTCTAGCTCCCGTACGAGGAGGTCATGTTTCATTGCAGGAAGCGCAACAAGTCTCGCCGATCGTAGACGGCCGCCTGCGCGTGTCTCCCGCGTCAAAAGACGCGAACTGCGCGATATTCTTTATATCCAGTCGCACCGGGATGACGGTGAAACGCCCTGCACTCGGCGCCGAGGGATTCGTGCTCGACCACTACGATCGAAACGCGATGGAGACTCATCTCCACGCCGTAGGTGACCCGTTGTTGGAAGCATTTGGCACCAACCCTCCCTACGCAGTCTTCAGCGACAGCTTGGAGGACTACGGCTCCAATTGGACCGCTGATCTGATCAAGGAGTTCCGCGCCCGACGAGGATTCGACCTTACTCCCTACTTGCCCGCACTGGTCGGCGATATCGGCCCTCTGACTGCGTCGGTTCGGCATGATTGGGGCAGGACACTGACCGAGTTGGCGAATGAGCGTTACCTAGCGCCGCTGCATGCCTGGGCTCAACAACACCACACTCTACTTCGCTCGCAGACCTACGGCTTTCCACCGGTTACCCTCTCAAGCAATCGTTACGAGGATCTTCCAGAGGGCGAAGGCAAGGCTTCCTTGCTGATGTGGCGAGAATTCTCGGACACGCGCTGGGCAGCGTCGGCGGGGCACCTTTTTGGCCGACCGGTTATCTCGTCGGAAACCTGGACGTGGCTGCATTCCCCGGCGTTTCGCGCCACGCCTCTGGATCTGAAGGCAGAAGCCGACCTGCACTTCTTGCAAGGCATCAACCAGTTGGTCGGGCACGGTTGGCCGTATTCGCCGGGAGAGGCTGGGGAACCAGGATGGCGGATGTACGCCGCAGCCGCTCTGAACGCGCACAACCCATGGTCGTTTGTGATGCCAGACCTGGCTCGCTATCTTCAACGGGTCAGCTTCGCGCTGCGGCAGGGAAAGCCCGCCAACGACGTTGCCTTGCTCTTGCCCACTGACGATGTCTGGTCCACGTTTTCCGCAAGAAGCAATTCGACGAATTCAGTCACTACCCAAGCTGGCTTCAATACCGCGGGCTCGAATTTCAGCATCGATGAATCGATGAGTTCTCCGCTGATAAATGCTGTGATTCAGCAGGTTCTCGACTCTGGCTTCAATGTCGATTTTATCGACGCAGACGCGATCGATATCGTGGGCATTCCGTACGCGGCGTTGATTCTGCCAGGTGTCGACCGCCTGCCGCTTGCGACCTATGAGAAAATCGAAGAATATGCGCGGCACGGCGGCGTGGTCATCGCCGCGCGCAGATTGCCCTCTACGGCGCCCGGTGTGCTTGAGGCTGACGTTGACGGTCGGCGGATTCGCGAAATCTCCCAACGCCTCTTCCGCGCGACCAACGCGGCGGGACACTTTGTTTTAGATGAGACGCAACTTGGCGTTTCGCTCGCAAGCTATCTCCCGCCGGACGTCGTTCTTTCTCCCAAGACTCCGCGAATCGGACTCATCCACCGAAAGCTGACGATTGGGGACTTGTATTTTCTTGCGAACACCAGCAACCAGTCGCATCGCGTTCAGATCAGCTTCCGTCACCCTGGGAAGCATGCCGAATGGTGGGATCCATTCAGCGGCGAAGTATCCGCCGTGGAGAATCCCGGCTCAGCGGAAGTCGATTTCCATCCCTACGAGTCACGCTTGATACTCCTCACGGATTCCGCGATCGAGCCTGCGAATGCGAGCGCGACGGTGCGCTCTGTTTCAAGAACAATCGACCTCTCGACGGATTGGACAGCAACTTTCGGGGCGGCGAACCAAACGATTCCCGTGGCCAAGCTTCATCCCTGGAACGAGGACCCGGCGTTCAAGTTCTATTCCGGCCAGGCTATTTACCTGAGGGCGTTCCATCTTTCGGCCCAGGAGCTTAGCTCCGGAACTAGCGGCGTGCTCGATTTCGGAGAGGGAGCGCCGATTGACGAGCCCACTCCGCTGCCGCAACACAGCATGAGGGCCTATTTTGAAGGGCCTGTCCGGGAAGCGGCCGAGGTGTATGTGAACGGCCAGCGCGCGGGCTTCGTTTGGCGTCCGCCGTATACCATCGATGTGACCCGGTTTCTCAGGGAGGGGGAAAACAGCCTGCGGATCATTGTGGGCAATACAGCCATCAACTCGCTGGCTGGCCGGACACCTCCTTCGTACCGGTTGCTGAATCAGAGATATGGCGAGCGCTTCGTGCCTCAAGACATGACGAACCTGCAGGCCTTGCCGTCCGGAATTCTGGCAGGCCTGCGCTTGAATCTGGAACAGCAAATTCCGGCTCCTTGATGCGAGCAGAACGCCCTGTACGAAGTCGTCTTTTGCCAGAGTGCTCGACAGGTTAGCGCCGTAAGGCCAGTCGAATCATCGTGAATTGTGGAGCGACGATGGTCATACGCCCGCCGGCGCCGGGCAAACCGGCGGCGAGAGGCCATCAACAAAAAATATTCATCCGTCGTCCACTCCCTCGGCATCAAATGCACAGATCGATTGGACTTGAACTGGATCCACGGTCAACCTTATGCGATGCGCAGAACATTCGAAATTCGGAGGGAAAAAATGAACGAGCAATTGAAACCTGCCCCCGGCGAAATAACCCTCCAGGTTTCTCTTTCTGGATACGATCTCATCAATTCTCCGCGTCTCAACAAGGGAACAGCTTTCTCCGATCACGAACGGGACGTATTCGATCTGCACGGTTTGCTTCCACCGCATGTCGGGAACCTTGACGAACAGGTTGACCGCCGAATGCAGGCACTGGCGGGACAGTCGACTCCCTTCAACAAATATGCCTTTCTGCGCGATTTGCAGGACACCAACGAGACATTGTTCTATGCGCTCCTGGTTCGCAATGTTGAGCAGATGCTGCCGCTGGTGTATACGCCAACCGTGGGCGAGGGTTGCCAGCGTTTCAGCGAGATATGGAGAAAGCCGCGAGGTTTGTTTCTCAGCTATCCGAACAAAGATCGTATCGCTCAGATCCTCGGTCATCCTCGTTACGACGGTGTGAAATGCATCGTGTTCAGCGACGGTGAAAGAATTCTCGGCCTCGGTGATCAAGGCGCAGGTGGCATGGGTATCCCTATCGGGAAGATGGCGCTATACACCGCGCTGGGCGGCATTCATCCGGAGCATTGCCTTCCGATTCTGCTGGATGTAGGAACGAATAACGAGGACAGGCTAAAGAATCCGCTCTACATCGGATGGAGACATGAGCGAGTTCGCGGCGAAGATTACGACAGTTTCGTGGATGTCTTCGTACAGAGCGTCAAGAAGCGTTGGCCCCACGTTCTGCTGCAATGGGAAGACTTCGCTGGTTCGAACGCCGCTCGATTCCTGGCCCGCTACAGGGATCAACTGTGTACCTTCAACGACGACATTCAAGGCACCGCTGCGGTAGCAACCGCAACGTTAATTTCTGCAATCAACGTAACGGGCGTTCCTCTCGAGCAGCAGACGATCGCCGTCGTTGGTTTTGGTAGCGCCGGTATCGGCATTACCAATCTGTTGGCGCGGTTCATGCAAGACGCCGGCCTCTCGGAAAAAGAAGCCCGTAGTCACTTTTACGCGATCGACCGTTATGGGCTTATCACGGCAAATACCAAGGACCTTCGGCCCGAGCAGCGAGGCTACGCGCGTGAAGAGCAGGAAGTGCAGAGTTGGCGCCCGCCGAACGGAGAGATCACGCTGTCGGACGTGGTACGCAATGCGAAGCCCACGGTACTCATCGGAGTGTCGGGGCAAGCTGGGGGCTTCACCGAGCAAGCGGTGCGCGAAATGGCCAAGCATGCGACCCGGCCGGTGATCTTTCCGCTTTCGAATCCCACGTCTCGAAGCGAAGCGACTCCACAGGATCTGCTCAACTGGACAGATGGGCGGGCTTTAATCGGCACCGGCAGTCCGTTCGAACCGGTGAATTTTGGCGGCAAGACGATTCACATCGCGCAGACCAACAACTCGTATATATTTCCCGGGCTCGCTCTCGGAATCGTGGCGTCGAAAGCCAAACGCGTCACCGATACGATGATCAAGGCCGCCGCTCAGGAACTGGTGCGTCACTTGCCTACGCAGAAGGACAAGAACGCGAGCCTTCTTCCGGAGATTTCGGAAGCGCGCGAACTCGGCCGCATGATCGGGCAGGCCGTGGGAAAACAAGCGCTTAAGGATGACCAAGCGCAGGTTGCCGACGAGCAGGTCCTGAACCGCGAACTCGAGGCAAATATTTGGGAACCTGTGTACGTACCGTATGAACGCAAACAGCAAACCTTTCGGCAGGGCGTCTAACGCAAAAAGTTTCTATAGCCGATGGGAGCATTACGCACTCAAAGGGATAAACGAAATTTAGCACGATGCATAAGGAGGAAAACGGCCATGGGCGACGAGAACGTTCGGGTCGAGAAAGATTCCTTGGGCGAAGTTGCAGTTCCCGCCAGCAAACTCTGGGGAGCGCAGACCCAACGTTCGCTTGAGCATTTCAGCATCGGGACGGACCTAATCCCGCGGGAGATGATCGCTGCGTACGCCATCCTGAAAAAAGGAGCAGCCAACGCGAACCACGCCGGCGGACGACTCGATGACCAGCGCAAGGCGTTGATCGTTCGCGTGTGCGACGAGATTCTCGCCGGCCAGCATCAAGATATGTTTCCGCTGCATGTGTGGATGACCGGCAGCGGTACGCAGTTCAACATGAACGTGAATGAGGTGATCTCGAACCGCTGCTGCCAGCTTGCGGGCATGCCGCTCGGCAGCAAGGGACCGGTTCATCCCAACGACCACGTGAACATGTCGCAGTCGTCCAACGACTCTTTCCCGTCGGCCATGAACATCGCCGTGGCCGTCAACGTCAAGCAGCGGCTGATTCCCGCGGTGCAACACTTACGCGACGCGATCGGTGCGAAGGCCGAGGAGTGGAAGGACGTCGTCAAGATCGGCCGCACGCACATGCAGGACGCCACGCCGCTCACTCTCGGCCAGGAGTGGTCGGGTTACGCGGGCATGCTTACTGATAACCTCGAGCGTCTTGGCGATGCGCTGAAAGGCGTATACCGTCTGGCGCTAGGCGGCACCGCTGTCGGCACCGGCATCAACTCCGCTTCGGGTTTCGCCGAAGCGGTTGCCGCCGAAATCGCCAAACTCACCGGCCTGCCTTTCGTGACCGCGCCGAACAAGTTCACGGTGCAGGGCGCCCACGATGCGCTGGTGCAGCTTTCGGGCTCCTTACGGACCCTGGCGGTTTCGCTCTACAAGACGGCGAACGACATTCGGCTCATGTCCTGCGGCCCGCGCGCAGGTTTCGCCGAACTGCTGATCCCGGAAAATGAGCCCGGCTCTTCGATTATGCCCGGCAAAGTAAACCCGACGCAGGCCGAAGCTCTAACGATGATCGCGGTGCAGGTAATGGCCAACGACGTGGCAGCAGGATTCGGTGGTGCAGGCGGCTATTTGGAAATGAACGTTTACAAGCCGCTGATCGTCTTCAACATCACCCACTCGGTCACGATCATGACCGATGGATGCACCAACTTTCGCAAATTCCTGGTCGAAGGCACAAAGCCAAACGTGAAGAAGATCAAGGAATACGTAGACCGTTCGTTGATGCTGGTCACCGCGCTCTCGCCGGTCATTGGCTACGATAAAGCGTCCAAAATTGCGCATTACGCCATGGACAACGACCTCACACTGAAGGCCGCAGCATTGAAGCTCGGCTTCGTCACCGAGGAAGAATTCGATCGCGTCGTCGACCCGGCCAAGATGGTCAATCCGTATGTCGCCGTGGCAGCCGGCAGGTAGCCGCTCCGCAATATTTGCTCGCTGAGAGTCTGGAGCGCTTGATCTGTGTCGGATGGGACGCTCGGAGGTGTTCTCACGATGGCAATGCGGATTTTCGTGGTGGAGAAAATCTGGGCGTGACCAATGTTGTGACCTTGTCCTCGCCGTTGCGCGAGTTCTATTCGTCAACGGGCAATCCACCGACCAGACCTTGGCCGCGGCCGAGCGGCTTGGCCACACTCTGGGACTGCGCATCAAGATCATGCCGTGGTGGGGGGAGTTGCAACTTCAGGTCCACGACGGCGACACCACACTCATCTCCATTGTCGCAGCCAACCCCACCGGCGTAGCCATGAACCGCGTGTCTTCGGCTATGCGCGTAGTAGAAGAACTAGGCGACGGTCGGCTCGCGCTGGCTGCAGCCAAGGAAGCAATCCGCGTGATCTCACAAGCGCCGCCCGCGCCGGCATGGCTGTTTACGCTCGCGGCGGCAGCGGGCGCCACGGCGTTAGCGGTGATCTTCGGCATCCAGCATCTGCCCGCGGCGGCGCTCATATTTGTGAGCGCGGCGGCCGGCGCCATTCTTCGCCGCGCCTTGTCGCACTACAGCGCCAACGTATTCTTGCAACCCTTCTGCGCCGCTCTGGTCGGGGGGATTATCGGCGCGCTGGCGGTTCGATTCCAGTTGAGTTCGTCGCTCCGCCTTGTCGCCGTCTGTCCGTGCATGGTTTTGGTGCCGGGGCCCCCGGTGCTCAATGGCGCGTTGGATCTCATCAAGGGCCGTATCCATCTCGGCGCCGCCCGCCTGATCTATGCCGGGCTTGTGATTGCTGCGATCTCGGCGGGACTCCTGCTCGGACTTGCCCTGCTGGGCGTTTCTTTGCCAGTAGGCGAGGCCAATATACCCGTGCCCCTGTGGCTCGACACAATCGCCGCTGGCGTTGCTGTC
This sequence comes from Candidatus Acidiferrum sp., assembly GCA_049512575.1. Classification (GTDB taxonomy): domain Bacteria; phylum Acidobacteriota; class Terriglobia; order Acidiferrales; family UBA7541; genus Acidiferrum. The sequence goes on from JBEKWY010000047.1 coordinate 23,142, forward strand.
GCGGCCTACAGCGTCTTCTTCTCCATGCCGTTGCACATGTTTCCTTGGCCAGTGATCGTTGGCATGCTCGCCCATGCTCTGCGGTGGTGGGCGCTTAGCGCGCTTGGCTGCAGCGCCGCCATCGCCGCGATGATCGCTTGTCTCATCGTCGGGCTGATTCTTACTCCCGCCGCGCTCCGCTGGCACATGCCTTTCGCGGCCATCGGCTTCGCCTCTGTGGTTTCGATGATTCCGGGCGTCTTCCTTTTCCGGATGGCGAGCGGCCTCGTTCAGCTTGCCGACGGCTCGCATACGACCTTGTCGCTCGTCCGCGCGACAATCTCCGACGGCATGACCGCCATCGCTGTCATTTTAGCCATGAGCTTCGGCCTCATCGTGCCCAAAATGGCCATTGATCGCCTTCGCGAAAGGTGGATCAAGGCGAGGTCCTGAGCGTCAAAGGAAACCGACCCGGGCGCCGTCGGACACCTAGCTCTTGGGCAAGCCATCCCTGCAGCTCCACGCGACGCACGTCGCGGGGCTGGACGGAGGGTTGTCCGCGCCTTACCGCAACAGCCAGGACCTAGACCTGCTGACGGAGGTTGGGACGCAGAGCGAGCGAGCCGTCATCATTCAGTTTTTGGTGACACGCCCACCGCACGGGATAGCGCATTCCCTTTACCTCAATCTCCGCCCTGAGTTTCAATCCTTTCCAATCGGTGACGTTCGGGAGCACGAACTGCGCTTGCCGAATCTTGCCCGGCAACGGATAACCGGCGTCCAGGCAACCGCTCTTGAGCACTTTTCCGTCCTGGCTCTCCACCGTCACCCTCAATACGCCCGGCACACCTGCGATGCCGTCATTCGCGAAGCCGACAATCAGGCCCTGGCAACCATCGTCCTTATAGCTCCAGATGAAAGACGGCCTCACTCGATAGCCAATTCGGCGATTGATCCGGTCAAACGCTGTCGGATACGTCTGGTAGTAGGTCATCAGATTTTTTGCGTTGATCTGGTGAAAATTCCAGAGCGACCAGTAATTCGCTCCAATATCCATCACGTGCGCGATCATGTTCTCTGCTGGGGATATCCCTTCCTGGGCGACACTTGGATCGGGAGGTTTGCCCGGAAGCCCCTGCTCGAGCAAGGCCGCGATCCAGGGCGGGCGATTGCTGAGCGATTCAATCTGCTCATTCTCGATAAATATCGTATCGCTGCGAATCCAATTGTTGCTGCGGACCGTGCGATCGAGCAGTTCTGAATTACCAACGCGGCTGAAGTCGGGTTGCGTATTGGTCAGTAGAGGAGTCTTCGAAAAGTGCTCGAGCTGGACTTCGAGCATACTGGTCCAGGTGCGTTCTGCTGTCTGGTAATCAGGGAAAGGATTGTTGCCAAATGGCCAGGTGTGCCCTTCGCCCCAAAATCCATACATGAAGGTATCGATATACTCGATTTGCGGACTGCCATCGAATTCCGCCGCCAACAGGCCAACCAGTTCCCTGAATGCCTGCTGAAAAAAGGGATGGTCATACCGTGGCTGATATCGCGAATGCGGGTTCTCCAGGTATCTTTTCGCCGAAGCCTTCTCTTCCTGATCGCTAAGCACCAGATCGACTTTCGGCACTTTGTCGAGGACAAAATCCGGGAGGGCCGCTTCGTGCCTATAGTCCGGGGCGCACATCTGAACTCGCAATCCGACGCGCTTGTTGTTCTTCTTCGCTAATTCAAAGACGAGTTTCAGATAGTCGGGCATGTCGAGACGTCCCGGCCGCGGCTGCACTTCCCTCCAGGTGGGACGGACATAAAGCTGCTGGCCCAAGGGAAAGCGAACCAGCTCTTCGATCGCCTGCGGAATATTGTCGGACTTGATTTCCTCCGTGCCGCTGTCTGCCGTGATGTAGGTGACCAGTCCCTTGCCATAGTTCGGCACGACCTCTTCCGAAGGCGTCGTGGTCATCACCACATCGTCCGTAGGAATGACGGCATCCGGCGGGTATTGCGGGAACGGGCCTTGATTGAGGCGATCGGTGCCCCAGGGACCTGAGCCGAAGTCGTAGTTTCCCCAGTTGTGCGCGGTAACCTTCGCCTGCGCTTTACCGAGTCCAAGTTCTGCAGCTACGCCAACCGCGACGGCACTTTTCAGAAAATCTCTACGCTGCATCGGAATTCTCTCCACCTCATCGTTCGATTGGACCCCGGCCCGACTATCGAACTATTACTATTTATATCGTTTTATTTCGTTTGTCCACCAGTAAGCTCACAAATCCTCGACAGCTTTTGAGGAATTATCCGGTTGACTTGCGCAGGGACGTCTTTTTGGAATTGCTGCGATAGCGTGGCTGTTGATTCCCAAGATTCGCGGTCCATGACAATCAGAAAGCCAGGGTGGTGGGTCAATGCATTGGCGACTAGCTGCGTAACAAGCGGACGCTACAACGGAGTGGGATGACCGGAATTGCTTATGCTGTTCGCTACGCCCTGGATAACTACGTCTTGTTTCGAAAGTGGCCTAAGTGATTGAAAGATGGTAGAAGAGAGGGGATTCGAACCCCCGGCCCCCTCGTTGCGACCGCGGCAGGAAATTTCATAAGACGTGGTGCTGCAACCACTTACGTCTTCTGGATACACCCTCAAATAGGCAAGTTGGGCAACCGAGCCAATCGGTGGTTCCCGCGACACACGCATGCGCCGAAGATCGCCGATTTATTCTTTTGCGCCAGCAAGCTTTACAAAGAACAGGGCGTGTTCTTCGTCGGTGCGACAAAAGCGATGTCGCGCTTAAGTCGCTTTCGTCGCGCAACGCAAAATTCGGTAACACCAGGTAGGGCCCGGTGGTGAGCACAAAACCGGGCACAGCCACGAATGTAGCGGGGGAAGGAAGCGGCAGCACCCTGATTTGTTCACCGGCACTATCCGTGATTGACGCAACCTCTTCCCAGTCGACTATCCTAAACGTGTAGACTTTGCCGCGAGAGGCCAGATCGGCGCTGGCCGCGCAACTGGTGCAAGGAAACCGTACTATTCGATGGCATATCCTCGGGTGTCAGACCATCAATGCGACGCATCAATGGAGCGATCATGGCGGACTTCTCAACACTCATCAGCGGCCTGTCGTTTACCGAGTGTCCGCGATGGCGCGGCGAAAGGCTCTATGTATCAGACCGTTATACGCACCGGGTGCTTGCCTTGGCGGTGGACGGTACGGCAGAAACATTCGCCCGGACGTCCGGGTTGCCCTGCGGGCTCGGATTCCTTCCTGACGGGCGGTTGTTGATCACGTCCATGCTCGACCGCAAGGTCATGGGGCGCGAACCGGATGGTTCTTTGGTGGAACACGCGGACCTGTCCGCATTGGCACCGTGGCAGCTAAACGACATGCTGGTTGATCACGAGGGCCGGGCGTGGGTGGGGCACTTTGGTTTCGACCTGATGGGTGGCGCACAAGCCTGCTCAGCATCTCTCATCTGCGTTATCCCGGACGGAACGGCCAGAGTCGCGGCCGACCAACTCGGCTTCCCCAACGGGATGGTGCTCACCCCGGACAGCCGCACACTTATCGTGGCCGAGACCATGATGAACCGTCTAAGCGCATTCAGCGTCACGGGCGACTCTTTGAGCGAGCGCAGCACCTGGGCCGCCTTCGGCGAACTCCCACGATCGACCGCCGTTCCCGAGATTCTTGACCAAGCGGCGGTCGTGCCGGACGGGATCTGCCTTGATGCTGAAGGTGCGGTATGGGTAGCCGACGTGTTCAACAACCGCCTGATCCGTGTTGTCGAGGGCGGCACTATCGTAGAGGAACGCAAGACCGATGGAGTGAACGCGTTCGCATGCATGCTGGGAGGCAAAGATGGCCGCACACTCTTCGCATGTGCAGCACCTACGTTCAAAGAACCAGAAGCATCTTTGAACCATCGAGCCTCTATTCTAATGACGAAAGTCGAGGTGCCTCACGCCGGACTCCCTTGAAGTTGCAACCGTATGATGCTCATCATACTTTCCCGCCCCCTTGAGGTGAGTGACGGAGCGTGGTGCGTCGCGTCGAACAAATTCGAGTCGCAGCGATCAGGGCGGTTCGTATGATCGTGTCTGACTGAGGCCGGAAGCACGATGGAACATGAAACTACCACTTTCGAAAACTAGGTGTTAGGGCAAGGAAGTTCGCATTTACTGCACCGCGTAAAAGAACACATTCACGTCCGCAGCGTTCGTATTCGAAGTTTCATACCAGTAGATGTATCGCAAACCCTGAGGAGCTATCAGCACGGTCGGTGCCGACGTGAACGCCCCGGTCGCCTTGGAGATATTTATGGCTGGAGTAAAGTTCTTGCCATCGGTCGAAGTGCTGATGTAAGCGTCATAGTCTCCGGCGAACGTCTCATTCGTGTCGTCTCGCCAAGCTACCGGGCTTCCTTGATTTCCAACAGATTATTTATCTCTTTGATGAATTTGTGCTGCTTCTCCGGGTCCTGCTCAACGGCGGCTTGCTCGCATAGCACTTTCCAGCGTTCCTTGTTTTCACCTCGCATTGGTCCCGCAACAGGACTCACCATGAGGTCGTTGCCATCGCGGCCAACCATCTAGACGCGCAACCGGCGCAACCTTCATCGTTAGCTGTTAGGAATTTCGGGTCGGTTCCACCATCCGCCCCCGAGAGCCTGAAACAGAGCAGCGGTATCCGCATACCGATTGGCTTGGGCCTGAACGAGATTAATCACCGCTTGTTGGTAAGCTTGCTCCGCATTTAATAGCCCCAGATAATTGACATATCCAGCCTGAAACTGCTTCCTGGCCAGATCGAGGGTGACGCTGGCGGCGTCTTTTGCCGCTGCCGCGGCTTTTAGCGCGTCGGCATCCTGTTGGAGCGCGTTCAGCGTGTCCGCAACGTTCTGAAAGGCAGTCAAGACCGTGCTGCGATATTGTTCGGCGGCTTGCCTGTAGGCTGCTTGGGCGGCGCGCTCGCGATGCAGGAGGGTGCGGCCGTCAAAGATGGGTTGCGTGACGCTTGCGCCGACATCCCAGAAGCCCGTGCCTCCCGAGAATAACCGGCCGAAGAGCACCGCCATTCCGCCGGCATCCGCAGTCAGCGCAAAGCTCGGCAGCCGATTGGCAATCGCAACGCCAATCAGGGCGCTCGCGGAATGTAAGTTCTCTTCGGCTTGCCGAACATCCGGGCGCTGCTCCACGAGTTGCGAAGGAAGGCTCACAGGTAGTTCTTGCGGCAGTTGCAAATTCGACAGTTCAAACTTTTCGGTTAAGTCTTGATTGGGGAACCCACCGGACAATGCGGCCAGCGAGTCACGTTGTTGAGCCAGTTGCTTCAGCAGCGGCGGTAACGTGGCAGCGACTTGCGCCAGTTGGGATTCCTGCGCCGCCACATCGAGCCTGCCGACGTAACCACTCGCAAACTGTGTGCGCAAAATCCCAAGCATGTCCGTGTTGATGGTGATGAGTTCGCGAGTCGCCTCGATCTGCGCCCGCAAGGATGCCTCTTGAATGGCTCCGCCGGCGACGTTCGCGCTCAGTGTGATATGCGTCGCAGCCAGGGCGAAGCGCGCTTGTTGTTCCTGGGCCTGCAGCGACTCCACGGTTCGCCGGTTGAGGCCGAAAACATCGGGCACATACGAGACGCTGACCTGGGGTGTGTAAAAGCTGTAATTCAGGGCACTAGTGTCGGTTACAGGCGAGAGATCGCTCGATGACTTCGCCCGGGTCGCGGAAAAGCTACCGCTGACATTGGGATAGTAAGCGCCGCGCTGAGCCAGCATGTTCTCTCGTGCAACGAGCAACGCCGCTTGTGCCGCCTTAATATCGGGATTCACTTTGAGCGAGCGCTCAATCAAATCGTTGAGCGGCTTGGAGTGAAACAAGGTCCACCACTCCCCCGAAATATCCCGCCCTTCAACAAACTGTTGCGCCTCTCCACCGGAGGCGTTGTTTGTGCTGCTGGTGGTCGAAAACGGAGCCGGTGTGTAGCCCTCATTCGCTGGAGCAGTGGGTTTCTTGAACTCGGGCCCAACGGCGCAGCCTGCAGTGAACACCAAGACAGAGACGGCGACGAGGCGGGCGAAGCGCGATTTGGGAGTCAGTGTCATAAGAATCTGTCGTTCAGGGTCTGCGGTGCACATTTGTTCCGCTGATCGCCCCAACATTTCTGACGGCGGAGTTCTTCGACCCACCGACGACGGCAGGGTTAGCACCGCGGTGCCGCACAGCGGTGAGATGTGGCGCCGCAGGCCGGATCACACTTGGCGAGTGCGGCGACGAGACTCTGTTCGTTGTTTCGCGCGGAATAAGTCCGCCTTTGGCGGCACTACTTGATCTGTCCGAGCCCCGCTGATAGGCGTTAACGGCATTTCCGGACTGTGAATGCCTCCGGTTCGTCAGAAGCTGTTTTGGAGCACCCTTCGTTATGGTGGCGTGATTCCGCGATTGATCCTTGCCCGAACCAGGGTGCTGGTCGGAGCGTTTCCTACCGTCAGCCAGGGCGGCGTGCACAGCATCGTGCGGATGCCCACCGGCTGTGTCTGCGGTTTTCCGGGACGCCAGTTGCGGAAGGGCGGCACCAGGTTGCTCGGCGCAATCTAACCTAGGCGTGCACGTAGCACAGCTCATCGCCAGAAAAAAGAGACCCATGGCCCTCATGTTGACTCCGCCGACGGCGCGTGGCCGTTGCCGCCCAGAAAAACCATTCTTAAGGCCGGCACGACCAGGAGCAGCATGACCGGGCCCACCAACATGCCACCGACGATAACGGTCGCCAGCGGGCGCTGAACCTGGCTACCAATGGCTGTGGAAATGGCCGCGGGAAAAAGACCAATGCAGGCCGATAGCGCGGTCATCAGCAGCGGGCGCATGCGTGAAGAGGCGGCGTTGTACATCGCATCCGTATGCGTTCCGTGGTGGACCTGTATCTCGTGGTTGTAATACGTGATCATCAGGATGCCGTCCATGACCGACACGCCAAAGAGCGAGACAAAGCCGATTGCTGCCGAGATGCTGAAGTTCAGGCCGGAGACGTAGAGCGCCAAGACGCCTCCGGCAACTGCGAAGGGAATTCCAGCGAGCGCCAGAAGACAATCTCGCAACGAATTAAACATGCTGTAAAGCAGGCCGAGGATCAGCAACAGACTGATCGGGACGACGATCTCCAGACGTTTCTGGGCCTCCTGAAGATCTCCGAACTCGCCGGCCCAAATCAGGTGGTATCCAGGCGGGAGCTTGATGTTTTTTGCGATTTGCCGCTGTGCTTCTTCGACAGTGCTGCCGAGATCACGCCCGCGGACGCTGAACTTGACCGGGATGAAACGCTTCATACTCTCGTGATAAATCCATGCCGCACCGGTATCCAGACTGATGGTCGCGAGTTCACTCAACGGTATGTAAGCATTGGCGCCGCTGCTGGATTGATAGGCGACTTTGATGTTGCGGATTGTTTCGATGCTGTCGCGGTATTCCGGCGTATAACGGACGACCAGATCGAACTGCCGGTCGCCCTCCAGGACCGAAGTTGCCACCGCGCCTCCCATTGCCGCTTGAACTACGGAGTTGATGTCCCCGGAATTGAGTCCATAGCGGGCGGCTTCGGCGCGATTGACCTTAATGTTCAAGTTGGGCTGTCCGAGTACGGGAAAAATTCCGAGATCGGTAATGCCCCGCACCTGGCTCATGCAATCGCGGATCTGCCCGGCAAGATTTGTCAGTGTTTCGAGGTTGGGGCCGACGATCTTGACCGAGTTCACACCTTTGACACCTGAAATGCCCTCCTCGATGTTGTCCTCGATGTATTGGGAGAAATTGAAAACCACGCCTGGCAACTCGTTGTTGAGCTCGGATTGAATCTGATTGGTTAGTTTGTCCTTGGTCATGCCGCTTGGCCATTGTTCAAAAGGCTTCAACGGCGCGAAGAGCTCGACATTCGAGAACGGAGCGGCGTCACTGCCGTCGTCGGGCCGGCCATGCTGGGAGACCACGGTAATGACTTCGGTGTGTCTCAGGAGAATCTCGCGCATTTTTTTCGTAGCCGCCTCCCCATCTTGAAGGGATAGGGTGATCGGCATCGAAGCGCGAATCCAAAAGTTACCTTCTTCCAAGTGCGGGAGAAATTCGCTTCCAAGCCGCAGCCCCAGAAGCGCGGCTACACCTAGAAACAGAGCGCCAATTCCTACGGTGATGGCTCGATGGGTGAGCGCTAAACGTAACGCCGGATTGTAGACTCGGTGCAACGCGCCGACTATGAACGTCACTGATTCCTTGACCGTCTTCGGAAGCAAGACCGAAGCGATCACGGGCGTGACGGTGAATGTTGCCAGCAAAGCTCCGGCGAGAGCGTAACCATACGTGCGGGCCATGGGACCAAAAATCTGCCCCTCGACTCCCTGCATGGTGAACAAAGGCACAAACCCGGCCACCGTGATCAGCGCAGAGAACAGAACCGCCTTGTCCACCTGCATCGCGCTGATCAGAATCAGCCGCAAACGATCCGTCCAACCGCGCGCTACTGCTTCTCCTTCCACGTCTCGAGTCGGATCCGATCCCCAGAATCCGGAAACAAGATGTTCAATCAGTCCTAGTCTTTCTTCAGCTGGCGCCTGGAAGTTTCGGAAAATATTTTCAACAAGAATCACCGCTGAATCCACGATGATCCCGAAATCGACCGCGCCCACAGAAAGCAGGTTCGCGCTTTCCCCTTGCAGCACGAGGAGGATGATCGCGAAAATCAGGGCGAAAGGGATGTTCAAACCGACGATCAATGCGCTTCGGAGATCGCCAAGGAAGATCCATTGGATCAGAAAGACCAGCAGGCATCCGAAAATCAGGTTGTGCAGAACCGTGTGCGTTGTAATGGCAACCAACGAGGTGCGGTCGTAAAAAGAAACGACCCTGACTCCTGATGGAAGACTCCCATCGTGATTCAGCTTGTCAATTTCCGCTTTCACCTTCGGAATCATGTCGGCGGTCTGTTCGGTCCGCCTCATCACCACGATGGCTCCGACGACATCATCTTGCTCATCGCGGCCGAGAATGCCGAGTCTTGGCCGGTAGCCGACCGATACCTTCCCGACATCTTTCACCAGCACGGGAACGCCTTCGACTTGGTTTAGAACCACGTTCTCGATGTCGCCGACTTTGTAGCCTTGCGTCAAATCATCACCGCCGCTGTCGTCGATCAGTCCGACGCCGCGGATATTGATGGACTGCTGTCCAATTTGGATTTCGCGCCCGCCAACATTGATATTCGCGTTGTCCAGCGCAGTCAGGATTTGCGGCACGGTGAGGTTGTAGGCTTCAAGCCGGTGAGGGTCCACGTCGACCTGAAATTCCTTCGTGGGGCCTCCCCAACTGTTGACGGCCGCTATGCCGGGAATGGTCAGCAGCCGACGCGCGACGATCCAGTCCTGGACCGTGCGCAGATTCGTGATCCCAAAATGTTCCGGGCCAACGACTTGATAGCGATAGATTTCTCCCGTCGAGCTGTTTGCCTGGGATGGCTGCCTGGCTGTAAGCGAAGTAGTAGTCCACTCCATACTTGAAGGTGACGCGAACAAAGGACAACCCGTAGAACGAAGTGGAGCGGATGACATCGATCCCGGGAGTGGAGTAGAGGCCAATCTCCATCGGAAGCGTGTAGTAACGTTCCATCTCCTCAGCGGAGAGGCCTGGCGCTTGCGCTGTGATCTCCAGGATCACCGGTGTTGGATTTGGATACGCCTCGATGTTGAGTCTCTCGAAAGCGACCAGACCCGCGCCGACGAACAGCAGCAAACCCATGAACACAATCGGACGGCGGCTTAGGCAAAACGCTAGCAGAGACTTGAACATGGTTTGCCGCCTGTAAGGGAATGGCCGTGCATACGATCTAATCCGATGGCGGCGCGTCCAACATACTGCTGAGGAAGACGGCGCCGTCTGTCACGACCACTTCTCCCCGCTGCAAGCCACCGAGAATTTGGACTTGGTCGTTCGTGCGCAGGCCAGTCTTGACGACTCGTTGCACAAAATGATGACGATCGGCTGTTACCCAAACCGTCATCGTACCGTCGGCCTCGCGAACCACCCCGTTCGCCGGAACGGCAGTGGCATCGACGGGGTTCTGCACCCGAATGACAAAGTTGGCGAGCATTCCAGCACGCAACTCATTCCGGGAATCGGTGATCTCGGAGCGGATGGTTGCTCGATGGGTGTCGGGGTCAACGGCTGCGTAGATTTTTGAAATTTTGCCGTGAAACACCCGATCCGGAAAGGCCGTGACTTTGACTTGCACCGGCTGACCTATGTGAAACGCCGGAAGGTCGCTTTCGACCACGTCCGCCAGCATCCATTTGATGGACACATTCGCGACTGTATAAGGCGCCGGCGGATTCCCGGGCTGCACGAGTAGGCCCGGTGGCCCGTTGAACGATGTGATCTGCCCGGATATGGGGCTGGGCACGACCAACGCTGGATCAATCTTGCGCGAAGCAATGATCTGATCCATTTCGGATTCCGACTTGCCAAACACGCGGACCGCATCGCGGGCGGCCTTCAGCGCGCCCTCTGCGGTTTGTTGATCGGAAACGGCCTGCTCCAACTCCCTTTGCGGGACACCGACATTAGTGGTGTAGAGATCTCTGGCACGGGTCAGTTCTTTGCTGGTCAGTTCCAGAGTCGCGGCAGCACCAATTAGAGTGGACTCGGCCTGGATCAGGTCGGGACTATCGATCGTATAGAGTGGCTGGCCCTTTTGGACTTCATCGCCCAGTTCCGCCAAGCTCTTCATGATTTTTCCCTGATACGAAGGGTAGACCTGCACCGACAGATCGTCCGCGAAACTGACGCTGCCGACGGTCTCCTTTTCCACTGGAAACAGATAGCTCCCCACCGGTGCGATCTTGATGGAGTTCAATTGGCTCGCTGACAACTCCACGCTCGCTTCGGACGGAACTGCTTTGGGTTTGGAACCTGACTCTGGCGTCGTATTTGCGTTTGTAACCCGGCCACGACTGCGGCCGAATTCCAAGAGTCCCGTTGCGACCACGATCGTCGCCGCGAATAGGACAACAACTCTCTTGCTGATCCGAACTGGATAGTTCATCGTTATCTTCCGACCGGCATCCTTGCATCCGGAGACCGCAGCACTCCTGCTGCGACGCGCTTGCACACAAAGCTCACAAACTTCAGTCGTTGCACATTGGCTATTCTCCGAGGCGCTGACGGGAAAGAGAACGCTATCTTTTGTATTCCCAGGCTATCGTTCGCCGTCTGAGCCTATCTTTCGGTCAGGCGCGGCTTATCTTTCGGTTTTTTCCTCTACACTAGAGAGGGTCAACCCCCGGTATTTCGGCCCGTTTCGCGGAGTACTTTGGATGGAATTTTCCTCAATTTATTCGGAGGACAATCGCAAGAGATTCTTAATCGCCGCTGCGATCTTGATTGTTGTGATCGCGGTCGTCGATTGGCAGACCAAGCCCTTCATCTCCATCGGATTTCTGTATTTGTTTCCGATTCTCCTGGTCGCCGGCTTTCTTCCCCGCTGGCAGACCATATTGGTCGCTCTGGTCTGCGCCGTTCTCCAGGAGCTTTTCAGCGAACTTCCGTCCAATGAAGCGATCACCCGGCTTTTGATGGCTTCCGCCGGATTTGTCGGAACAGGCCTCTTTGTGTCGGAAATCATGCGGAACCGCGAGGTGACCCTGAATCACCTGAAAGAAGTGGAAACACAAATCGGGCTGCGCAAGGAAATCGAAGAGCAACTACAGGTGTTGGTCGAGAGTAGTCCCGTGGCCATTGTGACCATTGATTCCGCCGGGCTCATTCTCCTCGCCAACGAAGCCAGCCAGAACCTCTTGGAACTTGGCGGCGCTCCCATCGTGGGTCAGGCCATCGCAGATTTTTTGCCGGCGTTGCAAGCTGCGGCGCAAACGCAGCGATCGCGGCAATTCCGCACGGAACTTCGATGCCGCGGCAAACGCAAGAATGGAGAGGCATTCCTCGCCGCCGTTTGGTTCTCTACCTACACCACGCTTCGAGGACCGCGATTGGCGGCAATTATCGTTGATCTTTCAGAGGATCTGCGGGACCGCGAGGACCTAAGCCTGGATCATCTCTTGAAAAATACAGCCATTCTTATGAGCGCAATCGCCCACGAAATTCGGAATCTCTCCGGCGCCGTCCTCGTCGTGTACAAGAATCTCTCGCGCCTTCCAGGTTTGCAGGTCAATGAAGATTTCCGCGCGCTCGGAACGCTGATCGAAGGCCTGGGGAAACTCTCGGCCATGGAATTGCGGTCAGCCCCAGAACAGCACTTGGCGGCCATCGAACTGTCCAGTGTCCTGGACGAATTGCGCGTTCTGCTCGAACCCTCTTACCGAGAGGCCGGAATCGAAGTCATGTGGCGCTTGCACGACGACCTGCCATTGGTTACCGGTGACCGCTATGGATTAGCGCAAGTGTTTCTGAATTTATCGCTCAACAGTCGTCGAGCAATGGAGGCGACGGATAAAAAGGAACTGACGATTAGCACGGTGTTGGAAGCGGATTCTGTGGTGATACGTTTTGCGGACACCGGGATAGGAGTTGCGGCGCCCGACGGCCTGTTCAAGCCGTTTCAGCAGGGTGCTGATGCTACAGGACTTGGGCTGTACGTTTCCCGCGCCATTCTGCGCAGTTTTGGCGGTGATCTCGTATTCGAACCGCGCAGCGAAGGCTGTTGCTTTGCGGTCAGCTTGACTAGAATGAGCCATAAACAAGAAGCCCCCGATGAGTAAGACCGATCAAAAGAACATCCGCTTGCTGCTGGTTGACGACCACACACTATTTCGCGAGAGTGTCGCGCGTCTTCTGCAATCGGAGCCGGGCTTCGAAGTGGTTGCTCATTGCGGCACCGGCGCCGAAGCGATCCAGATTCTGGGGTCATCCAAGGGAATCGACGTTGTATTGCTGGACCTCGATCTGGGAAACGAGAAGGGAGCAGACTTTCTCGATCGCCTGCACGATGTACGCTTCGGCGGCAAAGTGCTGCTGGTCACCGCCGACGTAAATGATACGGAAGTCCCGAGCTTGATCCGCAAAGGGATCTCGGGGGTTTTTATGAAGCACGGCTCTCCCGCTTTGTTGATTCAGGGAATCCGCGAAACGATGGCGGGAAAAGCGCTATTTTCACAGGATTTGTTACGGAGAGCTTTGGAAAGAGCGGAGGCGCCAGACGCAGTCCAGCGGCGGGCGAAGCTCACCGAGCGAGAGAGGCAGGTACTTTCTTTCGTTTTTGAAGGTTTCCCGAACAAACAGATCGCGGACCGGCTCCAGGTTTCGGAGACCGCCGTCAAAGCTTCTCTTCAGCAACTCTTCTCCAAAACTGGCGTTAGAACACGAAGCCAGTTGGTCCGAGTGGCTCTCGAACGATACCGAGATCAGCTATAGTTTGAGCGCTGCACTAAACTGCGCCTCGCTCCGAAAGTCGCCTAAGTTATTGAAAAGATGGTGGACGAGAGGGGATTTGAACCCCCGGCCTCCTCGTTGCGAACGAGGCAGGAAATTTCATAAGATATGGTGCTGCAACCACTTACGTCTTCTGGATACAACCTCAAATGGGCTTCGCGAGGAGCAGAAGCGGCGCGCATCACTGAAGCAGTCGCTCAACATGTTTAAGCGGAAGTCGGTCGTGCGGAGGGTTGCTACCGCCGCGTCAATCACCTTCACGATTGTCGTTGCGACGGTTCTTGCCGTCGACTATCACCGGCTCCATCAGATGCGAACCGGTCCGCAGAAGCCAACTACTGTCCCAGCGGGCCAATTCCTACCTCACCAGAAATCCTCCTTGGTGGTTTCGCCGACGAAAGTCGATGCCGTCTAATCCTCAATAATCCTCACACGCGCAAACGGAAGAATTCCCATTACGTACATGGATTTCGCTGGTCGAAGGCAAAATCCGCCACCAATCCCGTCTGATCGTTCGTGCACCCTAGCCAAAAGGAAGAGCGAAACGCAGAGGCGCAGAGGACGCGGAGAAGAGTAAAGAAGGAAGAGGCTCTTCTAGAAGAGCTCAAATGCTCAATGAAACGACCTCCAAGTCGAGTGCAGCGCCGTGAAAATCAATCCACGGCGGCGCGGGAGCGGACTTCTTCGGAGGTTAGGCCATAGAGTGGCGGCGTGGTGACGCCGAGCAATGACAAGTAGATGTAAACTTGCCCGCGATGATGTATCTCGTGTTCGACCATCAAGCGCAACCACTTCCACGTAGTGATGATGGCATCATCGGGTGTTTTGCATTTCTTTCCGCAGATCTTCATCGGTGAGTCGTCCGAAAATTTCCATCGATTCTGCGTGCAAGCGTTCGACAAACGCCATCACATTGTCGTAACCGTCCGCCAGCTCTTTTCCGTGCGTCGTGTAACGAGCCGGACGTCCTTGCACGTTTTCCGCCCACATATATCGTTCCGCTACCGCCAGATGCCGCAACAGATCGCCTAAAGTAAACTTGGGCGGTGCGTAGGTCCAATCGATCTTGTCCGGCGGAATACAACGGGCCACGCGGATAGTGCGCTCCCGCACGCTGCCAAAATAATGAAGGAACGGGCCGATCGTCCGTATCTCCATGATCCTCCCGTCAAACCGAACAGCTCAGTCTAGCTTCGTCGCATGAACTCAGATCGACGCCTGAAGCAATCGGCCGTCTGTCCCCGATTCCCCGCTTTCCCCGAAGAAACTCAGTGCACTCCCTCGGATGGCGCCATCACAATAATGTAAGCGTCCGGCTGGCCCGCCCTAAGCACGCGAGGCATGTTCCGCGCGCTTGGCGGGGAACCGATATCCTTGTCGGTGACATAAGGCGCATAAAACATCAGATGCGGCGGAATGTGAACCAATTTGTTCGCCGTGGGAACGAAAAGGTAGCCCAGGTCTGAAAGCATGTAAACGATTCCGGGCTTGCGCGGAGCCTGGAACTTCCCAGTCCGATAACCCTCATCGAGATCAGCCTTGATTTGGTCCTCGTTCTTCCCCTGCGCGCGTTGTGCCTCCACGAAGAGCCGGGTGAGGAGCGTCGTTGCGCTTCCTTCAGCGTCAAAACAAGTGGGTTCCAGATTGACCGGCGCTTGCCGGTCCACAAAGCAGGAGAAGCCATTGCTTCCGTCTCGGACTTTTGCGTAGCCAGTGCTGTCAAGAACATAGACATTAGCCTTACTGGAAACCTCGGGTGGGCCCGCGCTCTCGGCCAGCTTGATTTTCTCTTCGCGCGAAAGGGAAAAATCGTACGCTGGCTTGATGGTATTCGTCTGGGCGACGGCGGCCAGATTGCTCATCGCGAGAATCGCAGTTCCCAGCACGATTTTGTAGAAAGGCGTCGCCATAGTTCACCCTCTGAAGGTTAGTAGTAGATCGGAAAAAGTCAACCGCGCCACGAAATAATTTCACCCCTAAATTGCGTGACGCCTTGAGTCTTGTTGGTGCGATTCGAGATCACCTCAGGGGGTCATCCTTCTCGCGTGAACAAAATTCCGCGTCAACATCATGCGGCCACCACGTTGATCAGGCGGTCGATGTCCCGCTCTGAATTGAACAAATGGGGTGAGACGCGGATCTTACCCTCTCGCTTCGCCACGACAACATGTTCCTTCTGCAGCTTCTGATAAAGCTCGGAGGTCTCTTGAGGGGTCCGCGCGGTGAAGCAGCCGTAAGGCCCGCGCGCTGCGGAGTCCAGGGGACTCGCCGGAACGCAGCCTTTCGGGAGGCGTTGGAACAAGAGATCAATCAGTTTCCGGTTGTGTTCGAGTACCAATTGGGGCCCGGCTCGCAGCACAAAATCTACCGAGGCGTCCATAGCCGTCAGGTTGAAATTGAAATAAGTGGCCGCTTCCGCCGCATCCCAGCGCTTGGCACTGCGGGATGGTGCGGGATCGACAAAATTCAACTTAAAAAAATCATCTTCAGCGCCTTGGGCCGTCCAATAAAACGGACCTGGACGCACACTGTCCAGGTGTTCGCTCTTCGCCCAAAAGAATCCCGTGCCATAGGGACTAAGGAGCCATTTGTATCCAGCACACACTAAAAAATCGGCGCCAAGCTCGTTGACATCCATCGGCACCGCCCCACAAGACTGGCTTACATCGAGCACAAATAGCGAGCCCTGAGCATGGCATGCCGCAGCCACGCGAGCCGCATTCAACAGCGACCCGTCGTCAAAGCGCACATGACTCACGGAAACGACGCGCGTTCTAGGCGTCAGCGCGTGGATTAGATCATCTGCCGTGATGAAGAGGTCTCGCGGCGCTACGATTTTAAATTTCACGCCATCACGTTCTTCCATGGGTTTCCAGGTGGCATATTGCAGTGGAAATTCTCCCTTGGCAGTAATAACCTCATCGCCCGGCTTCCACCTCAGGAAATGGGCCACGGCCGCAACGCCGGTGCTTGCCCCGGTCGTGAGCGCAATTTCTTCCGGTTTCGCACCAATCATTTTCGAGAGGGATGCCCGAATTCGGCTTGCAGCTTCGAAGAAAACGACGTCGTCCATGTGATGCGGAGACTTGTTGATTTCAATTGAGGTTTGCACCGCTTGCAGGGCCACACGGGGTATGGCCGCATGGGCTGCAGTGTTCAAATAGGTTGCGTCTGCAATCTCGAACCACTGCTTCTGCCAGTCGGCTGCAGTTTGAATTGTGGCCATGAGGTCTCCTTCTCGGTATCAGCTTTACGAGCCGGCAAATCTAGCTTCCATCCTTCGTCCGTTCACGCCATATCTGGACGAGCGACTAGCCTCGCAGTTCTAGCTTCCATGTAAGGCAATAATTGGATCCACCATCGTCGCGCGGCGAGCCGGAATGTAGGTGGCCAGAAATGCGACAAACATCAAAACCAATGGAACTGTCACGAATACCGTCACATCAAACGGATGCACGCCATACAGCAGAGTTGCAATCAACGGCGCTGCGGCTGAGGCAAGCACCAGTCCAATTGCAATCCCAACGCCCACGAGCAATAGCCCTTTCCCGAGAATGAGCGTGAGGATATCTGACCGCTGGGCTCCCAAGGCGACTCGGATTCCAATCTCACGGGACCTCTGCCCAACCATGTAGACCAGCAAGCCATAGATGCCAATGGAAGACAAGAGCATCGCGACGGCCGCGAACACTCCAACCAATTCCGCCGAGAATCGGCGGGGAGCAATGGAAACATCCATCACGTCGTTCATGGAGCGGATATTGAATACGGGCAGGGTAGGATCCACAGACTGTATCTCACTCCGAATCTGCGATTCGAGGAGTGATGCGGGCAGAGGCGTCTTTGCCACCACGCTCATGGACCGCCCTGATTGCTGATAGATAGGTCTGAATATGTGGGGGACACCATCTGTGTCGAGTCCGTCTTGCTTCATATCCTTGACGATTCCGACCACGATTACCCAAGGAAGGCTGGAATTTCCCCGCTGTGATCCCGTGTTCCGATCCAACCGCAAGCGCCTGCCGACAGGATCAATCCCTGACCAATAGCGTCGCGCCGTAGTCTCATCAATGATGGCTACTTCCTGCTTTCCGCTTTCATCGCTTTCTAGGAAAAAACGCCCACGAATCAATGGGCATTGCATCAACATGAAATAATCGGGACTCACTCGAATTACTTCCGCTGTTAACCCTTGTGAAGAATCGGTCGCGCGGTCTTCGATCACCAGCGCCGCGGTTATCGCTGGACGCGCGCCCGGCAAATCCGAGGTCATGGCGGCCCGATCGATTCCTGGAATCGTGGCCACATGCCGGATGACGTCCCTGATAAAAGATGTCCTCTCTGCGAGATTCGCATACACGTCCGTCTTGGGATCGTTCGGGTTCGATAGCCAGAAGCTTGCAGTAACTACTCTCGAAGGATTGAAACCCGGATTCTCCTGAAGCAATCCCCAGAAAGTCCGCAGGAGCAAGCCGGCTCCAACCATCAACACAACAGCAAGCGCCAATTCAGACACAATCAGCAGACTCCTCAACCGGAATGTCTTAGCGCTGGAACCGGAGCCTTGAGCACCTTCCCGAGTTGCGGCAGTCATATCGGCTTTCATTGCCTGGAAAGCTGGAGCGAGCCCAAATATGATTCCGGTGAAGATGGAAATCAGAAGAGCAAAAAGCAGCACAGTCCGGTCGACACCCACTTCGGCAAGCCGGGGAACTGAAGCGGGAACAAAGCGAAGGATGAAACTCAAGGTCAATTTCGCTGCGAGCACGCCTGCCACACCCGCGATCAAGGAAAGCACCAGCGACTCCGTCAGCATCTGGCGCATCATGCGAAAACGGGCAGCCCCAAGCGTCATCCGCATTGCCATCTCTCTCTGTCTTCCTGAAGCGCGAGCCAGAAGAAGGTTTGCGATGTTCACGGATGCGATTAACACGACTAGGACTACCGCGGCCATTAATACCAGCAGTTGGGGGCGCACATTGCCCACGAGTGAGTCCTGCAAAGGTTGGATCTCGATGGACCATTTGGCCTCAGGAGGATAATCATTCGGGAAGTCAGTTCGGAGTTCGCTAGCCATCGCCGTCAGTCTCGCCTGAGCTTGCGTCACATTGATGCCAGGTTTCAGCCGTCCGATTGCCCCGGGCAGCACCCTCACGTTTCGCGCGGGTTTCGGGTAAGGATCCGCGCTGAACCCGCACGTGACCCACACTTCCACATCCCTCGCGACCGTCTTTCCGGGGTGGCGAAATCCGGCAGGAAGGACTCCCACAATCGTGTACGGATCGTTGTCCAGTTGCAGACGTTTTCCGAGAATATTCGGGTCGCCGCCGTAGGATCGGCGCCACAAGCCATCGCTAATCACAGCTGCTTCTGCAAAACCCAGCGCAAAGTCCTGAGAGCCAAATAGCCTCCCGATTTGCGGCGGTGCGCCGAGCATGGAAAAGTAGTTGGGGCTCACGCCGAGCAATTCAAGACGCTCCGGCCGTTTGCCGCCGGTCAAGTTGGTGCTGCCGACCCAGACAACGCTTACTTCCTCGAAGACACCGGCTCTTGCCTTCAGATCCTCCCACTCGGGGACAGAGAAGCGGATGTCATGCAAACCTATTCCAGGATTGTTGAAAGTGATCTTCACCAAACGACTGGGGTCGGAGTACGGCAGGGAACGCAATAGCACCGCGTTTACGATGCTGAAAATCGATGTGTTCGCCCCAATTCCCAATGCCAGCGTGAGAATGATTATGAGAGTAAAGCCAGAACTCTTCCGCATGATGCGGAAGGCATACCGGATATCATTGAATAGTATTTCCATGATTTCCTTCCTCCAATGAATCAAGTTCTCACATTGGTCACTTCGTCCGGATCTCCGTTTCGACGTTTGCAGCTTTACAAACTGGAGCATCCGTGTCACATTATTTAGGCATTTAGCTTAATGTCAAATACCAAATTGGCTCGGAGACAAAATGAAAGCAGATCGCATGTTTCGGGCGCTGGCCAATAAGCACAGGCTCGGAATATTGTTCTGGCTGCGGAACCCTAGGGGGCACTTTCCTCCGCAGATCGCCGGGGACCTTGTCCGAGACGGAGTCTGCGGCTGTTTGATTGCCAAAAAACTTCGCGTCAGCCATCCAACCGCAAGTGAACACCTGAAAATCCTGTCGCAGGCAGGCCTCATTCGAGGAAAGCGGATTAAGCAGTGGACCTTTTATAAACGCGATGAGAGCACGATTCGGAAGATAAAGAAAACGGTATTTCCCAATGTTTAGAATATATCGCGCGTGAAGAAAGAGGGATGCCTTTGCCGCGTTTGATGCTGTCCTTCGCCCAAACTCCATAAGAGCGGTCTACTCCAACACGAGTTCGGCGGCATACACGGTCTACCGAGAGGACCAAATGGCAGAGACGTTCGAAGCATACCGAAACCGAGTCCTGAGTTATCTTGGCGATGAGGAGCCCATCGGTGTCCAACAAGCCACTCCATCCCAGCTCGAGCGTCGACTGCGCGATGTCGCGCCCGAGGAGTTGATCCGGCGTCCTGCACCTGAAAAGTGGTCAATCGCCGAGATCGCAGCGCACTTGGCGGACGCGGAGCTGGCGATGGGGTGGCGATTGCGAAACATGCTGGCGAATCCGGGCGTGGCCCTGACCTGGTGGGATCAGGCCGTATGGGCGGAGCGCTTGGGTTACGCGCAGCAAGATGCGAGCCTTTCGGCAGGGGTCTTTCGGGCGCTGCGCGAGAGCAACCTGCGATTGTTGGAGTCGGTCCCGCGCGCACGGTGGGTGGAGTGCTACGGGGTCCACGAGGCACGCGGACGGCAAACGGTCGAGGAGTTCGTCCGCTTGGAAGCGGCACACGACTTGAACCATCTTCGGCAGATCGACCGCATCTTGGGTGGGCGTATGACCGGGCAGTCGTGATGGCCCGGGAATGCCGCCGAACATGAGCTGGTAGGGGCCGGCTTACGGCTGTTCCATCACTGACGGCGTCCAGTCGCCGGGCGCAGGGAGCAGTTTCACAAAGCCTTCGGGTGATCTCTGCGTCGGCACTCTGGAAGATCTTGTCCGTTGTCTGGACAAGCTACGACGTGAAGAACTAGGCGATCGTTGAATTGCTCGCGAAATTCGCCCCACCGGAGAATGCCCGGCACGAACTGGGGAGTAGTCACCGCCGCGACAGAAAGCGACGGCGCGGAGCGAAAGCATGAGCGCCGTTCATCGTAATAATGACGAATCAACGCTTGACGAACGACGGCCGCAGGGGGATACCGGGAGGGCCAATGGCAGAGACGTTCGAAGCATACCGAAACCGAGTCCTGAGCTATCTTGGCGATGAGCGTTATAGGACGGATTAGGATGACGGACCCAGCGCCCTTTCGTTCGCCTTCGGCACTTCGCTAAGATTCCAGCGTAGCCGCTCTATGCGCCATTTGATGCCGATCGTTACGCCGCGCCTGATCTTGCGTCCGCCAACGCTGGGCGATTTGGATTCGATCCAAACTGCCAAGGAGGAAACGTGGCACGATTTGCAACGTTGGATGACTTGGGCATTCGACAACCAACGGTCGCGGCAAGCGATGGAAGATTCGATTCGGCGAGTGATGGACTACCAGAATCAGGCAGGGATCGCATTGGCCGCATTCCATCGGATCAACGGGGATTTCGTCGTCCGAACCGCACTGGATCTTACCGATGAGCAAGACGTCTATGAGACAGGATACTGGGTGGCGGCGAAATACACCGGACAGGGCATGGCGACAGAGGCGGCAAACGCAGCTATTCGTTACGCGTTCGGCCACCTTGGTGCCAGAGCAATCAGTATCGGGTACTTCGACGGAAACGAGGCTAGTCGCCGCATCGTGGAGAAATTGGGGTTCCAGAAGCTAGGCGTTGCCCATAACGCAGCGACACGTTGTCTCGACGGCACAAAACTCGATCGTCATGAATACATCCTGACGAGCCCCGATGCACTGCCCGAACTTGACGTTTCATGGGGGTGAGGCCATCCGGCACGTATGGTTGGCAGCCCGGAAGCAGAATCCGAGAAGTCACCGTCTCGGACGTGCTTCTTTCGGACTACCCCAGGTTTGCGAACGACTCACAAATAATCCCTCAAGCCTGGTAAGTCGGGTTAACCGGTAAAATAGGTTCCGGTACCCATTTCCAATCTTAGCTTTTATGACGTTTCTCCCACAAAACTCGCTTAGCCGCGAACACCCTCCCGGCAATCCTTGAACATGGCGCGAAACCGCTGACGCTCCGCTATTGCCGCCTCTGAGCACTTGCGAACCGAAAGCGCAACCCCGTCGAGCAAACGACAATTGCGCACCGGCGCTATGCGCTCGACAAATGGATTTACCCGTTTCTTGCGGAAACCACCCCTGCGGGAGTGAATAATCGGGCCCTGAAAGATCTGGTCGAAAAAATGGCAGAGTCCCTGTCTCCAGCTTCAATCCGCGACTACTGTAATATCGTGAAGGCCGCGGTCGCTTCCGCAGTCGATGAAAATGGGGAAGAGCAGTTTCCTCGGAAGTGGAACGATGAGTACATCGACGCGCCGGTCGTGGGAAATCAGCGGCAACCCATGTCCACGTGTGTGGCGGAATTTCCGACATCGTTCTCTTTGCCAGTGGCTAGTACCGGATGCTGTACGCACTGTTGGCTGGCTGCGGTCCTTTGCGGGCGGGCGAAGCGTTGGGAATAGAAATCGACAAACATATTTCCGACGATTTTCGGACGCTGTACATCATGCAGAAGGCAAAACGGGGGCAAATTCAGCCTTACTTGAAAACCAAGAATGGAACCCGGCACGTTGACCTTTGCGCACAAGTCGCCGACGTGCTCCGAGAGTTTGTCGGTCGCCGACTCTCCGGCCTTCTGTTTCATTCCTCGACGGGCTCACAGCTACTCCAATCCAATGCACTTAGCGACAGCCTGCACCCAATTCTCGACTACATTGCGCACGAGCGCGGCGGCTTCAATATTTTCCGCCGTTTCCGGCTCACGCATCTTGAAAAATCGGATTGTCCCGAACCGTTGAAACATTTTTGGTCGGGGCACGCTCCGAAGCACGTTAGTAAAGGCTACGTGAAGTTGGTTCAGGACCGAGAGTTTCGCCTAATGTGGGCGGACCGGATCGGCCTTGGCTTTGAATTACCCGGAGGCCAGAAATTGGGGCAACTGGGGCGACTCGTGCAATTCCGAAAGCAGTCTAGAAAGTTCCGTAGGCTGTTCAGCTGTTTCGATTTAGTTTGGTGGACGAGAGGGGATTCGAACCCCCGGCCTCCTCGTTGCGAACGAGGCGCTCTCCCAGCTGAGCTACTCGCCCACGAGTAGCAACGAAATTTTAGCAGAGGCGCACAGGCTTGCCAACCGAGTTGCCGCGATAAAACGGCACACGGCGCACAAAAGCAAAGGGCGCAGCAATCTGCCCTTCAAAACCTGGTCAGACACCCAATCTTGAGACGCAAGCTACGGCTGGTCTGGAGTATTCCCCATGCGTTGCGCAACGATCTTCCGCGCGTTCTCATACAGCGCGCGCGCCTGCGGAATCGAATCGACTGCTTTCTGAACCTGCGGGTCGGCTTCGAGTTCCACCTTGAAGCCTTCCTGCTGGCCGAAGACCGACATGAAGACTTCCTGCTTGATCTTGCGCTTGATCCAGTCGATATTCTCGGACATTTCTGGTTCGGTATAGCGGACGTTTTTCTTGGCTAGATACTCGCGGAAGTCCTTCATCACCGTGTCGTCCGCCGTGAATTCTTTCGTCACCGTCGGACGCGTGCCGAGATAAAAGCGCGTGAAGCCGCCAACGCCGGCCTCGTAAGGAAAGAAAACGTCCGCCCGAATCAGCGTCTCCTGGAACTTGGTCAGCTTCGGAGCCGCCACGGTAACATCCGGCGTGATGCCGCCGCCTCCGGTCACCTGCCGGCCGCTGTCCGTGAGTTTCACCTCCGTCGGATGCTCCGGCACCTTGCGCTCGTAGTGGTATTCGTAGAGAGAGATAGATTTGTAGTCGCGCTGAATCAGCCGGCCGCTCGGTGTGTAGTAGCGAGCCGTGGTCAGCGCCAAGCCCGTATTTTCGCTCAGCGGAGTTACCGTCTGAACCAGGCCCTTGCCGAAGGTCGTCTCCCCCACGATGATGCCGCGGTCATGGTCTTGCACTGCGCCGGAAACAATCTCGGTCGCCGATGCGGAATTTCCGTTCACCAAAATTACCAGCGGCACAGTAACGCCCTGATTTCCGCGCACGGTCATGTACTTGCGTTCCGCCGACGCCCGACCGTGATGCGACACGATGAGCTGATTCCTGTCGAGGAACATGTCGCTCACCGCCACCGCTTCATTCAGCAAGCCGCCGGGGTTGCCGCGCATGTCGAGAATCAGGCCATCGAGGGAGGACGCGTTCAGCTTCTTGAGCGCTTCTGCGATCTCGCGGTCGGTCGTCTCGTTGAATCCGGAAAGCCGGATATACCCGACGCCAGGTTTGAGCATGAACGCGATGTCCACAGAGTGGCGAGGAATTTCATCGCGGGTCACGGTGAAGGACAGGGGGTCCTCGTAACCTTCGCGGGTAACGGTGATCTTGACGATAGTGCCTTTTGCACCCTTCAGCATGTCCGCAACGTCACTGGTCGTCAGGCCGTCGGTAGACTTCTCATCGACCTTAACGATCACGTCGCCCGGGCGAATCCCAGCGTTATAAGCGGGTGCGCCCACATACGGGGCCATCACCACGGTATGATTCTCGCGCGGCGCAACGACCATGCCGACGCCGTAATACTTCCCGCGCTGATCTTCGCGCAGCAGCGCGAACTGCCGCGCATCAAAAAAGTTCGAGTGGGGATCCAGCATGCGTAGCATGCCTGGGATGGCGCCCTGGTAGACGGCCTTGTCCACGTCCACGGGTTCAGCATAGTTCGCCTGCACTACGTCAAGCACCCGGGTAAAGTCTCGGACGGCCGTCTGGTAATCATCGGCCGACGCCGTGGTCGCACGGACGTTAGGGCCGTAAATCCCGCCCAATACAGCAGATACCAGCAATACGGCTACGACAAGGAACAACCCGCGGCGTTCTGCTTTCATCCTTACCTCGCGTAAACCTTGGAACTCCAATTATATCACAGAGGTGTTTGACACTATGGAATCCCGTTCTCTATGATGCCAACAGGCCGCCATCCGGTCACCTGAACCATGCTCAGTATCCCTCACATGATTGTGGTCTTCGTGATCGTCCTGGTCGTATTTGGGCCCCAGAAGCTTCCCGAACTCGCCCGCAGCTTGGGCAAGCTCATGGCGGAATTTCGCAAAGCTTCCACCGACTTTAAGTCCGCGTTCGAAAACGAAATGCGCGATCTGGAACGCCAGGCTGCCGAAGTCGAACGCAAAAAACGCGAATTGCAGGCTGCCGCAGCCACCCAGCTTCAGCCCGCCACCTTGGCGACGCCCTCTGGTGCTGAGACGCAGCCAGGCCCCTCAGCGTTAGCATCGCCCGAGACGGACAAAGGCGCGACCGAAGCTCCGACCGAAGCTCCGGTTATCACGCCCGTGCCCGAATCCGTGGCGCGCTCCTCGGAATCCTCGGAATTCAGCTCGGCCGAAGCCACTTCAGCCGACTCCAACACCGAAGGGCCGTCCCCACCGTCGTCTCTCCAGATTGCTCCCGAGAACGGCAGCAAGCCCGACATCGCCGCTTCGCCTCACGCCCTAGACGCTCCTCATGACTACAAGCAGCCAGCCTGACGCACTCTCGACAATTCCGGTCCCCGAGTCTGAAGAGGGAGGTCAGATGACCTTCTTCGAGCACCTCGTCGAGCTTCGCAAACGGCTCATCAATTCGCTGATTGCCATCGGCATTGGCGCGTTCATTGGCGTGTACATCGCCAAATACATCATCGTTTTCATCACTCGTCCCATGCTGGCTGCTTTGAAAGCCGCGAACCTGCAACAGCAGTTGGTCTACACGCACCCCGCGGGCGGCTTCAATCTGATTCTTACGCTGGGCATCTACATCGGCATCGTGCTCGCTTCGCCTGTGGTGCTGTACCAGATCTGGCTGTTCGTGGCCCCTGCGTTATACAAACACGAGCGCAGCGCCATCACCGGATTCTTGTTTTCGACTGTATTTCTGTTTTTGGGCGGGATTGCCTTCGGCTATTTCGTCACCCTCCCGTACATGTTGAACTTTCTCGTTAAGTTCACAATCGTCAGTCTGCCTGGCGTCGTGCCCATGATCACCGTCACGGAATATTTTGATTTGACTCTCATGGTGCTGCTCGGCTTCGGCTTGGTTTTCGAGTTGCCGATCCTGATTTTCTTTTTGTCGGTGTTCGGGATTGTCACCCCGGCGTTCCTCTGGAAAAACGTACGCTATGCGATCTTGGTCATCGCTATCGTGGCCGCGATTATCACGCCTACGCCCGACGCCATGACCATGCTGATCTTCATGGCCCCGATGGTGGGGCTCTACTTCGTCGGTATCGCGGTTTCCGCGGTGGTGGTGCGAAACAAGAACAAGCGGTTGGCTGCCGAGGCCGCCGGGAAAGCCTAAATGAACAACATGCCTGCAAGACGATTTGCGGCGATGCCTGCGGGACGGTCCATTCCGGCGCCTGCACGACGACATCTAGCCCTGCTTGGTCTTTTTCTGGCCATCGCCGCGCTGACCGGCTGCAAGTCCGGCGACGCGACGCGGGGCTCGGCCACCGCGCCGGTCGTCAGCGCCTCCCCGAAGGCACCCGCACAGATGCCCGACGAGGACACGCCCCCACCCGAGAAAACCGGCGGATTCGACGGCAAACGGGCGTTCGCCGACGTCGCCAAGCAAGTCGATTTCGGCCCGCATCCTGCCGGGTCGCAAGCGATTGCCCAGGTGCAGGACTACATTCTCTCGGAACTCTCGAGCGCCGGCTGCACTGCGGACGTCGATCCGTTCACCGCGCAGACGCCCGCCGGGCCGATCGCGATGAAAAATATCTTGGTGAAGATCCCAGGCGATCGGCCGGGAATCATCATGCTCGCCACCCACTACGACACCAAGAAGCTCGACGATTTCGTCGGTGCCGACGACGGCGGCTCCTCCACGGCGGTCATGCTGGAGCTGGCCCGTCTGCTTTGCGCCCAGCATGGCCGCTACCAGGTTTGGATCGCGTTCTTTGATGGGGAGGAGGCGGTCAATCGCGAATGGAAAGATCCCGACAATCGCTACGGCAGCCGCCAGATGGCCGCCAAGCTTGCGCTGAGCGGCGACTTAGCCAAGATCCGGGCGTTTTTGCTCGCCGACATCGTCGGCAGCCGCGAGCTGCGCATCAAGCGCGACTCCCATTCCGACAAAGCTCTCACCGATCTAGTCTGGGCGACCGCGAAGAACCTGGGCTATTCGGGAGTGTTCGTGAATGATGCGACCGCAATCGAAGACGACCATCAATCCTTCTCGACCCGCAACGTCCGCACCGTCGATGTGATCGACCTCGAAATCCCATATTGGCACACGCCCCAGGACACCCTCGACAAAATCAGCTCCAAAAGCCTGGCCCTCGTAGGCCACGTCTTCGTCGAAAGCGTCAAGCAACTGCAGACGAAATAGGGTGACGCGGTGCTGCGTAGTTTTTGGACGTCAGGCTTCGAATCCAACATCCTTGCCCTTTTGCGCGATCGAGTGCTTCCCGAACTCCTCGTCGTCCCGGTAGGGAAAATCCGCTCGGTAGTGGCTGCCGCGGCTTTCTTCCCGCGCCAGGGCCGACCGCGCCATCACCAACGCCAAGGAATGCAGGTTGCGCACTTCATACTCGGCGCGCCCGGGCTTCTCACATTTCGGTAGCTCAATCGCTTGTAGCTGCGTGATCGCCGCAGCCAAGTCTTTTCCATCTCGCATGATTCCGATCTGCCGCCACACCACCTCTCGAATCTTGTCCAATGCGGCGGGATAAGGTTTGCCGTTGCCGGGCTTTGAGCCCACATTGGGAGTTGGCGCGTTCCCGGGTTTGGGCGCCGGGCTTCCTGGCAATCCCACCGCCTGGCGTTTTTTCACCGGCGCGTCTTTCATCATCGCTTGGCCGCTCCGTCCTCCAAACACCAATCCTTCGAGAAGGGAATTGCTCGCCAAGCGATTCGCGCCGTGCACCCCGGTATCTGCGGTTTCGCCCGCGGCGTAGAGCCCTGGCAGCGACGTGCGCCCCCACAAATCCGTCTTCACGCCACCCATCATGTAGTGCGCCGCCGGGCAAACCGGCGCCACGTCGGTCGCCAAGTCCAAGCCATAGTTTGAGCAAGTCTCGTAAATGCGCGGGAAGCGTTTCCGCAGGAACTCCTCGCTCTTTTTCGTCATGTCCAGGTAGACATGTCCCGCGCCGGTGCGGTGCATTTCGCTGACGATGGCCCGCGCTACGATGTCGCGCGGCGCAAGCTCTTGCGCTTCGTTGTAGCGCTTCATGAAGCGCTCCAGGTTCACGTTGCGCAGAACGCCGCCCTCGCCGCGCAGCGCTTCCGACAGTAGAAAGCGCGGCGCACCCTTGACCGCCAGCGCCGTTGGATGGAACTGTATGAATTCCATGTCTGAAAGAACGGCCCCCGCGTCGTACGCGATGGACATCCCGTCGCCGGTAGCCACATCCGGGTTCGTTGTCTCTCGATAAATTCGGCCAAGCCCCCCGGTTGCCAGCAACACCGCTCCCGCGCGCACCTCGTGCTGCGAGCCGTCTAACTCATC
>JBEKWY010000048.1:0-32547 GCA_049512575.1 Candidatus Acidiferrum sp.
GGACTTGGCCGCGCCGCGCCACTCCTGTTCGGCTTTCTGCCCGGTTTCGGCGGTGGCTTCCACCACTTTTTTCTTCATGGCATCGACGATGGGATACGGATCTTGTCCGGCGGGCAGCACCACCTGGAGTTCGTCCCAGAGCCATTGGCCGGAGGTGGAGAAATTGAAGTAGTGGCCTTCGATCGCGAAGCTGTTGGTGAAGGTGACGCGGCGTCCGGTGGGATGGCCGGAGTCGGTCCAGTTGCCGGTTTCGAGAAGCACTGTGTGGAACATGCCGAGCTCGACGACTTCGCCGGTGACGCCGTTGATTTCCACCCAGTCGCCCATGCGGATACCATTTTTTCCCATCAGGACGAACCAGCCTAGAAATCCGACGATGAAATCTTTCAGCGCGACGGTCAGGCCGGCGCCGGCGAAACCCAGAAATATGCCGAGGCTGGGCGGCGGGCCAAAAATCACCAGGAGGATGAACAAGACGCCCAGGACCTGCAGCGAAACGCGCGTCACGCCGCGCAGAGTTTCGACCTGGCGCCGGTCGAGCGAGGTTCTGCCCAGAAGGCTGGCGATCCAGTCGTCGAAAAATAATCCAAACAAGGCGATTGCCAGAATGATGGCGATGCCGCGCAAAGCGTGATTGAGGACGATGCGCTGT
The DNA here is from genome assembly GCA_049512575.1 of Candidatus Acidiferrum sp. GTDB lineage: Bacteria > Acidobacteriota > Terriglobia > Acidiferrales > UBA7541 > Acidiferrum. Next base: position 653 of record JBEKWY010000048.1, read on the forward strand.
TGTGCGGCGACCACGCCGATCCATTTCGCGTAGAGGTCCGCGAGCTCTTTTTCGTCGTCGATGCGCTTGTCGAACGCAGCGAGTTTCTTTTGCTGGACCGAGCGATCTTTCGTCGCTTTGACAAGCGCCGCGGCATCCTCGTGGGTCGGGTTGGAGCGCGCCGGTGGCTTCGCGGCCGCCGGTGGCGCGGCGCCTGCTGGAGCGGAAACAGCGTTTGCCTTCTCCTTCTCCGCGTCAATCTGTGCGTCGAGAGCGTTGTGGCGGGCAGAAAGTGAGGCAATGGCGTTCTCGGTCTCGTGCCAGGCGCGCCACAGCAGGAGTTGCTTCTTGTGCAGCGCCCACCACTGCGTCGCTCGATGAATCAGGCCGCGCTCTTCGGCGGGCGACGAAGTGCTGGCCAGGGCCGCTTCGGTCGCTTTTGTGGACGCGTCGTGCTCCTTCACCATCGCCTGGATGCGATCTTGCGGGTCGCCGCCGGCGCGGATCAGGTCTTGCTTGGCGTCGTCGACCTCGTCCTGGTCGAGTTCCTGCTGCGCGTTCGCTATGTCGAGTTGGTCGTCGAGCGAATCTTTCTTGTCGCCGGTGGCCTTGGCGTCGGCGGCGGTGAGTTGCGCGACCTGCGCCTGGTCGTTTGCGAGGGCTTTCTCAGCTTTTTCGAGCCGCGTCTGGATTTCCTTTGCTTCGGGGCTCAACGGAGGAGGGTGTTGCGCAGCGTCGCGGAGAGCCGCGGTGAAGCCGATATCGACTTCGTGGTCGGAGAGGCGCAACGCCTCTTCCGCCAGCGAGCGCTCTTCAGGAAGAGTGACGAGAGGCGCGAGTTGCTGCGCGATTTTCAGCGGGGTCTGATCGACGACCGGCTGCGCAAGCGGGATGGCCAGACTCCCTGCGGGCGCCACCGTGAGTACGGCGGTCCTGCCCGGCAACGACGGCGCCGGAGGTTCCGTGCGCACGATTCCGTACGCTGCCGCGATAAGCAGCAACACCAGTACGACGCCGGCAATCCTATGGAATGTTTTCATGGCTTCGCGATTAGGTAGGGTCATTCTAATATGCAGAACGGAAGAAGGCACGACAGATCGTGAAGAAAGATGGGTTGTGAGGAGCAGGCGCGAACTTACAGCGAGAGGAGGACCCTACCGTGGGATCGAGCAGCAAGCTGCCGAGTTCGATTTTCGTATTCTTGGTGTTGCTTGGCGTGCTGCAGGCGCGGAAGTTTGCGGCTGTTCTGCCTGCGGTGGTGGCGACACACTTTGGAGCCAGCGGCGCGCCAAACGGATGGCAATCGCGGTCGGCATTCTTTACCACTGAAGTAGTGCTGTTGGCAGTTTCTTTGCTGGTTGCTTTTGGCGTGCCCCGACTGATCGGGTCGCTGCCCGTATCGATGATCAATGTGCCCAATAAAGAATTTTGGCTGGCGCCGGAACGTCGCGAGCAGACGGTTGCGTTTTTCAAGGCGCAGTTTGCGTGGTTCGGGTGCGCGTTTGTGGCGTTTCTGCTGGTCGTCAACGAACTGGTCTTCGCGGCGAATCAAACCAGTCCGCGCCACTTGAACGGCACCAATTTCACGGTTGCGGTCGTCGCGTTTCTCGCGTTCGTCGGAATATGGACGGTGCGCCTCGTTGTCTATTTTTCAAGGGCGGAAAAATGACTACCGCAGTTACGAACGTAGGTTGACTATGCAGTAGATGACAAATATCGTTTAGCTGTGAAGGTACGAGATATAATTCGCATGTTGGAGCGCGACGGTTGGTTTCTTGCCAGAACCAAAGGAAGTCATCGACAATATAAGCATGCGAGGAAGCGGGGCGTCGTCACGGTTCCCGGAAAGCAAGGCGACGATTTGGCGCCGGGTACGCTTAATAGTGTGCTGAAGCAGGCGGAGTTGAAGGAATGAAAAAATACCTGATTGTGGTAGAACAAACGAAAACTGGATACTCAGCATATTCTCCGGACTTACCCGGTTGCGTTTCGACCGGACGTACGCGCGAAGACGTTGAGCGGAACATGCGCGAAGCAATAGCGTTTCATCTGGAGGGACTGCGTGAAGAGGGACAGACCGCGCCGGAACCAAACACCTATTCGGCATACGTTGAACTCCCGGCATAAGTACCAGCACTAATTAACCGAAACGCCTAAGGAGCGGTCCCGAGGCGTTTCGGTTTTTGCAGTGCAGGTTTTGACGTGGGCACAGGCGCTTCGAGACTCAGCGTAAACAAGAGTCCCTGTGCTAGTGGATTCTAGAGGTAATCGCGCGACGGGCCTTCGAGGAAGGCGCGGAGTTTACGCGAGCGCGACGGGTGGCGCAGCTTGCGCAACGCTTTCGCTTCGATCTGGCGGATGCGCTCGCGGGTGACCGCGAACGACTGGCCGACTTCTTCGAGCGTGTGCTCGCTGCCGTCATCCAGGCCGAAACGCATCTTGATCACTTTTTCTTCGCGGGGCGTCAGCGTCTTCAAGACCGAAGAGGTTTGCTCCTTCAGGTTGAGGTTGATCACCGCGTCGGACGGCGAGACCACGGCTTTATCTTCGATGAAGTCGCCGAGGTGCGAGTCTTCCTCTTCGCCGATGGGCGTTTCAAGCGAGATAGGCTCCTGCGCGATCTTCAGAATCTTGCGCACCTTGGACACCGGAATGTCCATGCGCTTGGCGATTTCTTCGCTGGTCGGTTCGCGGCCGAGTTCCTGCACCAACTGGCGGCTGGTGCGCACCAGCTTGTTGATCGTTTCGATCATGTGCACCGGGATGCGGATGGTGCGGGCCTGATCGGCGATGGCGCGCGTGATGGCCTGGCGAATCCACCAGGTCGCATACGTGGAAAATTTGTAGCCGCGGCGCCACTCGAATTTATCGACCGCTTTCATCAGGCCGATGTTGCCTTCCTGAATCAGGTCGAGGAACTGAAGGCCGCGGTTGGTATATTTTTTCGCGATCGAAACGACCAAGCGAAGGTTGGCTTCGATCAGTTCTTTTTTGGCTTGTTCGGCTTCCGCTTCGCCGCGATGGATGATGGTGAGGGTGCGCTTCAGTTCGGTGAGCCCGACCTCGCTGGCTTCCTCGATGTCTTTGAGTTCAACGCGGCGCGTGCGGAGTTCCTTGCGCGCTTCGGCGGCGACGTCGCCCTTGGCGGCATCGACGCGGCGTTCCAGGCGTCCGGCTTCGCGCTCAAGCGACTGCAAGCGCTCGACGGTGCCGCGCATCTTGTCGATCAGGCGCTTTTTCTCGAACGGGTTGAAGTCGATATCGCGAACCGCCAGCGAAATCTCGACGCGGGTGCGCGCGACGTCCCACTTGGCGTGAATCCAGGCGCGCTTCTTGGCTTTCGGCGTTTTCTCGAGCTTGATCGCCTGCTTCAGGCCGTTGTCATACAGTTTCGCGATCTTCTCGATGTGCTTGAGCGTTTGCTTGGTCTTGTTTGCGATTTTTTCTTCGGTGAGCTCTTCATCGTCGAACTGGACGATTTCCTTGATGGAGCGCCCGCCTTTGCGCAGGTCGTCGCCGACAGCGATCAATTCCTTGATGACGATCGGCGAACGCGTCACAGACTTCATCACCACGAGTTGTCCGCGCTCGATGCGCTTGGCGATGGTGACTTCGCCTTCGCGCGTCAACAGCGGCACGGTGCCCATTTCGCGCAGGTACATGCGCACGGGATCGTTGGTTTTTTCGAGCGAGCCCGGAGTCAGATCCAGGTCGCCATCGCCTTCGTGCGCGTCTTCCTTGCCGCCGGCTTCGCGTTCGCCGGGCACGGTGGACACTTCGACGGCGCGCGCGGCTTTGGCCGAGGCTTGATCCTCGTAAATCTCAATGCCGTTGCGTTCAAACGTGGTGAGAAGATCGTCGATCTCTTCCGAGGAATGCACTTCCGCCGGAAGCGAATCGTTTACTTCGTCATACAGCAGGTAGCCGCGCTCTTTGCCGATGGCAATGAGCTGGCGTACCGCATCGTATTTTTCTTCAAGGCCGACTACTGCCACAAATTCCTCCCGCAATCAGACGCCAAGGCCGGCAAATTTCCGCGCAGACGCACAACATCCACGGAGGACGCTTTCGCTTTTGCCGAGACACGAACAGGCTGATGCGCAGGCGCAAACTGAGGGGGGATTTCCCCGCAAGATCGCATGTTTTTTGGCCGCTGTGCGGTCACTCTGAACGTAGTGAGAAACCCTCTGCCCTGCGCTCGCTGCTGCCGTCCGCCCCGTGCTTCGCCCGCGTTTCGCGTTTCCGTGGTCCGATCCCTGCCGCTAACTACAAACTTTAGATGCATTTAGAGACGGAATCGTTACCCGGTAAACCCTAATACGCTACACGGTTAAGTCCGTGTGCGTCAATGATTTAATTGGTGGAAAGCTGTGGAAGACTCGTTCGCGGAAACCGTGTGCCCTTTAGCGGGCAGCGGCCAGGCGCTTCATGAGTTCCTGTTTCCGCTCGAGGAGTGCGCGAAGGTCCGGGCCTGCGGCGCTGGATTCAATGCTGCGCTGGACATCGGCGAGTTCCCTTTCTGCGCGGCGGTGGTGCAGGGCTTCGACGCAGCTCTCTGCTTCTTCCCAGGTCAAGTCGCTGGAGTCTTCGAAAAGAATCTCGAAAAGCATGCGGCGGTCGCGCTCTTCGAGGGTGGCGGCCACTTCGCTGGCTTGGACGGGTCCGCCGGATAGACTGGCGGCGACCAAAGCCGCCAGAACTCTTTCGGTTTCGAGCCCCAAGTAGAGCTGATTTTCCTGAAGCCTCTGCGCGAGCTCGTGGCGGAAGCCCTCGCCCTCGGCGAGCATGCGGATCAGGCGGCGCTCAACGGGCTTCGCGGCGCGGCCGACTAGCTCGGGCTTGGTCTTCACCTCGCTGCGGCGCTCGGCGGCAGCTTTGCTGAGCGCGGCGCGCAGCACCGGCTCGTCGAGGCGTAACTGTTGCGCGATCCGCGTGGCCCATTCGGAACGCAGGATACGGTTGGGGATTTTCTGGACGTAGGGCAGGAGGAAATTCACGGCGCGGAGCTTGCCTTCGCCGGTGGTGAGGTCCATACGGCGGGCGCGGGCAATCAGGTAGTCAACGTAGGGCGGCGCTTCCTTGAGGACCTTCACGTAGGCGGCGGCTCCCTGTTCGCGGATGAATTTGTCGGGGTCGGCTTTGCCGGGGAGGGCGAGGACGCGAACTTCAAAGTCCTGCTCGAGAAGCAGAGAGATCGAGCGCTCAGTGGCAGTCTGGCCAGCGGTGTCGGGATCGTAGTTGACGATGACGCGGCGCGTGAAACGGGCGAGGAGCTTGATTTGCGGCTCGGCAAGGCTGGTACCGCAACTCGCTACGACATTGCTGATTCCGGCGCGCGCCACGGCGATGGCGTCCATGTAGCCTTCGACGAGGACCGCGAAATCGGACCGGCGCAGGGCTTCCTTGGCGCGGTCGAGGTGATAGAGCACGTTGCTCTTGGAATAGATGGGCGTTTCGGGAGAGTTGAGATATTTCGGCTGATCGTCGCCGAGCGCGCGGCAGCCGAAGGCGACAATTTTTCCCGACTCGTTGGAGATCGGAAAGGTGATGCGGCGGCGGAAGCGATCGAACATGCGGCCGCTCTGGTCGCGCGAGATCAACCCTGAGTCTATGAGCAGCTTTTCCGGATATTTTTGCTTGAGCGAGCGCAAGAGAACATCGCCACCGCTCGGCGCGTACCCGATACCGAACTGATCGATGGCCGGCTTGTCGAGGCCGCGATCTTCCAGATAGGCGCGCGCGACTCTGCCTTCCGGAGTGCTTTCGAGTTGCTTGGTGAAAAACGTCTGCGCCACGCGATGCATCTCGACCAGCGCGGTGCGTTGCTGATTTTCTTTGCGCTCTTCGGGCGAGCGCTCTCTGGGCTGTGGAACCGCGATGCCGCATTTCTCGGCGACGATGCGAATCGATTCCGGAAACGGGCACTTTTCCATTTCCATGACGAATTTGAAGACGTCGCCGCCGACTCCGCAGCCAAAACAGTGATAAATCTGCTTCGTCGGGTGCACCGCGAAAGAAGGAGACTTTTCCGCGTGGAACGGGCAGAGACCCGTGAAATTTTGCCCGCTCTTCTTAAGGCGCACGTATTCGCCGACCACGCGGACGATGTCCGCCTGCTGTTTAACGCGATCCGCGAATGATCCTGCTTCCGCCATGGGTATCGAAACTCGAAATTCGAATTCCTACGCTCGTAATTCTACGACAGTGATCGCTTTGCCGCCGCGATCTTCGGCCTCGGAGGAGACCTTTCCGACCAGTGGGTGGGAGGAAAGAAACTGCGCGAGGCCTTTGCGCAGGGCGCCAGTGCCGTGGCCGTGAATTATGCGCACGGTTTGGCGGTTTGCCAAGGCTGCTTCGTCGAGAAATTTGTCAACGCGGTTCGTCGCTTCTTCTACGGTGGAACCGATTACGTTGATTTCGTCGGTGGTGGCGGCTTCGCCGGGACGCGATGTTACGGTGACGTTCTGGCGTTGGTACGACGGCGACGCGGATTTGGCATCGGACGGCGAACTCTCGATGCCTATGATTTGATCGACGGCCACTTTCATGCGAAGGGGGCCGGCTTCGATTTCCGCGGAGGAGCCTTCCACGCGCCGCAGGATGACTGGCTTGGTGAAGCCGCGCACGCGGATTTTCGCGCCAGGCTGCAGGCGGTCGGGGCTGGGCGGAGCGGATGACTCGCCCGGTATACCCAAGTCGGCTTGCGATTCCGAGAGAGTTTGCACCACGGCCGCGTTGAGTTCGTCGCGGGCTTCGCCGCGCGCGTCTTGCATCTTGCGGCGCGAGGATTTTTCCAGTTGGGAGCGCAGTTCGCGGTCCTTTACGAATTCGACCACGCTGGCTACGTTTTCGTCGAAGCGCTTTTGCATGTCCGCAAATTTCTCTTCGAGATCCTTGATGCGGCGTTGCTGGCGCTCCACCCATTCGGCGCGGAGTTTCTTGCGTTCTTCCTGGAGCGCGTGGCGCTCGGCGGTCATTTGCTGCTGCATGCGGTCGAGCTCGTCGCGGCTGCGGTGCAGGTAGGCGATCAGGTCGGCGGCTTCGCGCGACTCGGGCGTGAGCAGCGAGCGAGCGCGCTCGATCAGCAAGTGCGGCAGGCCGAGGCGTTGCGCGATGGCGATGCCGCTGGAGCCGCCCGGAACGCCGACCATCAAGCGGTAGGTCGGCCGGAGATTTACGTCGTCAAATTCCACGGCAGCGTTAACAACCCCTGGCGTGGTGGAGGCGTAGGTCTTCAGGCGATCGTGGTGCGTGGTTGCGAGCACGATGCAGTTTTTCGCGCGAAACTCGTCGAGCAATGCGACAGCCAGTGCCGCGCCTTCTTCCGGGGCGGTGCCCGTTCCCATTTCATCCACGAGCACCAGCGATTGCGGCGTGGCCGCCTGGAGCATCGCTTTCAGATTCAGCATGTGCGCCGAAAATGTGGAAAGATCAGCGGCGATCGATTGTTCGTCGCCAATATCCACGAGGACGTGATCGAAAAGCGGCAACACCGCCCGCTGGGCAGCAACGGGAATGCCTGATTGCGCGGAAAGTGCCGCGAGGCCGGTGGTTTTGAGCGCGACCGTCTTGCCACCAGTGTTCGGGCCGCTGATGACCAGAACTCGCTCCTGGCCGCCGAGCGCCAGCGTCATCGCCACGATCGCACGATTCTCTCGGCGCAATTTATCTTCCAGCACCGGATGGCGCGCGGCTTCGAGACGTAACTCGCCGGTTTCGCTGAACTCGGGCGTGGCGGCATCGAAGTCTTGCATGAAGCGCGCGCGAGCAAAGACGCCGTCGAGCTCGGCGATGGTCTCGGCCGCAGCAACGAGGGGCTCGCACATGGCTTGCAAGCGCTCGGTCAGCGCGCGGAGAATGCGCACGATTTCGGCGGCTTCGTCCTGGGCGAGTTGCACCAGCTGGTTGTTGGATTCAACGGTTTCGAAGGGCTCAAGGAAGACGGTCTGCCCGGTACCGCTGGCGCCGTGCATGATGCCCGGGACGGCGCGGCGGTGCTCCGATCGCACCGGAATAACGAAGCGGTCGTTGCGCAGCGTGACGTAATCCTCGCCGGCCTCGGCATTGCGCGCGCGCAAAATCTGCTTCAGGGATTTTTGGATCGAAGAACGGGTCTCGGCAATGCTGGCGCGTATGCGGCGAAGTGCCGGCGACGCATCGTCGCTAATGTCCCCATTTGGCAGGACGCAGCGGCGAATCGCCGCCAGCAGGTCACGAAAGTCTCCCAGCGACGCGGCGCGAACGGCAAGCAGCGGAAATTTTGTAGCTTCTTGGCGGAACTGAGGCTTCAGCCACGCTGAAGTTTCCAGCAGTGAGGCAGCATCCAGAAACTCGCGAGGCTCAAGCACTGCGCCGGGGCCCTCGATGCGCTCCAGCCAACCTTGGGGATCGGCGAGGCCGCCGAATCCCAACTCGCCGCCGGCACGCAGCCATTCGCGGGCTTCGCGGATGTGTGCAAAGGCGTTCTCGAGTGCATGACGATCGACGCCTGGTTCCAGCGCGTCGACGGCTCGGTGGCCCGGCGCGCAAGTGGTCCTCAGTCGCAGCAGCTCGCGCAGCTTGTCGAATTCGAGAACGTCTTGAGCGGTGCGGGACATCGTTCCTATCTTAGTTTCTCGGCCAGATAACGCGCCACTTCTTGCGTTGACGCCGCCGAATGAATCAGGCGACCATCGCTTTCAGCGCTCGGGCGATGGTGTGCCAGCTCGAGTTCGCGAACGCGGTCGATGACAGGCAGCCAAAAATCTCCGAGAACAGCAAACGGTTTGGCTCGCATCACCGATTTGTTCTGCATTTCCCAGACCACGGCCAACTCGGCGAGAGTGCCGGTGCCGCCCTTGCAGGCCACAAACCCATCGCCAAGGCGGATCAATTCGAAGAGGCGGTCCTGCCAGGTGGCGACGCGTACCTCGACGTCGATCCACGGATTCGCTTTGGTTGAGAAACAATCGGCAGTGATTCCGTAGGTCTTTCCGGCAGCTTCCTTTGCGCCGCGCGAAACGCCGGCCATTACCCCGCCGTAGCCACCGCTACAGACGGCGAACCCACTTTCGGCCAACGCCCGTCCGAGCGCTCGGGCTTCTTGGTAGCACGACTCATCTTCTTGCGAAGATCCACTGCCAAACACCGTGATGATCTTTTCCTTGGTCACCGGAATTGCCTAGTGTTTTGTGGCCGAGATGCTTCGCGCGTGTTTTAGAGGTTTGTTGTCGAATTCCTCGATCATCGCCACGCAGAGCGCGTCGAGCGCATCGCTTGCTTCATGATTTTTTCCACCTTGATTGTTGCTCAAGAAGGAAAAGATCAGTAGCCGTCCGCCGGGAGTTTCGGCGAAACCCGAGCGCGTGCGCACATGTTCGACGGAGCCCGTTTTAGCGTGGATGCGGCCGGCGGCGATTGTGGTCCTCAAGTTATTTTCGAGCGTACCGTCCACGCCAGCGACCGGGAGTGAAGCGAAATAAGGCGCAAACCATGGCTGCGTTCGCGCGTATTTCAGCAGCGCCACGACCGCGCGCGGCGTAACCAAATCGTGACGCGACAGACCCGAGCCGTCGGTCTGAATCACATCGCCGGTGGCGATTCCGGCCGCCGCGTAAAAGTCCGTGGGAAATTTAGCGAGGTCGTCCGGCGTGGCCCAAATTCCCGATTGTCGTGCGGCGGTACGCAGGAGCATCTCGGTGTGAAGGTTCTGGCTGATCTTATTGACCAGCTTGACGGAGTCGCCCAGCGGAATCGAGACGTGTTCGGCGAGAATGGCCCGGGGAGGATCCGCCGACGTCTCAGCGGTGTGCAGCGCGCGTGGAGTTCCGGCGATCTTCACGCCGCGGTCGGTGAGCAATCGGGCCAGGAGCGTTGCGCCGTGCAAGGCCGGTTCGTGGATGGCGAGGATCAGCTTGCGCGGCGCGCTTTTTGCTGGGAGCGTTCCGCGAACGACGACCAGTTGCGATCCCGGTTCGCGCGTGAGCGTCAGCTCGGACTTTACCTCGGCGGCCGAGGTCACGACGTCGTTCTCGACATTGAAGTCGGGAGTAGCTGGTACAACGTCGGCGTGTACTGGGTCGCCGGCGAGTTCTCCCGGGGTCAGCGTCAAGGCTACGGTGTTGTCGTCGACCACGATCGAAGAAATCGCGGCGCCATATTCCCAAACCATGTCGCCGATTTCCCATCCGTCGGGGTATGGCTCGCGCGGGAAATAGCTGTCGTCGCCGATGACGTTGCCGGTGACTTGTTTCACGCCCTTCGCAACGAGGGAGTCGGCAAGTTCGGCCAACGCTTTTTCGGGCGCGCCATCGAATTCCTCTTTCAAGTCATAAGGAAATTTGCGATTCGAGAGATTAGGGTCACCCCGGCCGACGAGAAAGAGATCACCGTCCAGTGTTCCGTCCGGAGAGATCGCGCCATGCGTCTCGAGAGTGGTGTGAAAGCGATAGTCGGTGCCGAGTTTCGCCAGCGCCAGGGCAGTCGTAAACAATTTCATGTTGGATGCGGGCACGAAATATCTATCGGCGTTCAATTCATACAGCGTGTCACCCGTGGCCGCGTCAGCGATCAACAAACCCCATTCACCCTTACTTGCCGCCTGCGCGGCCAGTGCTGCATCAACACGCGCGGAGAAGCGCTTAGCCGCGGCGTTGGCGCGCGAGGGTTGAGTCTTGCCTTTCGCCATGGGAGTGCCTGGCGACGTTGACTGCGCTCGCGCACATGGGGCTACGCTTGCGCCCGTCAACATCGCGCTCGAAAGAATTAACACCGCCCATCGTTTGATCCGTCTGCGTTTCACCGGCATCCTCTGCTGGTATATTGCGTCCGGAGAAAGTATAGTCGAAACGCCACGGAACACTTCTTTCTCTAGAGCCGCGGTCCGCATCCTCGGACGCGCGAGGCGAAGGAGTCCAGGTCGGAAGCTCCGACGGTGCACCCGATATCTGGCGACCAAGAATTGCACCGCAAGAAATCAAACTGAGGTGAGGAAATAATGATGAAGCGAATAGTGGTTTACGTGATGGTGCTGGTGATCGCCGGCTTGCCGCTGGCTACCGCGCAAGATAAAAAGGAAGCGGACCGTCTGGATAATTGCGGCACGGTAATGAAGGAAATCCTCGACATTCCCGACGATATTCCGCAGGACCTGCTTGACAAGGCCGAATGTGTGATCGTTTATCCGTCGGTGCTGAAAGCTGCCTTCGTCGTCGGCGGCAGCTACGGACGTGGCGCAATGACTTGCCGCACCGGCGAGCAGTATACCGGCCCGTGGAGCGCACCGACCATGATGGCGCTCGAAGGCGGCAGCTTCGGACTTCAGATTGGCGGGCAGGCGACGGACTTCGTGCTTTTGGTGATGAACGGTCGCGGCGCGCATTCGATTCTGAACAGCAAAGTAAAGTTGGGAGCGGACGCTTCCGTGGCGGCGGGTCCGAAGGGCCGGACGGCGTCAGCGTCGACGGATGCGACCTTGCGCGCGGAGGTTTTGAGCTATTCGCGATCGCGGGGACTTTTCGCCGGCATTTCGCTGGAGGGCTCGACAGTTCGCCCGGATAACGACGCGAACGAAAGGGTCTACGGGAAGAAACTGGAAGCGGAATCGATCGTCTTCAAAGGCGCCGTTGCAGTGCCTCCGCCCGCGCAAAAATTGGTGTCCTACCTGAACCAGAAATCACCGAAGAATCTTTCCCAAGCTGGCTCGAACAAATAGATCTGCCGTTAAGTGAATTTGAGGCCCGCAGACCCCGGCGTTCTGCCGGGGTCTTTTGCTTTCTTAACTAAGGGAGATTGGAGGCTAAGGAGGCTTGACTTTCGGCCATATATGACTTACAGTCATCTATGAGGATAGGTCATGCGTCGCCGAACTTCCCCAAAATCATCCGCCCAGCCGGCCCGTGGTCAGAATCTCGATCGCCGACAGCGTCGCAGTGCGGAAACCCGCGAGCGGCTCTTTCGCGCGGCTCTTAAGCTATTCGCAGATAAGGGGTTCGCGGAAACCACGGTCGAAGACATCACCAACGCCGCGGATGTCGGCAAAGGCACTTTTTTCAATTACTTCCCAAGCAAAGAGCACATCCTCATCGCCTTCAGCGATATGCAATTAAGCAAGCTCCAGACGACGGTTGACCAGATGCGCGAGAGGCCGGAACCCATGCGGTCTTTTTTTCGCTCGCTGACGCTGCGTATGACCGAAGAGCCGGCCAAGGCGCCGGATGTGGTCCGGGCGATTTTGCAGGCGAATCTCTCCAGTTCGTCGGTGCGCACCGTCATGCGCGAAAGAAATGCGCGCGCCGAGGGCTTGCTCACCCAATTAGTACAAATCGGACGGGAACGAGGTGAGTTTCGACGGGATCTGCCGGCGCTGGAACTGGCGCAGGTGTTTCGCCAGACGATCTTCGGAACCTTGCTCATGTGGTCGCTTTACGGCGACGCATCTCTCGCCGAACGGATCGAGCAGGCGATGGAAATTTTGTGGATGGGAATTGCGCCGCGCGAGCCGGTAACTACGGGCTCGCCGCAATCGTAGTCATGAATAGGAAACAGTGAGGAGAAGCAGGCCATGAGTCGCAAGCGGGTTGTCATCATTGTGTTGGTCGTAGCGGCGACCGGCGTCGGGTTGGCGTTTTCGGCGGGTTGGTTTCGGCACGATTCTTCGTTGCAGGGATCCGGAACGGTGGAAGCGCGTGATATTCGTGTCGGATCAAAGGTCGGCGGACGCATCGAGAAAGTGCTGGTTCGCGAAGGCGACTCGGTGCAAGCCGGACAAGTTTTAATCACGTTCGATGATAAAGAGCTGCAAGCAGCGCTCGATCAATCCCGCGCGGCAGCAGAAAAGGCACGGCGTGGTTACCGGCCAGAAGAAATTGCCGAAGCACGCGCGGCGCTTGAGGAAGCCAAGGCGGAGTACGAGCAGCGGAAGAACGGCTATCGACGAGAAGATATCGATGCGGCACAAGCCGATCTCGACCGTACGAAGGCGGATGAAGTACGCGCGCAACTCGATTTTGAGCGGTATGACACGCTGGCCAAGAAAGACCTGGTTTCGAAACAGCAGCGCGACACGGCGGAAGCTGCATGGCGAATCGCGCTGGCGCAGCGGCAAAATGCACAGCATAAGCTCGATGAATTGCGACACGGTTACCGGCCCGAGGAGATCGCCTCGGCCGAGGCCCGTTATCACCAGGCGCAAGCGACGTTTGAGAAGTTCGAGCGCGGCAATCGGCGAGAAGATATCGATCTCGCGAAGGCCTCTTACTCCTATGACGAAGCAAGATTTCGCGAGCGCGAAGTCGTGGCGCCTTCGGCCGCAACGGTCGAAGTTCTGGACGTGCGCCCGGGAGACTTGATCGCTCCAAACACGCCGGTCGCAACCCTGCTGGAGCGCGACCAAATCTACGTGCGTATTTACATTCCGGAAACCGAAATCGGTCACGTGCAATTGGGACAAAAGGCGGAGGTGCGCGTCGATTCATTTGCCAATAAAGTTTTCGAGGGCACCGTTGAGCAGATCAATCAACAAGCCGAATTTCTTCCGCGCAACGTGCAGACGCGCGAAGAACGGGTTCATCAAGTATTCGGCGTGAAGGTGCGCATCGATGATTCTTCCAATCAGGTTCGCGCGGGAATGGCAGCGGACATCAAACTGAAGCCGGCGGCTTGAGCGATGGCCACTTTCCCTCAAAACGGTACTGAAGTCGCTATCTCGGCCGAACACCTGGTAAGAAAGTTCGGTGCATTTACGGCCGTGAACGATGTCAGCTTCGAGGTAAAGAAAGGCGAGATTTTTGGCTTTCTTGGCCCCAACGGGAGCGGAAAAACTACTGTCATCAAGATGCTTACCGGGCTTTTACCTTTGAGCGGTGGCGCTGCGGAGGTGGAAGGACTCGACGTTCGCACGCATGCGGAAGAAGTGCGCGAGCGAATTGGTTACATGTCGCAAAAATTCAGCTTATACGACGATCTCACCGTCGCGGAAAATTTGACGTTCTACGGACGCATCTACAGCTTGCCGCCCGACCGGTTGAAACGCCGCATGTCAGAAATTATCGAGTTGAACGGGCTCGGTCCGTATCTGGATCGACTCGCGGCGAAACTTTCCGGCGGATGGAAGCAGCGGCTGGCGCTGGGCTGCGCGATGCTGCACGAGCCGAAGCTTCTGTTTCTGGACGAGCCGACTGCAGGCATCGATCCAGTCGCCCGGCGGCAACTCTGGGATTTGCTGTTCGAGCTTTCCGGGCAGGGCATCACGTTCTTTGTCACCACGCACTATATGGACGAAGCCGAGCGGTGCAGCCACGTCGCCTACATTTATTACGGCAAGCTGATCGCCGACGGCACACCCAATTCGCTGCGAGAACTGCCTGACGTCCAGCCGGCTGGTACACTCCGCGTCGAGATCACCACACCCGAAGTGACGCGGGCGCTCCGTTTTGCCCGCCAGAATCCGGAAATTCGGAGCGCCACGATTTTCGGACAATCCATCCACGCCTTGATCGACGATCACTTCGACCTGCACGATCTCCGCGAGCAACTTCTGAAGGAAGGAATCGCCGTCGCGGAAATTCGGCCGCTGGCGCCGAGCCTTGAAGATGTTTTCGTGGAGCTCACCTACAAACATCAGGCGATGCTGGAGGCCTCCCGTGCTTGATATCTTTCGCGGTTTCGGCGCGGTCTTCTACAAGGAAACGCTCCACGTCCGTCGGGACGCCGGAACATTGTTTTTCTCTCTGACCATGCCGCTGTTGCAGATGTTCCTGCTCGGCTTCGGAATCGACACCAACATCCGCCGCATCCCGACCGTCGTCTACAATGCTGACGGCCGGCGCGAGAGCCGCGAACTGATCGACCGCCTGAAAAATTCCGACACCTTCTACATCATTCGTTACGTCCAGAACGATCGCGACATGAACGACCTTATCGTCGCCGGCAAAGCCCGCGTCGGGATCAAAGTTCCCGTCGATTATTCCGATCGCTTGCTGCATCAAATGGGCGCACAGGTTCTGGTGCTGATCGACGGGTCCGATTCGTCGGTGGCTGGGCAGGCGATCAATGTCAGCAACGCCATCGGCCTCGATGAATCACTGCGCCGCGTTCTTCCGGACCGGGAAACCATGGCGGTCGAAATGCGTCCCAAGATGCTGTTCAACCCCGATTCGCGCTCACCCAATTTCTTTCTGCCGGGTTTGACGGCCATCATGCTGCTCAACGTCACGACATTCTTGACGGCGTTTTCTATCGTCCGGGAAAAAGAGCGGGGTACCCTCGAGCAGCTTTTCGTAACGCCTGTGCGTCCATTTGGCCTGCTCCTCGGCAAACTGCTTCCCTATCTCGGCGTCGGCTTCTTCGAGCTTTGCCTGATTCTGACGTGTATGCGCTTCGTCTTCCGCGTTCCGATCCACGGCAGTGTCTGGCTGCTGGCATTTCTTTCGCTGCCGTACCTCTTTGCCGCGTTGTCACTAGGCATCCTGATTTCCAGCAAAGCGGCATCGCAAGCCGAAGCGATGCAGCTCGCGTTTCTGCCCATTCTTCCCAGCGTGTTTTTCTCGGGCTACATTTTCCCGCGCGAAACCATGCCCGCCATTTTTCGGCCCATCAGCTATCTGATCCCGGCCACCTATTTCATCAACATTACGCGCGGAGTGATTCTTCGCGGCGCCACCATTCGCCACCTCTGGACTGACGGCTTGGCGCTTTTTGCGATTGGCACGTTTCTCTTGATCGTCGCCGCCCGCCGCTTCCAGAACAAAGTCATCTCCGCTTGAGCTTCAGCCAAACCAGGAATCCAGATATGGAGCAAACACCAGGATCGGTTGAACGCTTGAATACGACGTGCTGCATCGCCGGCGGAGGTCCCGCTGGCGTGATGGCCGGTTATCTTCTAGCCCGAGCGGGCGTGGACGTTGTGGTTCTCGAGAAGCATAAGGACTTCCTACGGGATTTTCGTGGCGACACCGTTCACCCCTCCACGCTGGAAGTAATGTATGAACTAGGCCTGCTGCAAGGATTTCTTCAGCGGCCGCACCAGGAATATCGTCAGCTGGGCATACGCTTTGGTGAAATTGCCGCCGAGGTCGCCGATTGCTCCCATCTGCCCACGCATTGCAAGTTCATCGCGCTCATGCCGCAGTGGGACTTTCTGAACTACCTCACTGAAGCAGGGCGCGCGTTTCCGGGTTTCCAGATGAAGATGCAATACGAGGTGACCGGCCTGCTGGAAGAAAGTGGGCGGGTCGTCGGAGTAAAGGGCAAGACCCTGAACGGAACCTTCGAGTTGCGCGCCCAACTGACCATCGGCGCCGACGGCAGGCATTCCGTCGTCCGAGAGAAGGCCGGGTTAGAGATCGAAGATCTCGGCGCGCCGATGGATGTGCTTTGGATGCGCTTGCCGAAGAAGCCCGACGATTCCTACTACGCACTGGGACATTTGAAAAAGGGCAAGATCCTGGTCACCATCAATCGAGGTGATTACTGGCAGTGTGCCTATGTAATCTTGAAAGGAGCGTTTCAGCAGATTCAGCAGCGCGGCCTGCCCGCATTTCGCGATGACATTGCCGACGTGGCGCCGTTTCTTAGCGACCGCACCGAGACGCTGCGCGATTGGAAGGACGTCAGCCTCCTCTCCGTTCGAGTGGATCGCCTGCGCAACTGGTCACGCCCCGGCCTGCTTTGCATCGGCGATTCGGCGCACGCGATGTCGCCGGTGGGAGGAATTGGCATCAACCTGGCGATTCAGGATGCGGTCGCGACAGCAAACATCCTGGCCGAGCCCCTGCGACGAAACCAGGTATCCCCGCGCGATCTAGCCGCCGTGGAAAAGCGGCGCATGTGGCCAACACGCTGGACCCAGGCTCTTCAAGTGCAGGCGCACAAGAAGGTTGTGGAGCCCGTGCTGAAGGGGCAAGTAAGCTTCGCGAAACTCCCGCTGGTCGTCAGGCTGCTCAATGAGCATCCCGTGCTTCGCAGAATTCCGGCATGTCTAATCGGGATGGGGCTGCGCCCAGAGCACGTACGAATTCCGGCTGCCTCGCCCTCTCACTAAAGACTAACCGGGCAGCGCCGGGAAGCCCAAGCACCACCATTTTTGTTTTTTCCGCGAGCACCGGGTATTCTGCTTGCCGTGTCCTGCCCTATCTGTGAAAAGCGAAAACCAGAGCGTTTTTGTCCCGCGAAAGGCGAGAAAATCTGCGCCGTTTGCTGCGGCCGGGAACGCGAGGTCACCATCGACTGCCCGGTGGATTGCTCCTACCTGATAGCCGCGCACCGCTACGAGGACGAACATCAGCGACAGCTGCCCGCCGATACCCCGCTGCTCGACGTGACTGTGCCGTCCGACTTGATCCACACGCACCAGCAAATGATGGCCGCGCTCGCCTTCACGATCGCCAAATTCTGCGTGGCGCACCAGGATGCAACCGATACCGACGTACTCGCCGCAGTCCAAGCACTGGCGGAAACGACGCGAACGCTGATGACAGGTATCTACTACGAGACGCAGCCAGATGGACTGGTACGCCGCGAACTCTACGCCACCCTCACCGCTTTTGTCGCTGAAGTGAAGCAAAAACAGACGGAGCAGGGGCACGCGGCTGCGCTAAAGAACTCCGACATTTTCTACTTGCTGGTTTTTCTATACCGTATGGGACTGCTCCGCACTAACGGCCGCACGCGTTCCCGCCGCTACGTCGAATTCCTGCGCAGCCAATTCCCGAACGTGCACGAACTCAAGCGCGAAGAATCCCGTATCATCGTGCCGTAAACCGCGGCTGTAGTGGCCGATCTTCAGATCGGTCAACTCAATCTCCAGCCCTCCTTCTTTTCTCGCGCTTTTCCCCGAAACCTACGCCGCAGTATTCCATCCCAACGACAATTGCGGACTCTGCACTTTCCTCTGCAACTCCTCAAATGGCCGCGTGTGGAAGCCGTGTTTCTCCCGGATCCGTGCGACCCGTTCGGCCATCTTTTTCCGATACTCCTCCGGCGCGTAGCCGTTCTTCGCGTACCACTGTTCATACTGCTTCGCCAGCTTAGGAAATTTCTCCCGCACAAACGGCAGAAACTGCTTCGCCGAAGACGGCATCAGGAACAACACTCCGGAGAAAAACCACTGCGCCCCCGCCTCTTTCGCCGCAGCCGCCACCGCTTCCAGTTCGCCTTCGCGATCGGTAATCCCCGGAATCAGCGGCGAAGCCGAAACACCCACACGCAATCCCGCCTCGTGCAATTGCTTCACCGCATCCAGCCGCAGGTCCGGCCGCGGAGCACGCGGCTCCAACAATCGTGCCAGCCGCGAACGCAAAGTGGTCACCGTAATATTCAGGGACAATTCCGACCTCGCTGCGATGCGTTGCAATACGTCGATGTCCCGCACGACCTGATTCGACTTGGTGATCACCGAAACGCTCAATCCCTCGCGTTTCGCCAATTCCTCGAGGCAAGCCCGAGTCACACCATATTCCCGCTCCGCGGGTTGATACGGGTCGGTCGCCGTGCCGATCGCAATATGCTCCGGGCGCCCGTCCTCCGCCCCCGGCCGCTGGTACGAATATTTTCGCGACACATCCTGAGCTAACAGCACTGCCGCGTTCTGTTTCACGAAAATCTTCTTCTCGAATTCGCTGCCATCCAACTCCATATATTCATGTGTGTAACGCGCATAGCAATATTTGCACGCGAATTCGCACCCTCGATACGGATTGATGGTCCATTCGAACGGCACGCGACTCGAATCGCACTTATTCAAAATCGAGCGCACGGGCAGCAAAAAATACTCCGGCCGCTGCTCCGATTTTCGCGCACTCTCCGCGCAAGGAGAAGACGCTGCGAGGCGGGCGATGCCAACCAGCGGTGCATCCGCATCTTGAGTCTGGCCATCCAGGTGGCGTTGGGCGCCGCCTGTAGCCGACCCCGGGCGAACCGGAGCCGCCCCCGAACAAGGCGGGGGGCAATCCGCCGAGCCGGGGTAACTCGAGATGGAAACACCGGGACCAGCCGCGGTCGGGGCACGATCGCGGTCGGCCGCTTGTTTTGGGCTTTGCGCATCAGGGCAAACGGGGAACAGCGCGGGTTGTGAAACGCGGCGGCGACGAATCCGAAGAGGCGTCGACGAAGGGAAAGGAGCGGATGGCATAGCCCACCTCACAGCCCGGAGAGTATTTCGCTTTTTGTTCGCCATGTCAAGGATTAAATTCGCTTTTGTTTCGCCATGTGTAAAATCGCTCAGCACGTTTGTAGGAGCGCAGCAAGGCTGCGACCAATTTTGCACGATGCCAGCACACTGCCCTCGTGCTGCTCCGCGGTCGCCGATCTCGGGAAATGCCGGGCCCGTCTTTCTCGGCTTTTTTGCGAGACGATCTCTGTCAATGTTTTTTGCTAGCGCGACCGCGGACATTCTCTTTACACTCAGTCCTCCTTTCGAGAGGTTCCAATGAAAGCACTCTCCGCGCTCGGCCTGATATCTCTCCTGGCCATCTGCATTACATTCAGCTACGCAAAACAAGCCTCAACAACGGGCTTCGGTCGGCCCCCGGGACAGCTCATCTCCTGCTCCTCCGACAACATGAGGCGAAACTATTGCGCCGCCGACGTCCGCGCCGGAGTGCAGTTGGTCAAGCAGCGAAGCGATGCGCCGTGCATATTCAACCACACATGGGGCTACATCAACGGACGCGGCATCTGGGTCGATCGCGGTTGCCGGGCCGATTTTCAGATTGGCGGCTCTGGCTGGGGTGGCTGGGACAATGGCTACAACATCTATTGCGCCTCGGACAACGGCCGCCGAAACGTCTGCCCGACGGACACACGCAGCGGGGTGCGCATAGTTCGCCAGGTGAGTGGGTCACCATGCGATTTCGGCCGAACCTGGGGCTATGACCGCCGCGGCATTTGGGTCGATCGCGGTTGTCGAGCGGATTTCCAAATCGGAGGCGGTGGTGGCGGTGGCTGGCAACCCGGCGGACCCGGCGTGCAGGTCGTCAATTGCTCGTCCAACGACATGGGCCGACGCGTCTGCCCAGTCGACACGCGGGGTGGCGTGCGCCTGATTCGCCAGCGCAGCGACGCCGATTGCCTCTATAACCGCACCTGGGGCTACGATCGACGCGGCATTTGGGTCGACCGAGGCTGCCGCGCAGATTTTGAGGTTGGAAGGCTGCGCTAACGCCCAGAGCCCTCCGCGAAATACGCTCTCGCAAAAAACTGTCAACTCACAACCAGACAGCCAAGTCTCGCTGCGGCGTTTTGCCGCCACCGCTTTCCAAAATCGCTCGGACCCGAGTCGGGACGTGCGACAATCAAACCGTCTGCCATCGAGCCACGACCCCAGGCCGGAGGATCATCTGCGAATGTCGCTGCGAGTGCCCATCTTCGCGTTAGCCTTGGTCATTGCATTGTCGGGCGTTGCGCCGCACGCGCGCCCGCAGGCATCGGCACCGTCCGCCCAAGCCAAAAAGCCCGCCGCTGCCCCTCCCGCGGCCCCGGCCGCGCCACAGTCCACGCACTACCCAATTCTGTTACTCGCCTTCGGACCAGCGACGGGCGCCGACCCGGCCTGGAGCATCCGTATCGGCCAGAAGGGACCCGAGCGACTCGACCGGCCCGGCTATCCTCCCGCCATGCTCGATCCGGTGGACGTCGCCCGCGAAGGGACGAGCGACGCCTGGACCTATCGCGCGAAAGACTCCGCCACCGGCGCCGATGTCGCCGTCCACATAACGCGTGAACCCTGCTCTGCCGACGCCACCGGCGCAAAGTACACCTTTCGAGCCGTCGCCGAACATTCCCAGATCGGCACGCTCAATGGCTGCGCGCGTATCGCGGCCGAATTGTTTCCCAGGATCAACAATCAACCCGACGAGGATGATGATACCGACAAGAAACCGCCGGTGCTGCCGGCAGATATCATCAAATTTCAATCCCCAACTAACGTCGCCTATCTGATTTCCACCGGCAAGGTTGCCGTCGCGGTCGGCAAGATCAGAAAGGTCGCGGCGCCCGAGGGGACCGAATTGGCGCTCTCGCAAGACGGCAAGAGGCTTCTTTTCACGCGTTCGGATTCGAAAACCGGACCGGACCGCACCATCGTTCTCTACGACACGACATCGGGCCGTTCGCAGGACCTAGTCCACGGCGGCGTTCGCCAGGCCTTCTGGTCTCCGGACGACAGCAAGGTGGCGTACCTGAATTTTCAGGATCAGAAATGGCAGCTGTGGACGTTTCCCGCCGGATCGCCCACGCAGGCAGCGCCTCTTTACGCTAACAGCCTCACCAGTTTGCACGGTTGGACGGACGCGCACACCCTGCTCGCCAGCGACATGCAAAACGCTTACTGGATCTCCGATGATGGCCGAGTGATGCAGACCATTGCACTCAAAGATATTTACGGTGAAGCTTTCGATGTGGCCGGCTCGGACACCTTCCGCGTAAATCCAATCAATCCGGACTTGCTTCTGGTTTCAGCGCCGTACGTGAAAGCTCCAGCGGGGGCTCCGACGGACGCAATGGGTCTGGCGGCGGGATTTTTTCTGTACGAACTCCGTTCCAAGCGGCGCGTCGTTTTAAGTACCACGGATGAATGGGCACGGCACGCGGAATGGTCGCGGGATGGGGTCCAGGTCTTCTATACCAGGCGCATTTCGGCGACGTCCCTGCTGACCTATCGGATCCTGTGGGATGGAAGCAATGCTAAACGCTATATAGAAGGATCGGACCTCGTCGTAGGGAAGTAATTTGCCGGATTTGATTCCCCAACCCTGCCAATCCAACGATTTCAGCCCAGCGGGACTGCCGTTAGCCGATTCGATTCAGGTACTAGTATTTATAGAACCAGACGGCCAGCGAAGGCGGTATAATACCCTATGGCCAGCACCCCCACGCCCGCACCTCGCCAAGTCGGCATCTTGGTTCTTGACAACGACGCTCCCAGCCAAGGCGCTTTGCGCCAAATTCTTGACTCCGAAGGCTGGCGCGTCCGCATCGTCCCCGATGTCAAGCTCCTGCTTACCGAGCTCAAGACCGGTGAATGGTCCCTGGTGATTGCAAATGTGGCCATGATCGGGCTCGAGAGCCCTCTATTTTTCACACTTCGCGAACTCTCCGGCGTCTCCGCGGAAGAAGGCGCCCGCCTGCGCGTGCTCTACGTCGTTCCAGAAATGGCCGGCAGCCAATACGTGGGATCTCTCGAATTTGCCCGGCTTCCCTACGTCGTCCGGCCCTTCCACCTGCACGACTTCCTCGAAAAGGTGAGCGATCTACTGGTTGAGATCAAAGCCATCGAAGCGCCGCTTCGGCAGGTGCGCCACGAATTCAGCCAAGCCCGAAAAAAGAAGACGCCGACTGGCCGCTCCAACTCGATGTTCGCCGCCCGCGATTCCTTCTCCTATACCGATGAAGAGCTGGCTGAATATGAACGCCAGGAGGGTGAAGCCGCCAAGAGCAGGCGTAATCGGCCGCGCACCAACCTGGGCGACCCCGGCAATCGCTAAATAAAGCGAAGTAATGACGTAAGGAAGTAATGAAGTAAAGAAACAAAACGCCCGCCGCGTCCCCCGATCACTGTGCTCTCTCCGTTCCGATCTGTGTGATCTCGGTTTAAGCCGATTTCCCGCCCTTTCCGTCTTTTTCATTGCTTCCTTACGTCGTTACTTCATCACGTCGCTGTTCTCCGCAAGGATTCGCTCCGCCTCCGTTCTAACCCCGAGTGGCTCTCTCATTCGCTCGCACACAGGAGGCTGTCTATGGAACACTCGCTGTTTAGCACTATCATCCGCGGTCTGGTTGGTATCACCACGCTGGGAAGCCTTGCCTTTGTCGGCCCGGCTCCAGGCTCCTCATCTAACGCTCCTCTTCCGCCCAGCGAAGGTGGTTGGCGGCTGCTCGATCCCGTCACTTACGAAAACATCTCCATCTTTCCCGTGGTCACCTCGTCCCAGCAGGACACCAGTGCGTTCCTCACACTCGACGAAGGCCTCTCGAGCGGCGAGGTCATCGTCAGCGAACAAGGGGCCGCAGGCCTTGCCCGCACGCGCGATAGTCGCCGGAATCCGGCACCGGATTACAGCAGCGGCTCGGCCGTCAACCAGCTCGTCCTGGTCAATCGCAGCAAGCGCCCACTGCTGCTACTCGCCGGCGAACTCGTCAGCGGAGGCAAGCAAGACCGCATCATCGCCAAGGATCGCATCGTCGCTCCCGGCGCTGAACCCTTGCCGCTCGATGTCTTCTGCGTCGAGCACGGCCGCTGGTCCTCCGGGTCGCAATTCGCCGCGTCCAGAACCATCGTGCATCCGAGCGTGCGTGAACAAGCGGCGCTGAAGCAAGATCAGAACGATGTCTGGAATGCGGTTCGCGCCGGTACGACGTCGCGCATGGCGGGAGGCGCCGGCGAACCCATGCCAGCGCCACGGGTGAGCTCCGCAGCGATCGCCGATACCATCGCCTCTGCCGCGCCCACGCAATCCTATGCCAAGATTTACGAAAGCAACCGAGTCGGCGCGTCGGTCGAGGAATTTGTGGCACAACTGCAGAAGCGCTTCAACAAAGCTACCTACGGCCTCAAGGGCGAGCGCGTCGTCGGCGTCGTAGTTGCCTACGGCGGCGAAGTCGCCTGGAGCGACATCTTCGCATCCGGCGACCTGTTCGATCACTACTGGCCAAAGCTCCTGCGAAGCTATGCCGTCGAAGCTGTCGCGCGCCCGGCACTCCGCGAAACCGCCTCTTCAGAAGACGCTCGCAGTTTCTTGCGCCGCCTCAACGGCCGCGAAGTGCAGGAGACCGAAGCCGGTGTCTATCGCTGGCGGGAAATCACCGAAGGCCGCTTAGCGCTCATTGAGCTCGATGCGCTGCAGCCGAAACCCCTGACGCTGCACCGCCTGCTGCTTCAGCGCACTTCGTGACACCGTACTTCGAAGGGGCAGGAACGGAACCCAGGAAGATGCAGAAACCCGCCTGCCCACGTAAGCGGGTTCAGAGCGTGCGGTGAGACTCGCGGAAAAAAGAATCAGGCGAGCCGGCGAACTTCGCTTTTGTCGGGGGTCTCCGCGAGCAACTCCTGTGCTGTGCCGGACCATGACGGATGCCGTAGGCCGGGTGCGATCTCCGCCAGCGGCACCAGCACGAATCGCCGCTGCGTCATTCGCGGATGTGGCACCTGCAACTCTGGCGTTTCAATCGTCGCTTGCCCATACAACAGGATGTCGATATCGATGAGCCGAGGGCCCTTGGCGATGAGTTTCTTGCTGCCCATCCGCACCTCGATTCCCCGCAGCCCGCGCAACAATTCTAGCGCCGGCAATTCCGTCCCTGCCTCCACTACGCAATTTAGAAACCACGCCTGATCCAGATAATCCACCGGTTCGGTTTCATAAAACGAGGAGACACGCCGCACCAACACGCCTGCCGCCGGTAACGCGGCAATCGCCGCGTTCAGGTTCTCATCGCGACCGCCAACATTCGATCCCAAAGACAGGTACACCACTTCAGCGCCCATCGTTCACCGCGAAACCTCGCCTGGTCCAGCCATTCGGTGAAAAACACCCCTGGCAAGAATACAGGTAACCGTGTATAGGCATCTGCAGGCTGTTCCACTACAGTGCCCGCCCACGAACCACTCGGAACATAACGGGCGCTTGGTCGGCGCATTTGCATCAAAAGGAGAATCGTAATGAATATTTTAGCTTGGGTTGTTCTCGGCCTTTTGGCGGGGTTCATCGGCAGCAAAATCGTGAACAAGAGCGGCGAAGGATTGCTTTTGGATATCGTTCTCGGAATCGTCGGCGCGGTCGTAGGTGGCTGGCTCTTCAATCAGTTCGGGCACATGGGCGTAACCGGTCTCAATCTCTACAGTCTGCTGGTCGCGGTGGTCGGCGCGGTGATCGTCCTAGTGGTATGGCACGCGATCCGTCGCGTGTGATGTTGCTGGGGCAGGAACCTCTGCGATGATCAAAAAAATGGGCGGCGGTTCGAACTCCGCCACCCATTCATTCCCTGTCAGCGAACTTTAGTCGCCGGAGATTTGTGTTTCGTGCTTTGCCATTGCTAGTTCTTTCGACTCCTGCTTCGAGTAGAGGAACTCATGGCCCGACGTGTAGCCCGGATAGAACCACGCCACGATCGCCGTGGGCTCCCCGGTTCGCTCGGCCAGCGTAAATGCCAGGTGGCCGTCCGTTTCCGGACGCTCGCGATTTATCGTCCGCACAATCGCAAGCGTCTTCGACCGGTCTTCATTGAAGATTTGCACCGTTTCCCGATCGCTCGTATTCAGGATCGTAAACCAATACGTGCCCGCGGGCAGCACCTGACCCGGAATTTGTACCGCCTGGCTGAATCTGACCTTAATGGCCTGATTTTCCTGGTCTGCGCGCGCCGATCCCGCCACTAACGCAAGCATCGCCAACGTCGCAACCATTACTATCGTTCTGACTTTCAAGACTTCCTCCTCAAAATATTTAACTGCATTTGCGGCCCTGCATTTTTTCCACTCGTCTTGTAAGATGCGCCCTTCGCGCAGGCATGTACGCATAGTGATAATTGTTGACATCTTGTTTACTGCAAATGTACACGCTTACGGCGGTGGCATCGAAAAGGCCGTTCCGCGCACATATTCGCGTCGCCGGCGGCCCACAGGGTGCCCGAATCGACGCCTACGATGCGTCGCAAGCAGCCCTACGTCGTTCAATCTTAAATTTGACCGAATTGATATGCACGAGAGAAGGGATGGAGTTTGCGGGAGACTTGCAGCAGCGCCACCACTGTTCTCTCAGAACAATCTTGGCTGGCGGCGAGGGAGTTCGCGGCCGAAGTATTCGTAGGCGCGCGGCGTGGCCATGCGGCCGCGTGGCGTGCGGTCGATCATGCCGATCTGCATCAGATACGGCTCGTACATTTCTTCGATGGCGTCTTCTTCTTCGCTAAGTGCCGCGGCCAGCGTGCCAACTCCGACCGGTCCGCCGCCGTATTTATCCAGCAGGGCGAGCATGAGATTGCGATCGACTTCGTCGAGGCCATTCTCGTCGATGCCGAGCATGGCCAGCGCTTCTTGCGCAACGGCTCGGGTGATGCGACCGGCTGCGCGGACTTCGGCGAAATCGCGCGCGCGCCGCAGCAGCCGGTTCGCCACGCGCGGCGTGCCCCGGCAGCGGCGGGCAATTTCTTCCGCGCCGCCTTCGTCCATCTCAATGTTCAGGATCTTCGCCGAGCGATTCAGGATGATCAGCAGATCTGCGGGCTCGTAAAAATCCAGCCGGTGCACGATTCCGAAGCGCGATCGCAGCGGCGCGGTGATCAATCCCGCGCGCGTCGTCGCACCGATCAGCGTGAAGTGTCCCAGGGGCAGCGGATGAATGCGGGCTCCGGGTCCTTGGCCAATGATCAGGTCCACGAGAAAGTCTTCCATGGCGGGGTAGAGGACTTCTTCGATCGCGGGCTGCAGACGATGAATTTCGTCGAGAAAGAAAACTTCTTTCGCTTCGAGCGAGGTCAGAATCGCCGTCAGATCGCCTTTGCGTTCCAGCATCGGACCCGAGCTGGTTTTGATGGGCACGGCCAGTTCGTTGGCGATGATTTGCGCGAGCGTGGTCTTGCCCAGCCCCGGTGGGCCATACAACAGCACGTGATCGAGCGCCTCGCCGCGGCTGCGCGCCGCCTGGATGGCGATCTGGATGTTTTCTTTGACGCGCTTCTGACCGATGTATTCGTCCAGCCGCTTCGGCCGCACGCTTGCTTCAATGCGCGCGTCTTCGTCAAACGGCGCTCCAGACACAATTCGCTCCGGTTGCCGCCGCTCCATCATCCGTTTTGCACTAGCATCCGCCATTTTCTTTCTTCTCTGCGCTGCCTCGGCGATCTCTGCGTTATCTTTCCGCCTCTTAAGGCCGTGCCGCCCGTCCCTTAGGCGCGCTCAACGATTGCAGTGACGCTCGCAGCAGCTTCTCGAAGTTGGCGCCACTGCTTTCGCGTCTCGCTTCCGCCACCGCGTTCTCCGCCGCGCGCGCTTCATATCCCAGATTCACGAGCGCCGAAACCACATCGGCCTCGATACCGGCCGGCGACGAAGACGCAGGACGCTCTACTTCGACAGTCACCGCGTCCAGTTTATCTTTCAATTCCACAACCATGCGTTCCGCAGTCTTTCGCCCAACCCCCGGAATTTTCGTCAACCGCGCTAGATCACTCCCGCGAATCGCCGGCACCAACTCTTCGACGCTCATGCCCGACAGGATCTTCAGCGCCAGCGAGGGGCCGACACCCGACGCCGACAGCAGCATCTCAAACAAATGTTTTTCGCGCGAGGAAAGAAATCCGTAGAGCGAAAGCGTGTCTTCGCGCACATGTGTGTGGATCAACAGGGTAACTTCAGTGTGCAGTTCGCCAAGCGCGGCATACGTCGAAAGCGGCACCTGCACGATATACCCAACGCCGCCCACATCCACGAGTACCTGGTTCGGTCGCTTATCGGTAAGGCGTCCGCGAAGCTGGCCAATCATCGTTCGCCAGTATTGCCGCCTTATCGAACCGTGTCAACGCGGGCGATGAAAACGGTGGGCGCTTTGATTGCAGGGTTGCAGCACGTTGCGCCTGATCGGGGCAGAGCGCGTCCGGCCTCGTTCTCTCTCCTTGACAATCTACCTATCGCGATGTATCTGTGTAGAATGTCTAGGAGACACGATGCCAATTGAGAAATCCGATCTGCTGCAAGGCACGCTGGATATGCTGATCCTGAAGATCGTCGCGCTTGGTCCCGTCCACGGCTACGGCATCTCGCTGCGCATCCGCCAAATTTCGAAGGAAGTGCTGCAGGTGCAGCAGGGCTCGCTCTACCCGGCCCTGCATCGCCTGGAAAAACGCGGCTGGCTTGCGGCGGAGTGGGGCCAATCCGAAAACGGCAGGGAAGCGAAGTTCTACAAGCTGTCGGCGAAGGGCCGCAAACAATTGCAGAGCGAAGAGTCGAACTGGGAGCGGCTGGCGCAAGCCGTGACGCAAATCATGCAGACCGCGCAGTAGGAGCAGATCATGAACTGGTGGAACTCGTTGTTTGGCAAAGGCGCCCGCGACACGCAACTCGACTCCGAGCTTCGCTTCCACATCGACGAACTGACCAACGCCAACATCGCCGCGGGAATGTCACCCGCCGAGGCTCGCAGGCAAGCCCAGCTTGAATTCGGCGGCCGTGAACAAATCAAGGAAGAACTTCGCGACGTATACCGCGTCAGGATCGTCGAGAACGCGGTGGCAAATCTGACGTCCGCGTTTCGCTTCCTTCGCAAGTCTCCTTCGTTTTCCATCGCCGTCATTTTGACGCTGGCGCTGGGCATCGGCGCAAACAGCGCGGTGTTTTCGGCTATCGACGCGATCCTCTTGCTTCCGCTGCCTTTTCCTGATGGCGATCAATTGATGGCGATTTCGCAGTTCAACCCCAAGGCACCAAGCCCGAACACATCGGTGGCCCCTATTCGCGTCGAGGACTGGAATCGCCTGAACTCCACATTCCAGGCCATCACGGGCTACTATACCGACGATTCTTCGGAGACCTCCGGCGCGTTGCCCGAAAAAATAACCCGCGCGTTTGTCGCTCCCCGTTTT
The DNA here is from genome assembly GCA_049512575.1 of Candidatus Acidiferrum sp. Classification (GTDB taxonomy): domain Bacteria; phylum Acidobacteriota; class Terriglobia; order Acidiferrales; family UBA7541; genus Acidiferrum. The sequence goes on from JBEKWY010000048.1 coordinate 29,183, forward strand.
CTGCAAGTTTGGGAAGTGCAACCCGAACTCGGTCACGATTTCTCTCCGCAGGATGATCCCACCGCGGTGTTGATCAGCGATCGTTATTGGCGCCGTCGTTTTGCGGCTAACCCCGATGTTGTGGGCAAGAGTCTGCGCATTGGCCCATCGGCGAACCGCATCGTCGGGGTAATGCCCGCGTCGTTCGAGTTCCCCGTCCGCGAAGTCGACGTTTGGGGACAAGTTCCCCTCAACACACCCCTTGCCCGAAACCGCGGTTGGACTTGGTATACCGTGGTCGGGCGATTGCTCCCAGGAACCAACGTCGAACAGGCGCGCGCGAATCTGGCGACGGTGCAGGCGCAACTGGGCAAAGAGTTTCCAGAAACCGATGCCGCGCTGGCCGTCGAAGTAACACCGCTGAAAGAGACGACCGTCGGCGGCGTGCGCCGCTCGCTGTGGATTCTGTTCGGTTCGGTCACCTTCCTGTTGCTGATTGCTTGCACCAACATCGTGGCCCTTCTACTGGCGCGTGCCATGCGGCGCAGGCACGAAATCTCCGTGCGATTCTCCCTGGGCGCGTCGCGGGGTGCGGTGGTTGCCCAACTTTTGACGGAGGCGTTTGTTCTCGCGCTCTCGGGCGCCATGCTTGGCCTCTTGGTTGCCCGCGCAGCAGCAGCCGTTTTTCGCGCGTTGGCCGCCGATCTGCCGCGCGTCCACGAGATTCGCCTCGATTGGCGGATCGTTTTATATTCGCTGGCATGTTCCATCGTCGTGACGCTGCTCTGCGGGCTGGTTCCAGCAATACGCGGCACGCGCGCTGGAATATCCGGTTCTCTGGCGCAAGCAAGCCGCACGCAAGTCTCCGGCCATCACCGGCTGCAGTGGCTCTTGGTAGGCGTGCAGGTCGCGCTGGCAGTCACGCTGTTAGCGGGAGCGGGATTGCTGCTGCGCAGCTTTCAAGCTCTGAACCGCGTTTCACCCGGCTTCGATTCCAGCCATATTCTTACCCTCCATGTCAGCGGCTCGTGGGGCGAGACCAACGACATGCCCGGCCTGACACAACGCGTCCTGCGCATCATCGATTTCCTGCATGCCACCCCGGGTGTCGAAGCCGCGGCCACTTCCGCCATGCTCCCAGGCGTGCCCTCTCAATATCAGACTGAGCTCAAGCTGCTCGAGGGCGAAACCGATCCTCAACACAAGATCGTGGTCGAGAGCCGCTTCGTCTCACCAGGCTATTTCGCCACCATGAGAATCCCGCTGCTCAGCGGCGACCTCTGCCGCGAGGACCTAAAGGCCCCCGGCGTTCTGGTCAATCGCAGCTTCGCGAATACCTATTTGCCGCGCGGGGCCGTGGGACATCATCTGGCTACCGTAGGTATCGCCTTTGGCGTGCACGGGCCAATCCAGGGCGTTGTGGGCGATGCGCGAGAGGAAGGACTCAACCGTGAGCCCGGGCCGACCGTCTACTGGTGCATGAGCGCACCCCTGCCCGATCCGTTCTACCTAGTCCGCACCCGCAATGCTCCAATGACCCTGGCCCAAACGCTCCGCGAGCGCATTCACGAAATCGAGCCCGGGCGTTCGGTCTTCGACATTACGCCGCTCGACCAACATCTCGACGATGCTTTCGCGGAGAATCGCCTCCGGACCGTACTACTGGCATTCTTCGCTGCCACTGCGGTGTCTCTCGCATGTGTCGGACTGTACGGCACGCTGACTTATTCGTTGAACCTGCGTCGCCGCGAGGTGGGTTTGCGTCTGGCATTGGGCGCAGCGCGCGGCCACATCCTGCAGCGATTTCTGTTGGAAGGCCTCGGCGTGGCGTTTCTCGGTTGCATTGTTGGGTCGGTCCTTGCCGCCGGGTTCGCTCGCACCCTTTCCGGGATGCTATATGGTGTGTCCCCTTCCGATCCGGCAACTTTGTCGGCAGTCGTCGGGCTCGTGCTGGTCGTCGCCGCGATTGCGTCGCTCGTGCCAGCCATCCGCGCCGCTCGCGTTGAGCCTATGGAGGTGCTACGCGAAGAATAATCTTCCTGGAGCGCGACCCTAAAACTAATCAGCGCCCCGCGTGCGCAAGTAGGAGGCCACTTCCGGATGCTTGCGTTCTTCGGCAATCGCCAGGGCGGATTTGCTATCGTTGGTTTTGGCGTGAATGTCCGCGCCGTGCACCAGGAGAGCTTTCACGATTTCGAGATGTCCGTTGGCCGCGGCTGTGAGCAACGGAGAGTACCCGGCGCCATACCGGTAATTTGCGTCCGCGCCATTTTCGAGCAGCCAAATCGCGATCTGTTCGTGACCACTGGCGACCGCGCCGGTGAGGGCGTTGTAGCCGGTGCCGTTCGTGGCTACCGCGGTCACGTCCCCGCCTTTCTCGAAAAGATAGCGGACAATGGGAAAGTGGCCGAACGCGGCGGCGAGCGCGAGGACCGGGAAGCCATCGGGCGAGTAACTTCGGACCAGATCGGGCTCTTTGTCGATGAAGCGCTCAACCGGTTCGAGCTGACCGGCGGCGACGGCCTCGTGAAATTCAAGGTGCACACCGTGAGCGATCAGCAGATCACGGATCTCCGCCCGGCCGCTGTACACCGCGGCAAGCACTGGCGATTGACCCTGCTCATTCTTCGCGCTGGCAAGCGCTGGCTCCGCCTCCAGCATCGTCCGCGTTGTCCCCGCGTCTCCCGCACGTATCGCCGTAAAGAACTCTCTCACATTGTCCATGGGAACTCCTGCTCTGATGCAAAATTGCATTCAGCGCACGGAAATTGTACCTGCGCGAAGGCGCTCTTCTTCTCCAATCTTGCTATTTATCCTAGTCCCCGACAGCCGCGGGACTGAGACATTCAGGGAGGGATCCTTGTCGCGTTTGAGCTATTTCGACAGGGGCGCGGCCGTGCCGCGCCCCTGCAATTTGTTGTCGGTTACTTTGAACAACAATGCAAAGCCGCTCAGGAGGCCGCGGCTTGCTTTGGCTTATAGGTGCCCGGCAGGGTGCGCGAGGAAATCGCCAGGCGGTTCCACAGATTGATCATTCCGACGAGGATCGACAGGTCGACGATCTCCTTTTCGCTGAAGTGCTTTTTCACCGCTTCATATGTTTCGTCCGGCACATGCGTTTGCGAAACCAACGTCAGCGATTCGGTCCACTCCAGCGCGGCGCGTTCCCGATCGGTGTAAAACGGAGTCTCGCGCCAGGCGTTCAGCTCGTACAGCCGCTGCTCGGTCTCGCCAAGCGCTCGCGCGTCTTTGGAGTGCATATCGATGCAATACGCGCAGCCGTTGATTTGTGAGGCGCGCATTTTCAGCAAATGAATCAGCTTGTGATCGAGGCCGCAAGTGGCGATGTACTTCTCCAGCGCGTACAGCGATTTTTGTGCTTCCTG
>JBEKWY010000049.1:0-32239 GCA_049512575.1 Candidatus Acidiferrum sp.
CGCGCAATCAGGTGCTCGAGTCGTTTTTCGCGCTGGAAGCCCGCCGCCTGGCCGAGTCCTGCCGCGAAATGTCCGAGCGATTTCTTCGCGGTGGCCGTCTCCTGGCTTTCGGACGAGGACCTTACGCCACCGACGCGCAGCACGTCTCGGTTGAATTCGTACATCCGGTCATTGTGGGCAAACGCGCCCTTCCCGCTCTTGATCTCTCCCTCGCCTTTGAGCCGTGGCTGAAAACACTGGTGCAAGCCGACGACATAGTCATGGGTTTCGGTCCGCCCGAGGGTGATCCCGAAATCTGGGCAGCCCTCGACTCCGCGCGCCAGCGCAAAGCGATGACCTTTGCCTTGCCAGGTGTGGAAGGCTCCTACTTCTGCCACGCGGTAACCCAAAATGCCTTCGTCCACCAGGAACTCATCGAAATTCTCTATCACACGCTCTGGGAGACCGTGCACGTCTTCTTCGAGCGCCGTGAATTAGGCCACGACGTCGGCGAAGCCGGATTTCTCTATCCTTTTCTTGGCAAAGAGAAGCAGGAAACGTGCGATGTCATCGCCGAAGCCGCCGCCTCCATTCAGATGAAAGTGCGCGATGATGCGCTCCTCCGCACGCACGTGGCGAACGAAGAGGCGGAAAAAATCGGCGGCGCCGTCTTGGCCATTCGCGAATCTCTGGACCGAGGCGGTAAGCTGATCATCTTCGGCAACGGCGGATCGGCCACCGACGCAAATGACTGGGCCATCGACTGTGTCATGCCGCCAGACGGCTACGTGCCTATCCCCGCCATTTCGCTCTCCATGGAGCCGGCGAATCTGTCCGCAATTGCCAACGATGTCGGCACCGAATTGATTTTCCAGCGCCAGTTGATCGCCCAGGCTCGCCCCCACGACGTCGCCGTCGCCATCTCCACCAGCGGCGGCTCGAAAAACATAGTGATGGCCCTCGAAGAGGCGAAAAAGAGAAAGCTGCTGAGCGTGGCGCTCCTCGGTTATGACGGAGGAGAAGTCCTGCGTCGCGGCCTGGCCGACTTTCCTTTGATCGTCCGCTCCGACTACATCCCTCGTATTCAGGAAATTCAGGCGTCCATCTACCACGTCATTCGTGAAGCCTTGGAGGACTTCAGCCGTGCCTAACTTGGCGCTCTTCGGAACCTCAAGTTGTCCCTACACCAGCGAGATGCGCGAGTGGCTTGAATGGAAGGGTCGCGAGTTCACCGAATACGACGTGGAAGCCGACAGCAGTGCGCGCGAGCGCATGCGCTCGCTGGCGCAAGCACCTTTCACCGTGCCGCTCCTCGTCGAAGACGGGAAAGTGATCCAGGTCGGTTGGCAGGGCCGTGGCTGCGTGGTCGCAAAATAACACGATGCTAAAGGCCTACTCGATTAAGGTAAGCGGCGTGGTACAAGGAGTCGGTTTCCGCCCGTTCGTCTACCGCCTCGCGCGTGCAAACGGCCTAAACGGCTGGGTTCTAAACGCCGCGGAAGGGGTCGAGATTCATCTAGAGGGAGAAGAGGCCCCGCTCCAATCTTTCCTCCGGGAGATGAAGACGCAACCTCCGCAAGCCGCCGCGGTTGCGGCCGTGTCCATCGAACCCATCGAAGCAGAAGGTCTTGCCGAATTCACGATTCACGAAAGCTCCCGTAAGCGACGGCCTACCGTGCGGATCTCGCCCGACCTACCGGTTTGCGAGAACTGCATGCAAGAGATCTTCACCCGGCAGGATCGTCGTTATCACTACCCGTACATCAACTGCACGAACTGCGGTCCACGCTACACCGTCATTCGAAGTTTGCCGTACGACCGTCCCAACACCACGATGGCCCGCTGGGTCTTGGACGATCCGTGTGCCAACGAGTACAGGGATCCTGCAAACCGGCGCTTCCACGCGCAACCGGTCGCCTGCCCCGCGTGCGGCCCGCATTATTATTTTCGAGCAGGCGAAAAGCTTATACCCGGCGACGACGAGGCGATCCAAAACACAGTGCATTACCTTCGAACAGGCAAAATCGTCGCGATCAAGGGTCTCGGAGGCTACCATCTGGCCTGCGACGCGAAGAATGCAGAAGCGGTCGGCGCGCTGCGTGTTAGAAAATATCGCAAAGAGAAGCCCTTCGCCGTAATGGCCAGAAATCTCGAAGTCGCTCGCACCTTGATCGTTCTTTCACGCGAAGCCGAAGCATTGATGAACTCCGTCGCGAGGCCCATCGTCCTTGCGCCGGCGAAGATCAACCTGCCTGAGCTCGCCCCGGATAATGACGAGCGCGGCGTCATGTTGCCCTACACGCCGTTGCATCATCTGCTCTTTGCCGCGGGCGCTCCCGAAATTCTGGTTATGACCAGCGCGAATCGCTCCAGCGAGCCAATCGCCTATCGGGATGAACACGCACTGCAACAACTCTCCGGCATCGCGGACGGTTTCCTGATCGGAGAGCGGGCCATAGCTCGCCGCGTGGACGATTCCGTCGCTCGCGTGGGAGCTTTCGGCCCCACAATCCTTCGCCGCGCGCGCGGGTACGCCCCCAGCGCCGTCGCCACCATTCCAACCGCTCGCCCCATCCTAGCTCTAGGTGCGGACCTAAAAAACACGATCACCCTCGTCGTCGACGGCCAAGCCTTCGTCAGTCAGCACATCGGAGATTTGGATCATTACGAATCGCTTTGCGCCTTCCGCGAAACCATCCACGATTTGCTTTCGATGTACGAAGTCGATCCGGATGAACTAATACTCGTGCACGACGCGCATCCTCAATATGCATCGACGAGGTACGCCGCTGACGTTCCTTCAGCGGCAAAAACCGCCGTCCAGCATCATCGCGCTCACATCGCGTCCGTACTGGCCGAGCACGGCGCATGGGACAAACGCGTCGTCGGCGTCAGTTTCGACGGCACCGGCTACGGCGACGACGGCGCCATCTGGGGTGGCGAGATCTTTGTCGGCAGCGTACGCGACGGCTTCGACCTAATCGCGCATCTGCGCCCCGCGGCTCTACCCGGCGGCGATGCCGCCGCTTCGAATCCAGTGCAGGCGGCGGCCGGGTTTCTCGCCCAACTCGATCCCCTTCCGGATTTGACCGCTCCTCCGTTCCTATTTCCTGCCCGCTATCGAGAGGCTTCATTGCTGGTGCACAAAGGTCTTCGCTCGTTCTCCACCATTTCTGTTGGCCGCCTCTTCGACACCGCCGCAGCCCTGCTGGGCTTTACGCGCGAAATCACCTTCGAAGGGCAGGCCGCTATGTGGCTAGAGCGGCTGGCCACCCACTCATCGACAACCGGCGCTTATCCTTTCCCATTTGTCGACAACGAATTGGATTTCCGTCCGCTGCTCGAAAGCGCCATCCGCGACAGGCTCCGCGGCCGGAACCAAGCCGAAATCGCGCGTTGCTTCCAGCAGGGCATTGCCGAAGGCCTGAGCACAGCCGTCACAGCGTTGTGCACCGCGCACGAAGTCGACACTGTGGCGATGTCCGGCGGCGTTTTTCAAAACGATCTCCTTTTGCGCGATCTCAAAAATCTCTTAAAGGCCGAACCGCTGCAGATTTGGACAAATCACGTGGTTCCTGCAAACGATGGCGGAATCAGCCTCGGCCAAGCAGCACTTGCTGCTTTCGCGACGTCGCGTTCACGCGCGGCAGTGAAGGAAGCGGGTCTTCGGGTCTGAACTGAGGCGAGCAAATGCATGAACTCTCGATTGCCATGAGCATCGTCGAAATGGCCCAGGAAGAAGCTGAACGCCGCGGGTCGGCGCGAGTGCAAGTTGTACACCTACGTCTCGGGCTTTTGTCCGGCGTCGTCAAGCAAGCGCTGCTTTCTTCCTACGAGATGGCGTGCGAGGCCACGCCGCTCGAAGGTTCCCATCTCCTGATCGAGGAAATCCCAGTGGAGGTCTTCTGTCCCCAGTGTGACGCGCCGCGGCAAGTTTCCTCGATTCAGTGGTTTTGCTGCCCCGAATGTGGCACTCCGACTCCCACCGTGCTGCACGGAAAGGAATTGGAAGTAGTAGCGCTGGAGATCATCGAATGAGCTCCGATTCGCTGCAGACGCCGCGCCTGGTGGAAGTGCGAAAAAATGTCTTGAAGTACAACGATGTGATCGCTCGCGCTCTGCGTGAGCGCTTCCGCCAAGCGGGCGTGCTGGCCGTCAGTCTCGTGTCTAGCCCGGGTTCGGGCAAGACTGCCTTCCTCGAAAAAACTCTGACTCTTCTTTATCCCCGTTACAGGGTAGCCGCCCTGGTCGGTGATCTGGCCACCGAAAATGACGCCGCTCGCTTGGCCCGCAGCCGCGCCCCAGTGAAGCAAATCATCACCGGCACGGTCTGCCATCTCGAAGCCGCCATGATCCAGAGTGCTCTCGAAGGCTGGGATCTAAACAATCTGGATCTGCTCTTTATTGAAAATGTCGGGAATCTCGTCTGCCCCTCCTCCTACGATCTCGGCGAAGACCTGCGTTTTGTGCTCCTCTCCGTAACCGAAGGCGAAGACAAACCCCTCAAGTATCCGACTATATTTAATAGCGCGGACGTCGCCATCATCACCAAATCCGATCTCGCCGCCGCCGTCGAATTCGACGAAACCGCGGCAAAACACAACATCCAAGCCGTCCGCCCTGGCATGCAAGTCTTCAAGCTCTCCGCCAAGACTGGAGAAGGCATGACCGAGTTGCTCGACTTCCTCGAAAGCCACCGCGCGCGCCACCGCGCCGCCGGCGCGAAGAACTCTGACTTTGCTGGCTCGACTTCCTCAGACTCTCCCATCGCGACGGGAAATTAATGCAGCCACGAGGGTAGACTGCGAGCAGTTCCATGTGACCCCACGGTTTTCTCCTAGACGTCTCTCTTATGACCCATAGGCAGCGACCAAGCTAACCAACAATCGCGGCGCTGATCGTTGCTATGGGGATTTGATTCCGCTTCTTCGATGACACTGATCTTACGCGATATGATTGTCAATAGACCGATCTATACTTTGGTTTCCAGTCATAAACCAGCTTCTCGAACTCTCCAGAAACCAGGGCGGGGCTGAATAAGAATCCCTGCGCGTCATCACAGCGTTGCACGCGCAGTATTTCCAATTGCTCCTTCGTCTGCACTCCTTCGGCGATCACCTTGAGCTTCAGACTTTGTGCGAGGCTGATGACCGCGGTTACAATGCTCGCAGCGCTCTCGCTCTGTGTCACGTCGGACACGAATGACCGATCGATCTTGATCTTGTCGATGGGGAATCGACGGAGATAGTTCAGCGAAGAAAATCCGGTGCCGAAGTCATCGATTGACAACTGAAATCCTATCTCATGTAGCCTTTCGAGTATTTTAATTGTCGTTTCTGCATCGCGCATGATGATGCCCTCGGTCAGTTCGAGCTCAATGCGGCTCGGTGTTATTCCATGCTTTCTCACGCTGTTCGCGAGCTGCTCGACAAAATCCTTTTGGCGGAATTGGACCGCAGAAACATTCACGGCTATAGGGATGGATATCCCAGCGTTTTGCCAGACACCAGCTTGACGTGTCGCTTCCTCTATGACCCAGTTGCCGATGGGAACGATCAGTCCACGTTCCTCGGCAATGGAGATGAATTTACCAGGCATGACCAGACCTAGCTCAGGATGGTTCCACCGGATTAGCGCCTCAGCCCCAACGATAGCACCGGAACCGATGTTGATCTGGGGTTGATAGTGCAGCACGAACTCTTGGCGTTCAATAGCTCGGCGTAAAGCGTTCTCCATCGACAGTAATTCTAGAGCGCGATCGTTCAGATCGCTCGTGTAGAAGTGAAAGGCGTTGCGCCCGGCGCCTTTCGCTTGGTACATCGCGGCATCGGCGTTGCGTATCATCCCTTGTCCATCGGCTGCATCGTCCGGATAAAGAGAGATGCCCAAACTCGCTGTGACTGTGAGCTCATAGCCGTTCAGTGTTACGGGCAGTACGAGGCAGGAAAGCAGCTTTTGCGCAAGCAAAGTAACCTCTTGTGCCTCGTGAAGTCCTTGGAAAACCACCACAAACTCATCACCCCCCAATCGGGCCACCGTGTCCTCATCTCGCACCGCATCAGAGAGCCGCTTGGCTAGCGTCTTGAGGAGGAGGTCACCGGCATCGTGGCCCAAGGAATCATTCACTTCCTTGAACCGATCGAGATCGATAAAAACAACCGCGACCTTGGATTTCCTCCGTTGGGCGGCCTTAGTAAGCTGGTTAAGCCGGTCCATGAGGAGAACTCGGTTTGGCAGGTCCGTCAGCGCGTCGTAGTTGGCTAGATGTACTATTCGCTCTTCTGCTTGCTTGCGAACCGTAACGTCAGAAAAGATCCCGACGTAATGTGTCACAGTGCCTTTGTGATCGTAGACAGCGCTGATCGACAACCACTCGACATAGAACTCCCCGTTCTTGCGACGATTCCACATCTCGCCGCGCCACGCCCCCGTCTCCAAAACACTCTTCCACATGTTTGAATAGAAGGCGCGGTCCTGACGTCCAGACTGAAGTATCCGTGGTGTTTTACCGAGAACCTCGCCCGTCGAGAAGCCGGTCAATTGCTCGAAGGCAGTGTTGGCGAGCAGAATTCGCTCTTGTGGGTCGCATACGAAGATGCCCTCGGTACTCTGAGCCAGGACCCGGGACCACAATCGCAAGCGCTCTTCGGATTTGACTCGTTCCGTAATATCGCGAGCAATCGTCGAGACACCCACCACCCCTCCCGACGCATCGTAGATGGGTGATACGGTAAGATCGATTTGGATTTGCTTGCCGCCCTTTTTCTCACGGACGGTCTTAAAGTGCATGACTATTTCGTCCCGCTTTACTTTTTCCAGGTTTGTTGAAATCTCGTCTGGTTGCCCGTGAGGAAAGAGAATGCTGATAGGTTTTCCAATTACCTCTGCTGCCGAGTACTCGTACATCCGCTCCGCACCACCGTTCCAGGTCTGGATGGTTCCGTCCAATGCCTTGCCGATGATCGCGTCGTCAGAGGATTCGACGATGGCAGCGAGTCGGCGGAGTCTGTCCTCCATTCTCTTTTGTTCTGTAATGTCGCGAAAATACCAGATTCTGCCCCAATATCGTCTCGTCGAGTCTACGAGAGGCGCTGAGTATCGGTCGAACGTCTTCCCATTCTTGAATCTGAGCTCCTCCCTGCTCTTCTCATCCCTATGGCTGTTGAGATATTTGACCGTCTTGAGGAAGGCGTCGGGGTCCGCGACTTTGTCGGTGACAAACTTGCGGACACTAACATCGTCTCCTGCGCTCAGCAGTTCATCAGGTACTCCGAAGTTAAGCCCAAATTGCTTGTTTGCAAGAACAATACGATCGGCTTCGTCGACGACTAGGATGCCATCAATTGTTGTCTCCGTTTGAGCTTCCAGTAACGCAGTTTTAAACAAGAGCGCTTCCTCAATTCGAGTACTCTCGGTGAGGTCCCGGGAGATACCAAGGACTCGAGTGACGTTCGCGTGCTCATCGAGCACCACTTTTCCCACCGCCGATACATTTCGAACAGCACCGTCTGCCAAGACGATGCGGAATTCCGTAGATCCCTGACCCTTTTCGTCGATTAATTTCCGCAATACTGCTTCGACTACAGGCAGATCCTCGGGATAGACTGCTGCAGCCCATTTTTCATACGGGAGCGAAACAACAGGCTGGAAATCGTAGATTTCAAATGTCGTAGCATCCCATGTAAACGCATTGCTGGCCAGATCCAACTCCCACACACCTGCCTTTGCAACTGCGGTAGCAAGCGACAGCCGTTCGGTCAGCAAGAGATGCTTGGCCTCAGCTTGCCTGCGCATAGAAATATCCAGTTTGATTGCGATGAAGTGAGTGATTTCTCCGCCGCCATCGTGTACGGGGGTAATGGTCATTTCTTCGTCGTAAAGACTACCGTCCTTGCGCCGATTTATGAGTTCTCCGCGCCATGCCCCTCCCCCAAGAATGGTTCGCCACATCTCTTCATATAGCGCTTGGGAGTTCTGGCCCGATTTGAATACACGCGTGCTTTGTCCCAGGATTTCCGCACTCGTGTAACCGGTCAATTGTTGGAAGGCAGAGTTGACCCAGATGACCGTTCCAGTCTGATCGGTGATCACTACAGCGTTAGCTGTCGCCTCTAGCGCCGCGGCCTGCAAATCAACGAGGTTTCCGCTACCACACCCCTCGACCGGAAAGAAATCGATACGATTCTTGCTCTTCATTTGTTGAGCCGCGCGATGAAAACCTGGTACGGAAGGGAAAGTTGCTTAAACCCACGTCGTCGAAATAGCCGATAACCTGAGGGGGAAATGCAGGAGGCACTCGACTGAGCTAAGATACTGCGGTAAGACTGCTGAAGGCCATGAAATCATTCCTCTGTGTTCAACAGCGCACCCCGGCATCCAGCGTGGGAACATTCAGAGATCTTTGTTGAGTACTTCCTAGGGCCGAAGGTTGTGCCAGAGGGTCAACGAGAACCGCCGCCTTGACAGAAACGCCGGCTCGCGAGTTTCTTGTGCAATTGGTCGGGGCCTTCAGATTTAACCCCGGTCACGTCACTTTTCGTCCGCATCCGACTTCTCAATGTCTTCCGATAGACTCAAGCCGCAGCACGCCATCTGTCTCAGTTCGGAACAGGTCCAACGGGGCGACACCCGGGCGACTTGGACTTGTCGGGCTCGGCGGATGCGGCTGGCTAGGTCAGCCCGTAGTTCATCCCGGGCGGTTAACCATTACCGGATATCTAAGGCGTCAGTCGAACGGTATACCTGTTTTCTTAGAGATGCCGCGCAGCTCTTTGACGACAGACAACACAAGGGGCACGCCTTTCTCGCGTCGGATTCGTTCCGCTTCGCGCTCGGGGTCGCCCGGAATCAGGGGACCGCTGGTACCCGGTGCGGGTTTCGTGGCGCGGAAAACGCGGATGTATTCGTCCACCTGCGACTTGAACGCCTCGGCATCAATGAAGCCGTCGATCCTCATGGCGCCAAAGAAGTGTCCGATTCCTTTGCCGACACTGCGCGTCGGAATTGTCTGCCGAAGAGCGAATGGCGGAGCGAACGGGCCCCAATTTGCGCCACTCAACGCGCCGCTCAAAAGGTCGACCATCACTGCTAGGCCGTAACCCTTGTGCCCACCTCGCTCGCGATCCGAACCTAGCGGCAATAGCGCTCCGCCTGCAAGAACGTCGGCCGGTTCTGTGGTGACGCGCCCCTGGTTGTCGATCGCCCAACCAGAGGGGATTTTCTCTCCCTTTCGCTGGGCTATTTCGATTTTTCCGAACGCAGCCGTGCACGTGGCCATGTCAATTACGATGGCTGGCTCGTTCTTGCCTGGGAACGCGACCGCAATCGGGTTAGTGCCGAGCATGCGCTCCACGCCCCACAACGGCGCGACGAGCGCCGTGGAGTTGGTCATCGCCCAGCCGATCATATTGCAGGCGACCGCCTTGAGAACGTAATAGCCGGCGATGCCGAAATGGTTGGTGTTCATCACCGAGACCCAACCAGACCCGACGTTCTCCGCTATATCGATCGCCATCTGATTCGCGCGCGGGCCTACGACCAAACCAAGGCCGTTATCGCCATCAACGTTCGCAGTGCTCGGCGTCGACCTCACCAACTTGATCTGCGGTTTGGGATTGATTAGCCCCTCGCCGAGCAGGTCGACATAGCTGCTCATGCGTGCCACGCCGTGCGAGTCGATGCCTCTCAAGTCCGCAGCGGCGAGTACATCGCCGGCTTGCATGGCATCGCTTTCGGGCACATGAAAATGCATGAACACGCGAGCGGAGAATTCGCGCAGCACTTCGATCGGAAAGACTTTGGCCTCCACATTAGTCATGGGTCATCGCGTCACTCGACTCGGCTCAGGTTTCGCACTCGCCTCTTGAGCGCTGAAAGAGATTATTCACTTCTGGTTCGGAACGAGCAAATTCTCCTCGCCCATACATGCTGTCACGGCCGCGGCGTAGAGCTGGAGACACTGCAAGTGAACTTCGCAACTGCACTGATTTTCATTGCGGGTGCTCGTCGGCGTTCCTTCGATGCTCATCAGACCAATTTGCGCCTGGTAAAGCCGAGATTCGGCCGGCAACATCTTGAGCGGAACCACGGGAGCCGTCCTATGAAATCAGCAGAGCAGGTCCGCTGCTCGCAATCCATCCATCACGGCTCACCCGACAATCCGCAACGCAATATACGGCACAAGGAAGAACAGGATGTTGCCGACTTTGTAGAGAACGATTCCCGTGAGGTTGATCATGTCACAGTGTTCGGCCGATACCCGGAACCATTTCAGTATGATTCCGTTCAGCCATCCCTTCGCAACCAAAACCAGAATGGACCACACGGTCACAAGACCAATGTTGAGGATCACGCACCAAAGCAGTGCCTCGCGAATCTGTGCGATGTTCATAGAGGATTCTCCTTGATGTCGAAAATACGGCCGCTCACAGCTTTTCGCCTATGGGAAAAGGCTGCGCGTAACCGTGGCCAAAGGTCGTTCCCCCCAAACGCGCATTGAGGAAGGTATTGCGAATGGCGTTTTTGAGCCGATCATTTTGCCCCCTTAATTCCGGAAAGTTTTCATATGGTCGATGACGAGCACTTTATGTTTGCCACGGGCGCCCGCGAAGCGGGATATGCTTTCAAGATGATCCACCCTTCCGAATCCGAAGTCAGGCCGGCCACTATCCTTGTAGATGTACAGCTGCACAAGACGGCCGCCGAAGAGCACGGTGCGTCCCTGCAGGAATTGAGGCAACTCGTTGAGACACTTGGGTGGGATATCGTCGGAACGCTTACGCAAAAGTTGCAATCCCCTACGGCTGCGTCTCTCATCGGGCCGGGAAAACTGAATGAGCTAAGTGTACTCGTGAAGGCGCCCAGCATGGCCGAAAGCGTGGTGTTCGATCACGAACTAACCCCCACACAAGTGAGAAACATTCGAGAAGCGACCGGTGTCGAGGTTTACGATCGGCCGGCCATCATCCTCGAGATTTTTCATCGGCATGCTCGCACCAAAGAAGCGCAACTTCAAGTGGAGTTGGCAAGGCTCAAGTACCTCGCGCCCCGCGAGCGCGTTTCCGGGGCCAAAGAGCGAAGGGGTGGAGGACGTGGCGCAAGAGGGGTCAGCGAGTCCTTTCATGAGATCGAGCGCCGGAAAGTGCGGGACCGCACCAGCGAGCTGCAACGAGAGCTCAAAGCGGTCCATCGAGAGCAAGTCGAGCGCCGTCGTCATCGCGAAGGCTTGCCCAAGGTCGCCATCGTCGGCTACACCAATGCCGGAAAGTCTTCACTCATGCGGGCGCTCACTTTGAGCGAAGTGCTCGTGGCCGACCGGCTTTTTGCTACCCTGGATACCACCGTGCGAGCGTTGCACCCCGAGACGCAACCCCGGATTCTCGTTTCCGACACGGTTGGTTTCATTCGAAATCTTCCCCACGATCTGGTGGCCTCATTCCGGTCGACTCTCGACGAAGCGCTGGACGCCTCCCTTCTGCTCCACGTAGTGGATGCGGCCGATCCGGCGTTCCGCTCTCACATTCAGGTGACGAAAGAGGTGCTCGAAGAGATTGGGGCGGGAAAGCTCCCGTCTCTGGTGATCCTAAACAAGATCGACATCGTCGATTCTTCGCGAAAGGCCTTGCTGGAGAAAGAGTTCCCCGAGGCCATTGCGATGTCCGCGCTCAACCCCGAGGACATCGAGGCACTTCACTCTCGTCTCGTCACTTTCTTTCTCGATACCATGACTGAGGTGGAGCTCGTCGTTCCCTACGGCAAGGAAGGTGTGCTCGCCGACATTCGCAAGAACGTCCATGTGCTCAGCGAGTCGTACGAGGAAAAGGGTGTTTGTCTCAAGGTCAAGGCGAACCCTGGCACCCTTACCGCCTTGAAGCAACGGCTCGCTTCGTAAGAACTCCCTCAGCGGCGCCCCCATTTTGCGGGCCGCGCTCGGCATTTTGGCGGTCACCGAGACCTGCCTTCCGAGGTCCCGCGGGAGCTGAAACCTCCAAACACGCCAAGCGAAATGGCCATTCGTGGTAGGTCTTCGTCAGCGCTTGCACCTCTCCGATCCGGCCCGGCAGTACATCCCCTTTCGTGCTCGATCGCACCTTCAAAGGTCACTCGAGTTGGGTCACTGGCGTGGCATTTAGCTCCCACGGCCAGTTCGCTTCGGGAAGCCAAGACCAGTCCATAAAGCTTTGGGATGTGAGGACGGGACAGGAAATGAGGACTCTCGGGGGTAAAGTGCTGGAAATCGAGGCCTCCGCTAGGCACCCTGTGGCGCCGACACCTCTCCGAGAGGTCCCCACTCCTAATGTCTCCCTGCACGATCTGCCACCTCTTCCGGGGATCGACCGACGTGGGGCTTGGCTGGAGCCTCGTCGGAGCTATGCGCCTGTAAATCAAAGGTTTGCAAGGACTTAGTAGAAAATTCGAGTTCCCCAAAAATAATAAGACCACAAATTCAATTTAGTCCGTATTTATGCATAACGCCGTCAGCTAACACCAGGCGACGTATTCTCGGAGATAGGGGAAAAATTATGAACGCACCAATGGAATCACAAATCGCTGTTTTTTTCTGCAAGGACTTTTCTGCTGTCGTGGACAAGGTCCGCCGCAACGTGCCAGTATTTCTTAACACTAGGCATGTTTTCGTGCCTGGATCGCTGCATCCCATGGAGGGGCCGCATCCCGTGGAGGGGGTGGATCCCGAAGAGGGGCCGCATCCCGTGGAGGGGGTGGATCCCGAAGAGGGGCCGCATCCCGTGGAGGGGGTGGATCCCGAAGAGGGGCTGCATCCCGTGGAGCGGGTGGATCCCGAGGAGGGGCCGCATCCCGAGGAGGGGCCGCATCCCGTGGAGGGGGTGGATCCCGAGGAGGGCCTGCATCCCGAGGAGGGTTTGTTTGGCGTTGCGCTAAGCGAACAGGGAATGGGTCTTATCGATGCTATCGTTGCCGCTGGCTTTACCGTGACGGCTTACGTTGGGCTATCGGACTTTACACAATATATTCCTTTCTCGGACGAATTTGAGACGCTCGTAGCGATTCGTGTTAACCAACGGATTTGGACGGAGGTTTTTCCAGCCAAGCTGGCAAGTTAATCGTGAGCGGTAACGGTCGCGATCTAGCGAACAAGGGACGCTATGACGGAGTTCGGGAAACGGTAGGTCGGAGGCCATGCAATGCATACAAGGTGTTGCTGCTTAGTTTTGTTCATTGCGCCTTGCCGGCGGAGGGGGCAGAAGTTGACCTGCGGCTCCGGTGGTATTTTTAAAGATTCCGCGGCGGCCTTCGATATTGAGAATCCACCGCGGACCCGGCTCCCAAAGCACCTAAGACAACAGTCGCTCTAAGAAACTGTCTACCGGACCCTCTAGTGACGGGTCACGGAGTGGAAGCCCGCGGGGAAGGTCACGGAGCCACAGGCACCTGGGAACGAGCAAGCCAAGCCGGCGTCCCCGCAAAAACTTGCCGCGAACCGCTCCAACGCCCAACGTTCCAGTGGGCCGAGGACGGCAGAAGGCAAGCAAACGAGCAGCCAAAATGCGCGCAAGCATGGGATCTTTTCCGATGTTGTAGTACTCGAGAGCGAGTCGCGGGTCCGATACGAGGGGTTGCTCAATGGGTTCTTCGAAGCGCTTCGGCCGGTGGGTGCGGTAGAGGAAAGTTTCGTCGAAAATCTCGTCGCCATCCGCTGGCGCCAGCGTCGACATCTCATCGCCGAGGCGGCTGAGATCGAGAAGGGAAGAGCGTTCCTCGAATGGGACGAAATGCAGCGTACGATCGCCGAACCAGGAAACTTCCCAAGGTCTAGGCACGGCGGCGGCTTGTTAAGAGAAATCGCTAACGTCGAAGCTCTCGACGTTTGTCTTGTAAAACTAGGAGCAATGAAAACGAGAATAGAAAATCAAGGTCTTGATTTCGCGAGGGACAGGGCAGACTTGGTTGAGCTCTACGGACATCTTGACAGTGGCCATTGGCAGATGGATCTACACCACTGGTATCAGCGTTTTGCAGAAACAGCAGCTTTGCCCGAAGACGTCCGCAGGCAGAAGGGCTTATTTTCCCCCGAGAACTGTAAGAACAAGCTCTGGCACGATCTGGAAGAGGAACTGCAGAAACTGCGGTGGTACAAGGACGAACGGAACTCAATGTTGTGCGAGCGGCTGGAACTGGAATCGCTTTGCCAGGGTATCCCTGACTCTGCAAGATTGGATACGCTAATGAGATACGCGACCACTCTCGACCGTAGTTTCGATCGTACTGTAAACCAGCTTGAACGAGCACAGCGGATCCGGCTGGGTCAGCCCGTGGCCCCACGGATCGACGTCAATGTGTCCTCCTCGTAAAGAGGACACCAGGGCGTCAACGGTCTAAATCCCGAGGGACTTGGGAAAGCGCGCCAGCTCATCAGGGGTAGAATCATTCGGAATGGAGCACCCTGGGGCAGCGACGTACTTTGCTCCGGCCTGCGATCTCGCGTCCTTCCATTGAGAATGAATTTCTTCCGTTGTTAGTTTGCGATAGTCGATTTCGTCAACGCCACCAAGTAGGGGCTGCGAGTACTTCTGACGAACCTCCGAGATGGGAATGCCACTGGTCTTCACCGAGTATTGAAGAACAGGCGCATGGAAGTCCTTGAACTGGTCGAGGTACGGCCTTTCCAAATAATGCAAATGGAGCACAGTCAGCTTTGTGTCAGCGAGCGCATCGAAAACCCGCTGGTCATAAGGACGGGTGTATTTCTGATAGTCCTCGACAGAGCCGAACTTACTCTCTGCGTATGGAGTGGGCTCGATTTCCCGAGGTCCAAGCGGGTCCGATCGTGGCAGTCGATGCGAGAATGATGGTTGCCGACTTGAATCAGTACTCCGAATTTGCCAAGGACATCGTTGCCGTCGTGGGTCTCGATCTGCTTAGCCGATGCCAACGGGTGCGGATCGATTATGAGGCCAAGCTGATTGCGTTCGAGGTACGGAATGGCACCTCACAAGCTCCGCCTTTTGAAGGGAAAGGCATCTTCGTGACACTGATGCTCCAGGATCAGCCCGTTCAGTTGCTTGTCGATACGGGCTTTCAGGAAATCGCCCTGTTTGAGGAGCGCTTGCGGCCACGCATGCACGGGGTCGATGTCCAACAACTGGGTCATGCGCGAATAGGTTCCCTGGTGGCTGATGCGGTCCGGCTCCCAGGACTCCGCCTTGGCTCGGTTGCGTCAAATTCTCGCGTCCTCTTGGTTCGCGGCGCGACCGAAGCCGTTCCCAGCGGCTTGGATGGTTATCTTGGTCCTCGCGCGCTCGGAGCCAAGAGGATTGAGCTGGATTTTGCCTCGATGATGCTACGTTGGCAGTAGCAGCGTTCGCCGCTCCCACCAAACCCACGCCGCGCAAAGGTCGTCCACCCCTCGGCGTCACCTGATCCCGGACGGACTTTTCTCAAAGCAGCATCAGTCCATACCAGCGCGTTTGTCAACCGCCCAAGGCGAAGCGACAGGCTAAATCATCGGTTAGCCCATCGGGGCGTGACTAATCGCGGATGGCTTGACGCCCACGAGCAATGCCAATTCGCGCCATTTCCAGTGGCAGTCCACATCGATGAAGCCAATTTCGCACAGCCACGCCAACTGAGTTTCAAGATCGAGAAGCTTGTTCGACGGATCCTCATCCGCCCAGGAAATCGCCTGGAGGAACCCGGCGTGAAGACGGGAGGTTGGAGAAGCGACGTGCTCAAGATTGCAGAATGCGCCGCCTGGAGCGAGAAGCTCGAAAATCTCCTGGTACAGTGTGCGTTTTCGTTCGTCTGACACGTGGTGAATCGCAAAACTCGAGATCACTGCGTCGAACAGCCCCATCGGAGGCAATTCGTCTTCAAAATCGTGTGACACGATCGTGACACTGCCATCGGTGGCAAACAGTTTGTGCAGCGCCTCCAGCATCGTTGGCGAGAAGTCAAGCGCGACAAATTGGGCACGCGGGCGAGCCGATTTCACGAGCGCAAGGAGCCTTCCCCCACCACTGCCCAGATCGAGAATGCGGCTTGCTTCAACGGGCACAAACTCAAGCAGAGTAGCTTCGCCCTCGACGCGGTGCGGGATCGAATCCGCGCGCCGGAGATAGTCCAAGGCGTGTTCCGCGTCGGGCCAAAGATTGACGTCAGGTAATGTCGGCACGGGAGTCCTCCCACTTGTGATTAAGCCGTGCGCCAGCGCATAAGTCCAATTCGCAGTTATTTACAGAAACATAAGGCCATCTTATGCAGTGTAGACGGGGGATGTTGCGCATGCTGCTTCTTGCCGCTCAGAGCAAGCTGGGAATGATGAGCGCGTCGGAACCCAGAAGGTCGTCGCAACCCGCCCATTCCGGACGCCCATCTGGAAGCTATCCGGCTTCCGGCCGGATTAGTCCTGTGAAGTCCGCTTGTCGCTGCCGATTGGTCGGTCACTGCTGGCGCGTTTATCCGGAGCAGTCTACCAACCGGGAGGCCTTACTTCCGGGTTCCCCGTTGTCTGGGACTGAATCCTCGGGCCTAGTTCGCCAGTCGTGAGCCGGTGATCAGGATGTCCACTAATCTTTTGGCGCTTTGCTGCCACTCGGGGCCAGTTGCTACGTTCGAGACACCGATGAGCGCGCGAAGGAGGTCGAAGGGTTCGAGGTCTTTGCGTATCTCGCCGCTTTTGATAGCGCGCTTCACAAGCGCGTCGATAGCTCCCGAAACCATAGAGCGCGAAGATTCGTACAGACGCGAGGGACCACCCACGACGCTGTTCAGTGCCGGGGCGATAATGTGCTTTGCAGCGATATAATCAACGAAAAGCATCATCCACGCCCGCAAAGCCTCAACCGGAGGCAATTTTACGGACAGCTCCCGCTGTGCCGCTGCGAGCTTCTCCACCTCGATGTGATACACCGCCTCAATCAGCGTATCGCGGGTTGGGAAATGCCGGTACAACGTTCCCGGCCCCACGCCGGCTTGTTTCGCGATCTCGTCCAGGCTGGCATCGGCGCCGGACCGAGTGAAGGCCTCCTTCGCGACTTCCAAAATACGCTCGCGATTCTGTTGGGCATCGGCACGAGGCTTTCGCATAACGGGTTGTGAACGCTTCCTGGGCATATCCAAAAAAATCTAGTAAGCCGTGTAACCGGAGATAGCCTCCGGTTATCTAAGCCTATTGCGGAGACAATCTCCGTTTTACAGAAGTCGTGGCGGTTCGTCAACTGTGGTTGCGAATGTAGGGCATTCGAACGGGGCCAATCGAGGAGGAAGACAATGGTGGAAGTATTTGGGGCGACATCAACCGCGGAAGACGTTTTGTCCGGCGTGAATCTGCGGGGTAAACGAATCCTGGTCACGGGCGTTTCGGCCGGCATCGGCGTGGAGACGGCACGGTCTCTGGCCGCCCACGGAGCGCACGTTGTGGGTGCGGCGCGCGATTTGATTAAGGCAGAAACGGCAACCACGGAAGTGCGAAGGGCCGCGGCAGCCAACGGTGGCGGCTTCGAGCTCATTGAACTCGATCTCGCCAGACTCAAAAGCGTGCGCGCCTGCACCGATAAGCTGCTGGCAAAAAAGGAACCCTTTGACGTGGTTATCGCCAATGCCGGCGTTATGGCCACTCCGTTCGGCAAGACGGTGGACGGCTTCGAAACGCAGTTCGGCACAAATCATCTCGGTCATTTCGTCTTCGTCAACCGGATTGCGCCGCTGATCCGTGCAGGAGGAAGGTTGATCAACCTGTCTTCCGCCGGTCATCGCATATCCAACGTAGACCTACAGGATCCCAACTTTGAGCGGACCCCCTACGACCCGTTGGTTGCATACGGCCGCTCAAAAACGGCGAATATCCTCTTCGCTGTCGGTTTTGACAAACGGCACCGCAAGCGTGGCGTGCGTGCCGCGGCCGTGCATCCGGGAGTCATACAGACGGAGCTGGGTCGCTACATGGACCCGAGCCTCCTCCAAAACTTGATTCAGCAGATAGATAAGCAGCTTACAGCCGAGGGTAAGGGGCCCTTCCAGTGGAAGACCATTCCACAAGGAGCAGCAACCTCGGTATGGGCCGGTGTCGTCGTTCCGGCTGACGGGATCGGCGGCCAATATTGCGAGAACTGCCATGTCGGCCAGATTGCGCCGGACCACGTGACCATCACGGGCGCAAGCGAAGGCGTGCGGGCCTATGCGCTCGACCCGAGCACCGCGGAAGCCCTCTGGAAAAAAAGTGAACAACTCGTCGGAGAGTCGTTTCAATGATTCGGTGCTGCGCTAACTTTGCTACGAAGGAGCAATCTATGAACGTATTTGTTACGGGAGCAACGGGCTTCATTGGTTCGGCGGTCGTACGTGAATTGCTTGCAGCGGGCCATCAAGTGCTGGGATTTGCGCGGTCCGACGCGGGCGCGAAATTTCTTGTCGACGCCGGCGCCAAGGTGCATCGAGGCGATCTGGACGATCTCGAGAGCCTGCGCGGTGGAGCGAAGCTGTCGGATGGCGTGATTCACCTGGGCTTTAACCACGACTTTTCAAAGTTCGCGGCGAACTGTGAGACCGACAAGCGCGCCATCGAGGTCCTCGGCGCTGTGCTCGCGGGTTCCGACCGGCCGCTGCTCGTTACCGGCGGGCTTTTGTTCCTGGCGCCGGGCCGCGTCGCGACCGAAGAAGACGCGCATCCTCCTGTCTCGAACTCCTTTCCGCGCGCTTCGGAAGCGACGGCCATGGCGCTGGCTTCGCGAGGCGTCCGCGCTGCGGTGGTGCGCCTCCCCCAGGTCCACGACCCACTCAAACAAGGCCTCGTCACCTACCTGATCAATATAGCTCGCGAGAAGGGTGTCTCGGCGTATGTCGGCGACGGGCGCAACCGTTGGGCTGCTGTGCACGTGCTCGACGCTGCTCGTCTCTACAGGATGGCGTTTGAGAAAGCATCTGCGGGAGCCAAGTATCACGCAGTCGCCGAAGAGGGCGTGCCGCTTCGAGACATCGCCGAGGTCATCGGACGTGGCCTGAAGGTTCCGGTCGTCTCTAAGCCCCCCAAGGAAGCAGCTGACCATTTTGGCTTTTTCGGGCACTTTGGGGGTGTGGACGGTCCGGCTTCCAGCACGCAAACGCAGAAACGGCTGGGATGGCGCCCAACGGGCCCGGGGCTGCTCTCCGATCTCGAGAACATGCACTACTTCGAAGCTTAAATACAGTGGCGACAACGAGAGGAGAAACGAAAGTGACAAAACAGGCGGATCTCGGCGGCACCTTTCCACTTCCAGGAACTTCACTAAGCGTGAACCGCATTGGCTATGGCGCGATGCAACTTGCCGGCCCGCAGGTGTGGGGACCGCCGCGCGATATTGATACCGCGATTGCAGTCCTGCGGGAGGCGGTTGCATCAGGCGTGAACCATATCGATACGAGCGACTATTATGGTCCGCATGTCACCAATCAAATTATCAAGCGGGCGCTTCACCCTTATCCGGATGACCTTGTGATCGTCAGCAAGGTCGGCGCCCGGCGAGGCGAAGACAAGTCCTGGCTTCACGCTCTTTCGCGGCAAGAGATCATCGATGCCGTTCATGACAATCTGCGAAATCTGGGACTGGACAGGCTTGACGTCGTCAATTTGCGTGTTGGAGGCATAGCGGAGCCATCGGAGGCATCGATTGAAGAACCTCTGACTGTACTTGCCGAACTCAAGCGGCAGGGATTGATTCGTCACATCGGTGTAAGCAACATAACCCCGAAGCAGCTAGCCGAGGCCCAGAGAATCACGGAAATAGTCTGCGTGCAAAACTTTTACAACCTAGCGCAACGGAACGATGATGGCTTTGTTGATGACCTCGCGAAGCATGGCGTAGCTTATGTGCCGTTCTTCCCTCTGGGAGGGTTCACTCCCTTACAGTCGTCAGTGCTCGATGCTGCAGCAGAGTCGCTGGGGGCCACGCCTATGCAGGTTGCGCTTGCGTGGCTCCTTCAGCGTTCGCCCAACATCATTCTGATTCCAGGGACATCATCTGTTGAACATCTTCGTGAAAATCTTAATGCGGCAAAGCTACCGCTTCCTTCCGGAGTAATCGCTAGTCTTGACACAATCGGCGGCGGTCGTGGGCGGTTAAAAACAGCGAAAACGCTGCATGCCCGGCCAGATCAGTAATGAGAAGTCGGCCTGTGTTTACTGATGACTCTCGAAAGGGGGAGGTTCCCAGGTATTGGACTCAAGTCCTGGTAAACGCCGTTACCGGTAAAGTGAAATTCACTCGAAAACCACCTGATTGCATAACAGTGTCGGATCCTTCCTCCCGAGTCTCTGGTCGTCAACCAAAGTGTACTCAGGTCGAGGGAGCCGACACTGTTATGCAATCAAGTGCTCCAAATGTCCGGTTACGCGACTCTAATCGGGAGTTGAAGTCAATATTTGCCTTGATGCGTGAGCATATCTGACTTATTTCGGGAAATTCATGCGGTGCATGAGGTTCTGGAAGCGCGGGTCCGAGCGCAGACTGTCCATCCTGAGGTCCGCCCGCAAGGAGTACGGAAGGTGTTTGGACTATCGGTCCCTTCGCGTTTTTTGTTGTTTATCACGTTCCATCACTCCGCAGATTTTTTGGACTCGATGCTTCCATTAAGTGAGCCGAGCAAGCGCGAAACATTCCGACGAGGATCGGCCCAAGGGCATTCGCAAAACTTGTGCTTAGTAGTCCGGTGACGATTTTGTTCTGGACTGCAACGCGTACGGAAACCGCTCCTGTCTCAGCTTCAGCGGCGAATCACGAAAAACAGAATCTTCCAAGTGGTCGCCTGCATCTATTAAGTGGAGCTGAATGCAGAAGACAGTTCAGCGGAGGTCCAGCACCGTGAACGGTGAACCACACGCGCCAGACTTTTCGAAGCTGCGCATTGTTCAGCAAGCTCTGGCGTCTTTACTCGCATTCGTTTTGTTGCTCGCAGCGCACCCGCAGACTCTGTTCGCACAGGATCAGCAAGATTCTTCGCAGGCCCCGGCCGGATCCCCTTACGTCCAGGAAACTCCCGAGCAGTTACAGCAATTGGTTGCGCCCATCGCCCTCTATCCCGATTCACTGGTAGCCCAAATACTGGCGGCCTCGACGTTCCCCGAACAGGTCGTCGAGGCCGACCGTTGGGTGCAATCGCATCCCGATTTGAAGGGCGACGTTTTGGCCCAAGCCGTGGACCAGCAGCCCTGGGATCCCAGCGTCAAAGCGCTCACGGCGTTTCCGTCGGTTCTCGGCAACATGGACAAAAACGTCTCGTGGACGTCGTCTCTCGGCGACTCCTATTACAATCAAGAACAAGCCGTGATGGACGCCATTCAAGCGATGCGTGGCCGCGCGCAACAAGCCGGCAATCTCAATTCCACGTCGCAACAAACCGTAACCAACGCAGACTCCAACATCGAGATCGAAGCGGTTGACCCCGAAGTTGTCTACGTTCCCGCGTACGATCCCTGGGTCGTGTACGGAGGCCCGATTGTCGCCTGGCCGGGCTGGTATCCCTATCCGGGCATTTGGTATGACGGTCCGGCGCTGTTCTTCGGAGTTGGCTTCGGCGTTGGGTTCTTTGGGGGCTATGGGTGGGGTTGGGGTCACTGGGGTTTCGATTGGCATCACCACTACGCCGTTTTCGATCACGCGCGGTATCACTCGCCCACCCGGACGTTTTATAACCGCGACGCGTTCTATCGCGGCGAAGGTGCCCGCGGCGCTTATGACCGCGGCGGGACAGCTCAGCCGTTCGCCGGCGATCGCGGCGCCGCTCGTGGCTATGCCGAGCCTCGCGGCCAGAGCGGCGTTCGCTCCGATGCCTTCAGCGGCTTCGGTCGTGGCGGAGAGGAACGGGGCTTTTCCTCGCGCGGAAGCGCCAGCTTTGGCGGTGGAGGCGGTTTTCACGGTGGGGGACGCCACTGAGCGCCCTGAGCTTGGAATCAAGTTGCTCTTGTTTCTCACATTTAGATCGGGAGAATTGGATATGCGGCGCACGCAGCCGAACTTTTGGAAATTTGATTGGGCTGATGTTTGGAAGATGGCACTCGCGATGCTGCTGTCGGCCTGCTTTTCCGCGGGTTCTGCGGCTCAGCAAAAAGGCCAAAAAACATTTTCGTCACCAGAACAGGCGAGCCAGGCTTTGGTGGCCGCGGCGCGGAACAACGATGAAAAAACGATGCTCGAAATTCTCGGACCGAATGCCCACGACATCGTCTCGTCGGGTGACCCGACCCAGGACGCCGAGAACCACGCCCAGTTCGCGCGCAAATACCAGGAGATGCACCGCTTCGTGAAAGAGCCCGATGGATCCGTCATGATGTACATTGGCGCGGAAAATTGGCCCGCACCGATTCCTCTCGCGATGAAAGGCACTGCCTGGTATTTCGACACCCAAGCCGGAAAGATGGAAATCCTGTTCCGCCGCATTGGCCGGAACGAACTTTCGGCCATTCGTGTTTGCCAGGAGCTTGTGGCTGCGCAAAAGGAATACCACGGGATACAGCACAGGGAGTACGCAATGCAGATCTTCAGCGATGAGGGCCAGCACAATGGTCTTTATTGGAAGGTCGCGGACGGTGAACCCCAAAGCCCAATCGGGCCGCTAGTCGCTTCCGCGGTCGCCGAAGGCTACGTGAAAGGCCAAGCTGGGCCCCCCCACTCCCTATCGTGGCTATTTCTTTCGTATTCTGAGGCGCCAGGGGAAGCACGCGCCCGGCGGCGCAAAAAACTACATCGCGAATGGCAAAATGACCGAGGGCTTCGCCTTCATCGCTTATCCGGCCGAGTACCGCTCCTCCGGCGTGATGACGTTTGTCGTGAACGAAGATGGCATTGTCTATCAGAAGGATCTGGGCAAGAAGACCGAATCGCTCGGCAAAGCCGTGCAGGAATACAACCCGGACACCACCTGGCGCAAAGCCGAAGACGAGCCGCCACAAACCGCCAGGGCGCAGAAACCCTAGTGTTTGTTGATAGCTTCCAGACGGCTGCAACTCAGAGGCTTCAGGGCAGCCCGCACACGGTATTTTTTCTTCCTGGGTAGCACACCGCAGCGCTATATTGGTCGCCCATTACTTGATCTTGAGCATCAAAGGAACGACCCAATTGTCCGGCCCCATCTGATCAGCTGACCCAGACGCATCGCTGGGGTAGTCAGTAACGGAGGGCGAGCTGTTTCTGCGGGTTCAAAGGAGAGGATCATGGCAACCGTCGCAAAGGCGATTCTTAAGTCTCCAGCAATTAAATCACTCACCAAGCGCAAAGCGTGGACCGCGCTGAAGACGCACTACAAGACCGTTCAACCGCTGCATCTAAAGGAACTCTTCGACGATGACCCCAAGCGCGCCGAGAAATTCACCACCGAAGCTCTGGGCATTTACCTGGACTATTCGAAGAATCGCATCACGGACAAGACCTTGAAGCTTCTACTCGACCTGGCGAAGGAATCGGGCTTGCGAGAGCGGGTTGACGCGATGTTCCGCGGCGACAAAATAAACATCACGGAAAATCGCGCCGTGCTGCATGTAGCGTTGAGGGCGCCGAAAAACGAAACGATTCTGGTAGATGGCAAGAACGTTGTGCCGGACGTCCACGCGGTCCTAGATAAGATGAGTGCGTTTTGCGATCGAGTCCGCAGCGGTGAGTGGAAAGGCCACACCGGAAAGCGCATACGAAATGTGATCAACGTTGGTATCGGCGGCTCGGATCTCGGCCCGGTCATGGCCTACGAGGCGCTGAAGTACTACAGCCAGCGCAGCATGACGTTTAGGTTCGTGTCCAACGTGGACGGCACGGACTTCGCGGAAGCGGTTGTGGACCTCGATCCTTCGGAAACTCTGTTCATCATTTCGTCGAAGACGTTCACGACGCTTGAAACGATGACAAACGCGCACACTGCGCGCGACTGGGCTGTCAAGGGATTCGGTGGGGATGAAAAGTCCGTGGCGAAACACTTCGTCGCGGTCTCCACCAACGCACCGGAAGTATCCAAATTCGGCATCGACACCGCCAACATGTTCGGTTTCTGGGATTGGGTCGGCGGGCGGTATTCGATGGACTCGGCGATAGGTCTTTCCACGATGCTGGCTATCGGTCCGGAAAATTTTCGAGCCATGTTGAATGGCTTCCATGAGATGGACGAGCATTTTCGCACCACGCCCTTCGAACGCAATCTACCCGTGCTGCTGGGGCTGCTCTCGGTTTGGTATAACGACTTCTTTGGGGCCCAGACTGTCGCTGTGTTGCCCTACGAGCAATATCTGAAAAGGTTCCCCGCGTACCTCCAGCAACTCACGATGGAAAGCAACGGCAAGCACGTGACGCTGGACGGGAAACACGTCAACTATGAAACCGGGCCGATTTATTGGGGGGAACCCGGCACGAACGGCCAGCACTCGTTCTACCAGTTGATTCACCAAGGCACACGGCTGATTCCTTGTGACTTCATCGCTTTTGTGAAGGCGCTCAATCCGCTCGGCCCGCATCACGATATGCTGGTGGCGAACGTGTGCGCGCAAGCCGAGGCGCTCGCTTTCGGGAAGACGGCGAAGCAGGTGAAGGCCGAGGGTACTGCCGATTGGCTTGTGCCGCATCGCGTATTCGAAGGCAATCGCCCATCCAACACGCTTTTGCTTGAACGTCTCACGCCCGAGGCGCTGGGCAAGCTCGTGGCGTTGTACGAACACTCCGTTTTCACACAGGGAACGGTCTGGCAAATCGATTCGTTCGATCAGTGGGGAGTGGAGCTCGGCAAGGTCCTCGCACAGCGCATCGTTCCCGAGCTGCAGAGCAAGACGGAGCCCAAGCTCAACCACGATAGCTCTACCAACGCGCTGATCCGCCGTTACAGGAAACTCAAAGATTCGTAGCCGTTACAGATGAGGCTGACGGCAAATGGTCTCGCAAAAAAGGGGATTGAATCATGAATGCTTTTCATCCCGATGCTTCGGTCTTTTTGACGCGACGGGCGACCTGGCTTACAAGAAAATCTTCAGGGCAAGCATTGGTGAAAGGAGGGCGTCTTGGTGTACCGGTCATGGGCGTGACCTTACGGAGCCCAATGGTTATACGGCAGGGGAAAGTTGCATTGTAAAAAAAATGACCCGATCGGAGATTTAACGGAAGTTTTTCACCAATATGATGTAAGAATCCGAGGACTCGAACTGGCCAAAGAGCAGCGATTTGCCGTCAGGAGACAAGGCCAGGCCGGCAAAGAACGGAACCCTCTTTTCCAAAGCGAAAATGGAGGTTGTCTTGCCAGTAGCAAAGTCGAAGAATTGTATCTTCCCGTTCGGTGGATCTCCAGTCAGAAAATAAATTCCGGATGGGCTCAGAGCCCAGTTGAACCATTGCTCACCTGCAGGTTGGGCCAAAACTTGGACTTCCTCTCCTCCGGCCACGGGCATCTTCCAGATGCCCGATTCTGTAAATTTGGAGTAGTAAAGAAAGCGTCCGTCATTCGATTCGACAGCATAGACACCACCGTTTTTTGTTACTCGGACCGGCGGTCCACCTTTGAATGGAACTTTCCATAACTGAAACGGCCGTCCCTCGTGGTCAGAATAGAAGTATATCCACTGCCCATCTCGCGACCAATTAGGCGCTCCGTTGTCCGCTCCAGAAAAGGTGGGCACTTCGCGAGGCCGGCCACCAGGCAACTCGACAACATTAATCTCCTCGTGTTCTTTGTTCCGAAACTCAAATGTAATGAAGCGCCCATCCGGGGACCAACGCGCAGTCCCAGATTCTCCGTGTAGCGAAGTCAAATGTGCGCAATTGGATCCGTCGCTATCGCAATACCAAATATCCGAATATCCCAATCGGTCGGACTCGAGCACAATCTTCTTTCCGTCCCGCGAAAAGTTTGGCCTCCTATTGAAGCCCCTCCTGGTAGAAGTGACACGCACTAAGGCACCTTGAGCGCTCTTTTCGTCTCTCAAGCCCAGCCGCCAAATGTTATCGCTATAGGAGGATTGCGTGTAAACGAGTCGGTCACCGCTGCGAGAGATGGATGGGTCGTAGGCGGGTGTCCCGGTCCCTTGAACCGGCCGCGGTATTCCTCCGGCAGTCGCGATGCGCCACAAGCTTGGCTCACCGCCTCGAGTGGAAGAGAACACGATATCGCGTCCATCGTTGGTCCAAGCGAGCCCATAAATCAAACAATTATCAAAAGTAAGCTGCCGTGGCTCGCCGCCTTTGGCCGGCAGCACAAACAGGTCGCCATTGTCTCCCGGAGCAGATGATCGTACGAAGGCGACGGTTGAACCGTCCGGAGAAAAGGCCGGACCCCTATCAACCTTACCAATTGGAGGCGACGTAAGTGCTCGTGTGTTCAAATCAGCCAGCGATAGTAATGCGATCCAGGAGTGGGATGAATCCGCGCTGCCCTCTGCAAAGGCCAGAACTTTGCCATCAGGCGACCAATTCAAGTAACTAGGATTCCCGTAGGATTTGGGGGTCGTGTACAGGTTGTGCTCGGTGCCTCCGAGAGCCGGAACCACATAGATGCTGATTCCTTCTTTGGATTCTCGGGCAAATGCGAGCTGTCGACCATCTGGTGACCAGGTTGGATATAGGTCGTGCGGATTGTCGGTCAGACGCAAGGGCTTTTCGCCGTCGATCAGCGTCGTGTACAGTCCACTCGTGTTCGGTCCTGAATGATGGAAGGCAACCTGATTACCGTCGGGCGAGAACGCTGGCGTGTTCTCTTCGCCCTCCATGGCCACAAGGGGTACTGCCCCAAGCGCGGACGGCGGCAAATCGGGAGATTTTCTCGAAAACCGCCAGATCCCCATCGAGGATAGCAGGACTAGAAGTATCGCCCCCACCACCCAGACCAGACTCCGCCTTGCCGGAAGCGTCGCAAAGCGCTCTTTCGAAGGAATCGCTTTCGGTAAACCAGGCGTGTCTACAGGAACTTCGGCTTTCCGTGTGCTCGATGACGAAGATCGACCAAGCGCAGAAAACGAACCGGATGCCGGCGAGGGCTGTCGAGTCGCTGGAGAGTCGCTTTCCTGTGCAACAGGTAGTGAGCCCAAATTGACGGAGACCGACCGTCCCGAGTCCGTATCCCGCTTCAGGCGCATCAGTTCGGACCGCATTTCCGACGCATGCTGATAACGAAGTTCTCGATCCTTTTCCAGCGCACGGTTGAGGATGTCTTCTAACTTCGCTGGCACATCGGGATTCAGCCGTACCGCTGGAATTGGTTGTCGTTCGAGGATGGAGCTGAAAATGACTCCCGAACTTTCTCCACGAAAGGGCAGCGAACCCGTCGCCATTTCATACAAGACAACTCCAAACGAGAACAAATCAGTACGTGCGTCCAGATCTTTGCCCCTTACCTGTTCTGGCGACATGTACGCGACGGTGCCGAGCGTGGTGCCCGGACTGGTGAGATGCCATTCAGCGAAGGAGCGCGTCTCCTCCTGGTCAGCAGAATTTTGGGTGTCAGAGGCTATGCGCGGGACTTTGGCTAGGCCGAAGTCGAGAATCTTTGCGTGACCACGCTCACTCACAAAGATGTTGGCGGGTTTAATGTCGCGGTGGACGATTCCTTTGGCGTGAGCAGCGTCCAGGGCGTCGGCGATTTCAATCCCGAGCCCGAGCAGCGTTTCAAGTTCCAGCGGTCGCCCACTAATGCGGTGCTTCAGCGTCGCACCCTCTAGAAATTCGATGGCAATGAAAGCTTGCCCATTTTCTTCGCCGATATCGTGGATGGTACAAATATTGGGGTGATTCAGTGTCGAGGCTGCCTGAGCTTCCCGTTGAAAGCGAATCAGGGCTTGGGGATCGCCGGTTAGGTCCACGGATAGAAACTTGAGTGCGACAAAGCGATGGAGCCGGGCGTCCTCTGCCTTGTAGACCACACCCATTCCCCCTCCGCCGAGTTTCTCGAGGATGCGGTAATGCGAGATGGTCTGCCCGACTAGGGAGGAGGATTCCGCCATTCGACGCACATTCTAAGGGCCACCAGAGGCCGAGTCAACGAAGGCACACTCCTTACGTGCCGGTGTTGGCATAGGAGCACCGCGTCTTCAGCACTTTCCTTGCGTGCTGCCATCTTTGGCCTGCTTCATTTTCGCAACATGAAGTTCGGGCCACGCAAGGCTCCCCAAGATACGGCTTAGACGACCCCCCACAAAACCACAAAACTCTGCCAATTCCAGGACCAACTGGGCGTACAATCGCCCGCGACCTTGAAGTCAAACAAGAATGAACTAGAGTGAAAGCGCCATTGCCCCGTTTCCATCCAAGCACTCGCAGCGGCGCGGTCCTAGCTGCGGCATTCCTTATGGCGTGGCCCGCGCTATACAACCGCTACCCCCTCCTGTACCCGGATTCGATGTCTTATCTAGAGGATGGTCCACTCGTTGCACGGGCGCTGTTTCTTCACAAGTTTTCGGACGACTATGGCGGGCGCTCCTTTATTTATTGTCTCGGTATTCTACCGTTGCACTTGAATGTCACGCCCTGGCCTATCGTTGCTCTCAATGCACTTCTGACTGCGTACGTCATTTGGCTCACAGTGCGATCTATCTTGCCGAAGAAAACTATCCTTTGTTATCTTGCTCTTGTTTTGCCTCTCAGCATTTTTACTGGGTCGAGTTGGTCCGTCGCATGGATTATGCCGGATATTCTCGGCCCCGCACTGTATCTGTCCATTTTCATTCTCGTGTTTGCCCCGCAGAGCCTCTCCCGTGCGGAGCGCCTGATGGTAGTCCTGATCACCTGGTGGTCGGCGGCATCCCATATCACACACCTGTTGCTTGCTGCCGGAATTTGTGCGTTCTTGGCTTTGCTTTCCCTTCTTCGCCGTCCGAGGGTGCCAGACTATTTGCGAGCTGTCGGCGCGGTAACCATGATCGTCATTACTGCTGCCGCGGTTCACATTTCGCTGCATTGGTATCTATACGGCAAGCCGTCGCTGGAGGGCAAAGGACCGCCATTCTTGTTGGCGCGCGTGATCGCTGACGGTCCCGGCAGGTGGTATCTGCAGAAGCACTGCGGCGATCTCCATCTGGAGGTCTGTACTCATGTACACAACCTTCCCGACAATGTAGGCGACTTCCTGTGGGGAGACGACGGAGTCTGGCTCAGCTCGTCGGCGGAGCAGAGAGACCGAATGCAGGCCGAAGAGACGGCGGTTGTGATGGGCGCCCTACGCGAGTATCCGCGAGAGGAATTTATGATCTCCGCCAATCATTTCTGGGAACAACTTCATACCTTCGGGCTTTCGGACTATGACCCGAACCCGTGGATATTGCAGATGGCTGGAACAGTGATGCCGGTCGCGCGATTACGCTACGTACAAACCCGGCAAGCGCAGGAAACACTGCATGAAGAATTCTTTGCCGCCCTCCAATACTGGACAGTCCTAGCATCACTCGTGGCGATTGGCACGGGGTTAGTATTTGTGCGGCATTGGTCAGGTCGGATGACCGGGCTGACCACAATTATAGTGATGGCTGTCACTACGAACGCCGCCGTTACCGGGATTCTGTCCAACGTCGAGGATCGTTACCAGGCACGTGTTATCTGGCTAGTGCCGCTGCTGGCTGGTGTGTTAGTGCTGGAACGGCTTGGTTACACGCAATCCGGCCAACGCTTGTCGATCGTCTCGAGGGCAAACGCAGCCTCATGGATCGCCTTATCGAGAAAATACTGCTTAGGTTTTATCCGCTCAATTAGTTTCAACTCACAAAAGCATTCAGTTCGCTAATCATTCAACCGTCGCGTACGTTATCTCGCTGGTTGTTGTTACCTTTAACTTCGGTCCTGCTTTAAGATGAGAATAAAATTTAGGGTCTGGCTGGAGCAGAACGAGCACGCTGCCTGATGGAAAAGTGGTTTTTTCGACTTCCTCTTCGTACAGAAACGTGGGTGCGGGATGTCCCTGGGTTTCGAAGAGGACCGTTTCGGCGGAAACCGGGAGAGGTAGCCTAGATCCGTCTGAAGTATTGAAGGGAATTCGAACGTCGTCGTCATTTCGACTAAATGCGACATAACGAGAAGTCGATTCTGGAAGGCTGTTCAACAAACGGCCTATTGCTACCCTGGGGGCGTCGAATTCATAGGCCGCCCGCGGGTCGTTACCCCATAGGAAAAAATACCGATATGCCTCGATCCCTCCGGTCGCAATAAATGCAGCCAGCATCAGGTGGCAGGCGGTGGGACGGTATGCGAGTTTTTGCAGCACAAATTCGGCTCCTATACCGACAAGGATGAACACAGGCGGCAGAGCACCAACGCTTCTCAGGGCAGAAGGACCCCCAGTTAGAAGCGTTGGGAGAAGCATCACAGGGAACCACACGAGAAGCAACCAGTCAGTGCGGGCCAGGATTCCCTCACGACACGCGCGGCGGAGGCTCAGCCCAACCCCCAGGACAAACAACAGCCCGACAGGAGGTAGCAACTGAGGCGAGCAGCCGAGATTGTATAACCATGCGCAGTCACCCTTGACATTGAACATGCCAGCAGTGGGAAGCAAACCCTTCCCAAATGCGATCAAAGGGTTAGGTTCCGCAAAAATCCAGACCTGTTCGGCCCGGGCGAAGAAATCTGAGGGGTGGTTCAGAAAATACAGCCCGACCGGCAGAGCCGCCGCTACCGCCGCACCGACCCAGAGTGTAAATACTCGAACCCAAGGACCTATCGACTTCGCCAGCTTTCGGTGCCGCTTGAGCTCAGCACAGAACAGCGCGAGGACCACGAAGGGAGTGAAGCGATATGCGATATAGGTCTGAAATCCAAGTCCATAAGTGAAGCCACCGAAGATTGCAAGAAGTGCCGATCTGCTGTGTGGCTTCGTGTTTAGTGCTCGCATACTTCGGAATAACAAGAAAAGCGAAGCAGTAAAGAGTAGCGGCACTGCAATGGCGCGCAAGGCCATGCGAGACAAGGCGACATGCCAGAAACCCGTCGCCAAAAACCAGGCGCTCAAAAGTCCGGTCCGAACCGATCGCAGTTCGGCTGCCAGCAAATACACGAAGAAAACGGTTAACGAGCCAACAATTGCAGACGAAACCCGTAGGCCGAATGGATTTGTGCCCAAAATGGATTCGGAAATCCCAATCAGATTGATCCAAAGACCCTCCCTGCCATTGTTGGTCGGATAGAACACCTTTAGATCCCCGCTTCGCCAGGCGTGGATTCCCTCGTTTCCGTTCAGAGCTTCATCGGAAAATACTCCGGGCGGAATATGGCTCAGGGCGGCAAAACGAAAAAGGACTGCAACCGCCACGATCATCAGGAGCAATATGACACTTCTTGCGTGTGGGGAAATGCGAGCTTTAAGAATCAATCTGGCATGCCCCCGAGAACTCGTCCGGTCGCAAGTGTTTGGCTTGTCCGGGTATAAGCGTGAATTTCCGATTTAGACCTCTGGCTCGTGCATCGTATGCCTCTCCTGTCCTCGACACAACGAATTCCCCTCCACAGCAGGCCTCCGAGATCGGCAGCGTTCCGAAGGGGAGGTACAAAACGATGTTTGATCGGGCATGGACCGCACACTTGCGCAGCTAAAGCGCGCGCAAAGAATACGCTTGGGCAACAGGTGGCTCCCCGGATCGACGTCAACGTGTCGTCCTCGTATGGGGCGCCTATCCGAGCGGGGTGGCCTCTTTCCATTTCAGGCTGAACCAGGCCCGTGAGACCCCTAGACGGATTGTCTTGACCGCTGACCTGTGCCGCGGGAGCTGGAATGGTCGGGGTCGCAGTGACAGGCATCGTTTCACCAGGCTTTCGAATCGAGACATTTCCGCTGACATAGCATCTTAGCGAGCGGAAAGAAGCCGTACTGTTCGTCTGGGGACACTGCGACATCGTGATCAGGTAGTCGCCAGGCCGTACAGACCGACTTACGCGTGTGCGGCAAAAGTTTGCCCGCGCACGCTAACCCGCAAGGGAATTGCCACACCCGTCATATTTCGAAAGCAAAGCTACGTCCTTGCATTTCGTAGATGGCTTCGAGATCGACGGCCTGCGAATCGAGCAAATAGCAGGAAGATATGTGCGCATGGCGTCCAGTGACCCGCGGAGCGATGCCCAACTGCGCCGCGCTATAATTCATGGCTTCGCGCGACCCGCCACGTCGCGCTCGGCAGTGGCCCAGCGCTCTTGCAGCCGCTCGCACTCGTTGCCAATGCAGGTAGACTTCCTCGATACAGATTCCCGCCCCGCGGGCGATCAACACCGATAAAGCCTACCAGCGCTTCGCGTGCTCCATGAGGAAGCCGGTCTATTATTTCTGATCGCCCTGGTGACCCTGCTGATAGCCAGACTCGTAAGCTCTCTGGTCT
>JBEKWY010000050.1:0-32421 GCA_049512575.1 Candidatus Acidiferrum sp.
AACATGTCCGACGGAGTTCCCGCGAGTTGCAGATTTGCCAGCAGCACACCACGGTGAAGATCGACAACTGAGAGACGCGGCTGGCTGCGGCTGAGAACAAAAGCGACGGAGCTGTCAGGAAGTATGGCGAGGTCATCGGGTTGCGAGACGATGGGAATCGTGACGCGTTGTGCCAGCGTGGAGGCGTCGTGAACGCCCAGCGTCGCGTCGCCACGATTAATGACGAGAATGCTTTTCCCATCGGGCGTGACGCGGGCAAGAACTGGTTCGCGTCCGGTGTGAGCGCGGCCAAGAAAGGCGTGGGATTGGCAGTCGATGGCGAGGAGTGTATTGCTGCCGGACGACGTGGTGTAAATGCGGCTGCCGTCGGCGGAAAATTCCAGCGCATAGGGAAGCGGCCCCACGGGAATGCGCGCGGAGATTTGATTCGAGTGGGCGTCGAGGACAAAGACGTAGCCGCCTTGGGTGCTGACGCCCCAGACTTCCGGCCGAGTAGGATGTTCGCGCAGGCCGGAAAGGGCCGGCCCGACGGGGATGCGCGCGATGGCGCGGAGTTTCACGAGGTCGACGACGCTGACGTTGCCGTCCAGCGTGGTGACGTATGCGCTCAGGCGTACGCCTGGGCGTAGGAAAGAAGGGCGATGTTCGCGCGCGACCAGAGCGATTGCACCGATTAGCAGGGCGATGGTGAGGATGATTACGCGCGGGTTTTTGCGGCGGGTCACGCTAGTTGACATGGCGGTGGAGCACGGTGGCGATTTGGCGGACTTCTTCGCTCAGTTGGGCGAACTCTTCGGGGAGGATGGACTGAACGCCGTCGGAGAGGGCTTTTTCGGGTTCATGATGTACTTCAACTAGCAGGCCGTCGGCACCGACGGCTACCGCGGCGAGCGAGAGAGGAAGAACCTTGTGGCGCTTGCCAGTGCCGTGCGACGGGTCGACCAGGATAGGAAGATGGCTGCGTTTCTTGACGGCGGGTACTACGGCCAAATCTAAAGTGTTTCTTGAGAAGTCGGAAAAGGTCCGGACGCCGCGTTCACAGAGCATTACGTTGTAGTTGCCCTCGGAGAGGATGTACTCGGCGGCCATCAAAAATTCGTCGAGCGTGGCGGACATGCCGCGCTTAAGGAGGACCGGCTTCTTCGCGCGGCCAGCGCGTTTGAGCAGGGAGAAATTCTGCATGTTGCGGGCGCCGATCTGGATGACGTCGGCGTATTTCTCGACGAGGTCGAGGCTTTCGTTGTCGATGGCTTCGGTGATGATGCCGAAGCCATGCTTTTCGCGGACCTTCGCGAGGATCTTTAAGCCGGGTTCACCTAGTCCTTGAAAGCTGTAGGGGGAAGTGCGCGGTTTGTAGGCGCCGCCACGGAACAGGCGGCAGCCGGACTTGGCGACCTGCTCGCCGATGGCCATGCATTGTGCTTCGGTCTCGACGGCGCAAGGGCCGGCGACCAGGGCGACGTTGCCGCCGCCGACCAGAACTTCACCTCTGGGGGTCGGGATGCGCAGAATCGTGTCTTCCTGCTTGGTGTCGCGGCTGACGAGTTTGTAGGGCTTGCTTACCGGAATGCACTCGATCACACCGGGAAGGGATTCGAGGACGCCGAGGTCGATGGCGCCGTCGTTTCCGGTGATGCCGATGGCGGTGCGGGCTGCACCGGGGATGGGGTGAGCTTTGAGGCCGAGGCTTTCGATGCGCTGGCAGACGGCACGGACTTGCTCCTCGGTGGCATGGGACTGCATGACTACAAGCATGGACGTTGCCCCTGAATGATGCGATGAGCTGAGTGTACTTGATTGGGGCGGGTGGGCCAAACTTCGGGAGCTGACAGTCGACAGTTGAAAGTCGAAAGAAAGATCCATGATTGAGCGCGGGAGGAAAGAAAGATTCTGGTTAACACTTTACCTCCTCCCCCCACCTTGTTTCGTAAGTGCGGATTCTAAAGGACTTTAAGTCTAATGATTTTGGAAGCGCGGATTGTAAAGGAGTTATGGGCGTGTTTTTCGCAAGTGCGGATTCTGAAGGGTTTACCGCTAAAATGCCGTTTTGCGGTGGGACGACCGAGGTGCCGAAGCACGGGGCAAGCGTTCGAATTACTATTTGAGGTAACACGAAGAAGGATACCATATTGGTAACATCTTGTCAAGGATCATTTTGGAACTGACCTGTCAGAAACCGAACCTGGGGCAGCTTCGGCGTCAGTTCAGACTGTGAGCGGCAGAAGCCAACTTGCCCGGGCCACCCGCTCATCACGGTTAAAACCGAAGAGTGCGGTACCCGGCCGCCGGCCGGAATGAACTTTACGTGGGGAAAATGCCCCGGAAGAGGAGAGATTTCTCTCTGCGCAGGCCGACCCGTTCGCGGGAAGCGAATGGGGAAGAAAAAGTCGGCCTGCTCCGTTCGAAATGACGGTGGGCACGGGATCGCGGTGCGCAAAGTGGACGCCGGGGCCACAAACCTCGCTATTCGTACCCCGTCAGCTAGAGTTGTCCACCGACGATGCGCAGCTCCGCTGCAGGACTGAGCAAACGAGGGAGTACAAAGGATGGGCCACACGCCCTCGCCTCCCTTGAAGCCCTTCGCTGGACAAGTTCCTGTTTGCCGCCAAGGCGGGCGGAAACTTGTGAGAGACTGATGATCCTGACGTGACCGAAAGCTCGCGCCGAAATTGATGATTGAGTGCAACTTACTTGGAAACTGACGGTCGTGCAAAGCCAGCACTAATGCCTCGCTTCGAGGTGGGCGAGGTAGACCAGGAGGATCATGAGGATGCATCACGTGCGTCAAGAGAACCTGCCTTTTGTTGGTAGTTCGTATGAGTTTGTCGGGGCTGAGCAGGGCGACACCGGTGTTTCGGTGTTCCTGTTCTATGGCAAGCCCGGTTCGGGACCGGGTCCGCATCGGCATCCCTATGACGAGATCCAGTTCATCCGCGAGGGCCGTGGTGCGTGGACGGTCGACGGCAAGACGTTCGAGGGCGTCGCTGGAGACATCTTTGTCATCAAGGCCGGCGAGATCCACAGCTTCAAGGCGGTTGGCGATTCGCCGCTGGTCCAAGTCGACGTCCACCTTAGCCCGCGGTTTATCCAAGAAAATTTATAGTTGGTCTTTCGTCGCGTATAGGTCCCAGGATATCGGTGGACAGGAAAACCTGCCTTTTCGCCAACCTCTAAAGATGGGCCACTCCCATGGAAATAGGAGTCGCGAGTTCTGAATGATTGGGGGTTGCGCGAGGGATCGAAGAGAGATTTCTCTCTGCGCAGGCCGACCCATTCGCAGGAAGCGAACGGGGAAGAAAAAGTCGGCCTGCTTTGTTCGAAATGACGGTGGGTGGCGAGGAACGAGAGAGCTCGGAGAAAGGGCGGGAGAAAGGTAGGAGAGAGTGGGTCAGGGGATCAGAGCTGCGCGCTTAGGTCGTTCCATTGGGGATTTAGGGATTCGATTAGGCCTATCTTTTTGGAGCGACGCCAGGTTTTGATTTCTTTTTCGCGGGCTATCGCGGAGCCAATTTCTGCGTGCGGCTCGAACCATACTAGTTTCGTTACGTTATATTTTTGGGCGAAGCCCGGAGTTTGTTGGTCTTTGTGTTGGGCCACTCGCTTGGACAGATTGGAGGTTACGCCTACGTAGAGGACGCCGGATTTGCTGGCCATGATGTAGACGTGGGAGGTGCGGTCCACTGGGCGCGATTGTGGCATTGGGTGCGGTGAAGTTGCAACGGTTGACGGAGGAAGGAGCAAAAAAAGACGAAAGACCGATGGGCTAGAGAGAGCTTCGGCGGAGCGATCGAAGAGAGATTTCTCTCTGCGCGGGCCGACCCATTCGCGGGAAGCGAATGGGGAAGAAAAAGTCGGCCTGCTCCGTTCGAAATGACGGTGGGGTGCGCGGGTGCGGGTCACGCTGGTTTGGTCGAAATCGAGAGAGAGTCGGCCTGGTCGGTTCGAAATGACGGTGGGGACTTGGGTCGCGAGTGCATAGGGAGAAAGCAGGTGCTTGACAGGCGCGGTGGTGACTTTTAGGCTGAGGGGCATGGAAGTACGATTGAGTCCCGAGCAGGAAGTATTTGTACGACAGGCCATCGAGAGTGGGCGATTCCACGGGGCCGAGGATGTGGTGCGCGAGGCGCTGGAGATGTGGCACGAGCGCGAACGGAAACGCGCGGACATCATGGAAGTGTTCGAGTTCGCGGAGGCTTCGGTAACGCGGGTGGCGAAGCGGAACGTGACGAAGGAACCTTCGACGAAGCCTGCGCGAAAAGGCAAGGGGCGCAGACGGAAGCGGGTTGCCGCGGACAAATTAGGGTGATGCTGAGTTGGGCTTGGCCGTGGGTTGAACCCGCGGCGGACAAGAAATTCACCGTCCGGACGGGCCGCAATCGTCGATTTCCGTTTGGTAGTGCAGGGCAGAATCCCCACACTCAACGGCTGCGCGTGGGGCACCGGGCGATTGTAGCTGGTCGTTGTGTTATTTGCGGATGAACTGATCGAACTCTGGGCTCCGCGATTTTTTTTCCTTGTTGTTTTTCCCTTACAGAAT
Source organism: Candidatus Acidiferrum sp. (assembly GCA_049512575.1). Taxonomy (GTDB): domain Bacteria; phylum Acidobacteriota; class Terriglobia; order Acidiferrales; family UBA7541; genus Acidiferrum. The sequence goes on from JBEKWY010000050.1 coordinate 4,538, forward strand.
TTGGTGCTGATTCTTGGGCGAAAAAACCCCACACGCAACGGCGGCGTGCGGAGAGGTGTGCTTGTTGGATTTTTTTCAATGGGCCTACGTTGAGATCCCGCGGCGATCCTTGTCGGATCGCCTCAGGATGACAATGTGTCTGGCGATTAGGTAGTGCGGCTTGGCGGAGTCGGCGTTATTCGTAGCGGAGGGCTTCCATGGGGTCTACGCGCATGGCGCGGTGGGCCGGGATATAGCAAGCGATAAAGGCAGTAAGGATGAGGAGGAAGGCTACCGTCACGAAGGTGATGGGATCGTAGGAGGTTACACCTACCAAGAAGCTGGCTACGAATTTGGTCATGGCCAGGGCGGCGACTAGGCCGATGGCAACGCCAGCGCCTACGAGGATGGCGGCCTGGCTGAGGATGAGGCCGAAGACGTTGCCCGGCAGGGCGCCTAGCGCCATGCGTACGCCGATTTCGTGAGTGCGGCGGGTGGCGTTATAGGAGACGACGCCGTAGACACCGACAACCGCTAGCAGCAAGCCGAGCGCGCCCAAGGTGCCTGCGAAGGCGGCGCCCATTTTGTAGAGGAAGAAGCCGTTGGCGCCCATTAGGGACCTTTCCATGGACATCACGTCGTAGACCGGCATGTTGGGGTCGAGCTGCTGGATTTGGGATTCGATGGCGTTGACGAGCGTTTCAGGAGGAACAGAGGTACGCAGCTGGAGGACGTGGCTGGCTTGGTAGTCCTGGGCTTGCGGAACGTAGAAGTAATTTCTCGGCTCGTTGAGGAGCTCTTGGTTCTTGGCGTTGCGCGCCACGCCAACGATGGTGACGAACGGGCCTTTTTCGTCCTTGTAGGCGAACTTGTGGCCGATGGGATCTTGATTCGGCCATAGGGCTTTAGCCATGGACTGATTGACGATCGCGACGAGTTGGGACGAGCTGGTGTCGGCGTCATTGAATGCGCGGCCCGAGAGGACGGGCGTGCGCATGGTCGAAAAATAGGCCGGATCGACGACGTTGTAGCCCGCGCCCGGGGCGCGATTGGAGGAATCGAGAATCTGCCCCTCGATATAGACCGAGCCGCCCTGGCTGTAATAGCTGAGAGGAACGGAGTAGGCGATGGTGGCGGATTCGACGCCGGGGAGCGACCGGGTGCGGAGCAGGAGTTCGCGGAAAAAGGCTTCGGAGCGCGGACGGTCGTAGTTTTGCAGCTCCGGATTGATGCCGACGTTGAGAAGGTTGTGGGCGTCGTAGCCCAGGTCGACAGATTCGGCGTGGGTGAGGCTGCGGAAGAAGAGGCCGGCGGCGATGAGGACGACGATGGAGCCGGCAACTTGCGCGATGACCAGAGTGTTGCGGAGGGCGTGGCGGCGTCCGCCTTCGCAAATCAGGCCGCGGCCGCCTTCGCGCAGGGTTTCGTTGAGATTGGCGCGAGTCGTGCGCAGGGCCGGAGCGAGTCCGGCCAGGATGCCCGAGGCCATGGCGATGCCGGCAACGTAGCCAAAAACACGCCAGTCAAACGTGAAGCCGAAGCGGAGAGGGAAGTCGCCGAGCGGGCGAAGCTGCTCGAGCGCGCCGCACACCCATCGGCCGAGAAGAGCTCCGGAGGCGCCTCCAGCGACGGCGAGGAGAATGCTTTCGGTGAGCATCTGGCGGATGAGGCGGCCGCGCGTGGCGCCCATGGAGGCGCGAATGGCGATTTCTCTTTGGCGGGCGGAGGAGCGGGCGAGCAAAAGGTTCGCGACGTTGATGCAAGCGACCATCAGGACCAAGCCGACGAGAGTGAGGAAGACGGTGGCGACCAAGGGGAGGGAATCGGCGGAACTGGCTTCGGGGCGGGCGATGCGTTCGGGGAAGACGCGGACTACGTGGCCCTGATTGGTGCGCGGATATTGATCGGCGAGGCGCTGGGTGATGACTTGAAGGGCGACTTCGGCTTGGCGCGAGGTTACCCCGGGTTTCAGTGTGCCGAGCACCAGGAGTTCAGTGTCGGCGCGATCGGTGAAGAGGTTGGTGCTGTTGGTGCCGATGCCGTTCATGCCGATCGGAGCGTAGACGTCCATTTCCACGATGGAGTAGGGACCGTGGAACTGCTTTTCGACGACGCCGATGATGGTGGCTTCGTAGCCGTCGTAGCTGACGCTGCGACCGATGACGCTGGGATCGCCCGCGAAGCGTTTTTGCCAATAGCTGTAACCGAGGACGAGTACATTGGCGGAACGGGGTCGATCGCCTTCGCCGGGGTTGATCAAGCGGCCTGCCGCGGGGTGAATGCCCAGCATCGTGAAGAAATTGCTTTGAACCTCGGCGGCGATGACGCGGTCGGCGCGGCCGCCGGTGCCTAGGCCTACGAGATCGAGGTCGTAGGCCGTCACGTCGGCGAAGACTGTGGATTGCTCCTTGTAATCGAGGAAATCCAGGTAGGAGACGCGGCTTGGGTCGGACTTGGCGGTGCTCTGGACGGCGATGACCGTCAGACGGTCGGCGTCTTTCACGGGAAGGGGGCGGAACAGGAAGGCGTTGGCGATGCTGAAGATGGCGGTGTTGGCGCCGATGCCTAGAGCCAGGGTGAGGATGGCAACGGTGGTGAAGGCGGGGGATTTGCGGAGCATGCGGAGGCTGAAGCGGATGTCTTGCCAGAGCGTTTGCATTGGTACTCCTTCGGAGCGAGTGCGCTGCGAGTCGATTCTGGCCTTGGGAATGGATGCTGGGCATAGATACGAGTTGGGGTGGATTTTTGTTTCCGGTGATTTTTGGTGAGGAGATGTGCGTAGACTCGACGCGTGAAAACTACGACCGAGTGAGCGAGTCGCTCTCTTTACTGGCCTTCGGAGCCGGCTGAAAGCCGGCGCTACCAGTGGCTAGGGGAGCTGGATTTGGGGCGTGTGGTAGAATGGTGAGTTTAAGAAGGAGTCGAAAATCGCATTGGGAATACCTGAAGAGCCACTCACACACGTTAGCGTATTTGATCCTGAAGATGAATATCGGCCGGAGCCTGAGCCGGAACCGGTGCCGCCTGCCTGGATGGATGGCGGGTTGCGGATTGGGATCCACACTTCCATTGCTGGTAGTCATCTGAACGCGCTGGAATCGGCGCATAAACTTGGTTGCAATGCTTTGCAGATTTTTTCGGCTAATCCGCGGATGTGGGCCGGCGGGCCTGGGGCTGCGCGGATTGCGGGAGTGGACGCTGCGGTATTTCGTGAGCGGCGGGAGGCTTTGGGGCTCGGGCCGCTGGTGATTCATGCGAATTATTTGATTAATTTGGCGGCGCCGCAGCCGATGTTGCGGACGCGATCGATTCAGGCGTTTCACGATGAGTTGGTGCGGGGGATGGCGTTGGGTGCGGATTTTGTGGTGGTGCATCCTGGAGCGTTTGGGGATTCGCGGGCGTCGCAGGGTGTGGCTATGGCGATTGATTCGATCAAGCAGGCGGCGAAGCGATTGCCGCCTAGTTCGATGCGGATTGTGGTGGAGAATACGGCGGGGATGGGGACGGCGATCGGATCGCGGTTGGAGGAAGTGGGCGAGATCGTTGCGGCGCTGGCTGGACTGGAAGTGGGGGCTTGTTTGGATACGGCGCATTTGTTTGCGGCGGGGTATGACATTCGGAGCGAGAGTGGGTTGGAGTCTACATTGGAATTGATTGAGAGCACGATCGGGTTAGAGAATGTGCCGGTGTTTCATGTGAATGATTCGAAGATTGCGTTGGGCGGGCGCGTGGATCGGCATGAGCATATTGGTGAGGGGAAGATTGGGGAAGCGGCGTTTCGAAGGATATTGACGCATCCGCGGTTGGGGGCGGCTTTGCCGGAGGGGCTGCCGGGCCGGGCGTTTTTGGCCGAGACGCCGATTGAGGATCCGGGGGATGATCGGAAGGATGTTGCGGCGCTTTGGGAATTGGCTGGGTTGGCGGAGTCGGCGCCCGCGGCGGAGAAGGGATATTCGATGTTGACGGTAGCGGGGAAGAAGAGGGCGGCGGAATTGACGAAGAAAGCGAAGAAAAAGGCGAAGCAATGAAGTAAAGAAATAATGAGGTAAGGAAAAAGCAAGAGATTCACCACAGAGTTCACAGAGGGCACGGAGTCGGAAGGGCAAGAGAGAAAGTCTACGGCTGGCGAGAGGGGACTTTGGGGCGTGGTTGACGAACGTTCACGGGATGCGGGGGCAAGCGTCGGGGGAGCTGGCAAGGATACCCTTCGATCCTCGGAGCAAGCTGGCGCTGCCGGCGCGGGTGGGGCGGCGGTCGAAGGCGCGAAGTACGACCCTTGGGTTATTGAGGCGAAGTGGCAGCGGCGGTGGGAAGAGGCGCGCGTTTTTGAGGTGGAGGCCGATCCTTCCAAGCCTAAATATTATGTGCTGGAGATGTTGCCCTATCCTTCGGGGACCATGCACATGGGGCATATGCGCAACTACGCCATTGGGGATGTGGTTGCGCGCGTAAAGCGAATGCGGGGATTTAATGTTTTGCATCCCATGGGTTGGGATGCGTTTGGTTTGCCGGCGGAAAACGCGGCGATTAAGAATCATACTCACCCTCGGACCTGGACTAACAACAATATTGCGGAGTTTCAGCGTACGCTTCGGCGTTTTGGGTTCAGCTATGACTGGCGGCGGGAGATTTCGACCTGCGAACCGGAGTATTACCGGTGGAACCAGTGGTTTTTTTTGCGGATGCTGGAGCGCGGGTTGGCTTACCGGAAGAAGAGCCGCGTGAACTGGTGTCCGAAGTGTTGCACGGTGTTGGCCAACGAGCAGGTGATCAACGGATATTGCTGGCGGCATGAGGATACGTTGGTCGAGGTGCGGGAGCTGGAGCAGTGGTTTCTGAAAACGACGGCTTACGCGGAGCAATTGATTGACGATTTGAAATTGCTTGAGGGGCAGTGGCCGGACCGCGTTATCACCATGCAGCGGAATTGGATCGGGAAATCGGTGGGGGCGCGGGTTCGGTTTGCGGTGGCGGATGTGGCGGGCGTGGAGCCGATTGAAGTGTTCACTACGCGGATCGATACGATTTATGGAGCTACGGCGGTTATTTTGGCGGCTGGGCATCCGCTGGTGGGGAAATTGTTGGAAGGATCGCCGGAGCGGGCGGCGGCTGAAGAGAAATTGAAATCGATGCGGTTGGCTTCGGTTAAGGCTGAGGATTTGGAGACTGCGGAAAAGGTTGGATTTTTTACCGGGCGATACGCGGTCAATCCATTTAGCGGGGAGAAGATTCCGATCTGGGTGGGGAACTTCGTGCTGATGGAATATGGCACCGGAGCGATTATGGCGGTGCCTGCGCACGATGCGCGGGACTTTGAGTTTTGCCGGAAGTACGGGTTGCCGGTGCGGGTGGTGGTGCAGCCTGCGGACGGTGAGGCGCTGTCGGGCGAGACGATGACGGCGGCTTTTGATGAACACGAGAATGGGACGCTGGTGAACTCTGGGCCGTACAACGGGCTGACGGTGGACGATGCAATTGCTGCGATGGCCGCGCACGCGACGGAGAAGGGATTTGGGCGGCGCGAGACTACTTACCGGTTGAAGGATTGGGGGATTTCGCGGCAGAGGTATTGGGGCACTCCGATTCCGGTAGTGTATTGCGAGAAGGATGGGATTGTAGCGGTGCCGGATGCGGAGTTGCCCGTGGTGTTGCCTGCGAATGTCGCTCTGACGGGGGAGGGTGGTTCGCCTTTGGCGGCTACGCCGGAGTTCGTGAATACGACTTGCCCGAAGTGCGGGGGACCAGCGCGGCGGGAGACGGACACCATGGACACCTTTGTCGATTCGTCGTGGTATTTCTACCGGTATTGCGATCCGCACAATGATAAGGCCCCTTTTGATTCGGCGAAGGTCGGGTATTGGTTTCCGATTGACCAGTACATTGGCGGGATTACGCATGCGATCTTGCACCTTTTGTATTCGAGGTTTTGGTGCAAGGTGATGCGGGATCTTGGATTGATTACGCACAGCGAGCCCGCGGCGCGGTTGTTTACGCAGGGGATGGTGTTGAAGGGCGGGACGGCAATGTCGAAGTCCAAGGGAAACATCGTGGGCGCGATCGACATGGCGGAGAAGTATGGGGCGGATACTGGACGGCTTTATATGTTGTTCGCCAACCAGCCGGAGAAGGATCTAGAGTGGAGCGAGGACAGCATCGAGGGGGCTTGGAGATTTGTGAACAAGGTGTACCGGTTGGTGGAGCGGCACGCGGCGGGACTGCGTTCCGTGCAGAGCGGATCAGCAGATGCCGGCACGATGAGCAGCAAGGAACGGAAGCTTTTGCAGCACACGCACGAGACCCTGCGGCGAGTGACGCAAGATTTTGACGCGCGGTGGCATTTTAACTCGGCGATTGCGTTGATCATGGAGTTGCACAACGACATTTATGCCGCGGAGCCGCTGGATGAGGGCGTGCGGCCCGAGGTACGCAAGGAAGTGCTGGAATTGTTGACGTTGATGCTGGCGCCGATGACCCCGCATCTGGCGGAGGAGTTGTGGGAAATGCTGGGGCACAGCGGTGGATTGTGGACTGTGAAGTGGCCGGCGTTTAATGCGGAGTTGGCGAAGGAAGATGAAGTGGAGATTGTGGTACAGGTGAATGGGCGGGTGCGGGGGAAATTGGTGGTTGCGGCTGGATTGAGCGAAGCGGGGGTGGTGTCGAAGGCGCTCGCGGATCCTGCGGTGGCGCATCACGTGGATGGCAAGAGAGTGGTCAAGACGATCTTCGTTCCGAACAAATTGGTGAATTTGGTGGTGGCGTGAAGGCGCGGATCGGCTGTTGAACGATCTAGATTCAGGGACGGAAGGTTCGCAACGGTCAAGCCAACGGAAAGTGTGATACCAAGAAGGAGCGACGACCTGAGATCGAGGAGAGATTCCTCGACTTCACGGGCGGAAGCGTTCAGAGGAACTGAACGCGGGAGAGAGAATCCGCCCGTTTCGCTCGGAATGACCATGGCTTGCCTGTAGGGAACTGAGGCACCACGCGGAGCGGCGGAGGGCATCGATGACTAGCGGGGCGAAGATGCAGGAAGAAGAGAGAAAGCCGAATTCGGAGCGCGGCGGCGTAGTGGTGCTGGATTTCGGCGGGCAGTATACCCAGTTGATTGCGCGGCGGGTGCGGGAGCAGCAGGTGTTTTCGGCGGTGCTGCCGTGTACATCGACGATTGCCGAGATCCGCAAATACGAGCCTTCGGGATTGATTTTGTCCGGTGGGCCGAGCTCCGCGTACGACGCGGATGCGCCAACGTGCGATCACGCGGTGCTGGCGATGGGCGTGCCGGTTTTGGGGATTTGCTACGGGATGCATTGGATCACGAGGACGCTGGGAGGAAAGGTCGAGAAGGCAGGGCGGCGGGAGTATGGGAGCGCGTTGCTGACCTTGGCGAACGGAGTGGCGGCTGGTCATGGGGAGTCGGAGCTGTTCTCGGGATTGCCGAGGTCAGTTCGGATTTGGAACAGTCATGGGGATCACGTGGTGGCACTGCCCGTGGGCTTTCACGCCACGGGGCACACGGAAAATGCGGTGGCGGCTACGGAGGATCCGGTTCGGAAAATCTATACGGTGGAGTTCCATCCGGAAGTGAAGCACACGGATCAGGGGACGGAGATCTTAAGGAATTTCTTATTTCGAGTCTGCAAGGCTGAGCCAAAATGGAGTGGAGCGGCGTTTATTGAAGAGACGACCGAGGCGATTCGTAAGAGAGCCGGAACCGGGCGCGTGATCTGCGCCCTTAGCGGTGGCGTGGATTCTACCGTGGCGGCGGTGCTGGTGCACCGGGCGATTGGGGAGCGACTGACCAACATTTTTGTGAATACCGGCCTGCTGCGGAAGAATGAGTTCGAAGATACGTTGGAAATGCTGCGGAATCGGCTGGGGCTGGTAGTGATCGGCGTGGACGCGTCGGACCGGTTTCTGAAGCAGCTAGCCGGGATAACGGATCCGGAGCGGAAGCGGAAGATCATTGGGAATGAGTTTATTTCTGTGTTTGCAGAGCAGGCGCTGGCACTGCAGCATGGCGAGGCGCATGGGGAAATCGAGTATCTGGTGCAGGGGACGCTGTACCCGGATGTGATCGAATCGGTGTCGGTGAAGGGGCCCTCGGCGACCATTAAGTCGCATCATAACGTGGGCGGGCTGCCCGAAAATATGCCGTTTGGGCTGATTGAGCCGCTGCGGGACCTCTTTAAGGACGAAGTGCGGCGAATAGGCAGGGAGCTCGGATTACCGGACGAGATCCTTCTGAAACATCCGTTTCCGGGGCCTGGGCTGGCGGTCCGGCTGCTCGGTGAGATCACCCGTGAACATCTGGTAACGCTGCGGGAAGCCGATGCGGTGGTGGTAGAGGAGATCCGCCGAGCGGGTCTTTACAACAAGGTGTGGCAGGCGTTCGCCGTACTGTTACCGGTACGTAGCGTTGGTGTTATGGGCGACGGCCGTACCTACGGACTGACCGTGGCGGTGCGGGTAGTGGAGTCGGAGGACGCCATGACGGCCGATTGGGTGAGATTACCGGGAGAGGTACTAGAACGCATGTCTACAAGGATCGTGAACGAGGTTCCCGGTGTCACGCGAGTGGTGTACGACATAAGCTCGAAGCCACCGAGCACTATTGAATGGGAGTAACGGGCTGAGAGGGATGAGTCTGGGATCTGGAGGAGACAAGCGCCGCTGGGGAACGACGCTATGATAGACAGGGAACAGGCCGCACACCGGGGCAGCGCGGCCCGTCACGTGAGTCAAACTGGCAATTCCAACCGAAAAAACCGCAAATCTACCGATTGGCCATTTTCTGGGCCATGTACAGAATCAGCTTGCGATCTTCTTCGTCGGCCTTGCTCAACAGACGGCGAAGCTTGTTGAGAAAACGCGCTTCCTTGCCGGAGCTGCCCCAGGCGATGTCGTCAGACGACTTGCGCTTGGGAAGATTCGGCAACTGAGGCGGTTCTTCACCGTCGTAGAAGAGTTGATAGAGTGGGCACTCTAGAGCGCGAGCGAGTTTTTCCAACGTTTCGATGGCCGGTACTGTATGGCCATTCTCGACGCGGGAAATATAGCAACGAAGTAACCCGGTACGCTTTTCGATATCGCCCTGGGAGAGTTTCTTTTCCTCACGCAGTGCGCGGAGGCGGTCACCAATAATCATGGAGGTATTATGGCATGTAGGTAAGATGCACGCAAGTACAAAGTTTAGGGATGTTCAAGTGAAACACATGGTGCGGGACCGGGGGAGTCGGAACTATCAGGCATGGCAACCTAAAGAGGGTCAGGCGTAACCTAACGAGCATGGCACGCGTCCCAAAAGTAGTGGCTTCCGCGGTAGCACTTCCGTTAGCGGGTAGAGCGACGGCCGGCCGAGCCGTGAGTGTGGACGACCGTGAGCTTGTGCGGCGGGCGCAGGCTGAGGATCAGGAAGCGTTTGAAGAACTGGTGCGGCGGCATCGGCAGAGGGTTGCAGCGGTCGCCGGAGGCATACTGCGGCAGCGGGAGGACGTGGAGGATATCGCGCAACAGGTGTTCGTGAAGGCGTATTTCTCGCTGAAGCGATTTGACCAGCGGGCCGCGTTCAGCACCTGGCTGTACAAGATTACGGTGAACGAGTGCTGGGACCTGCTACGAAAGAGAAAGGTTCGGCCGCTGGTTTACGAGTCAGACCTGAGCGAAGAGCAGGCGCGGCAGTATGGAGCGCCGGAGGAACGATCAGCGCCGGCACCAGACATCAGCGATGAGCTAGTGGCGCGGCAACGAGTGGAGCGATTGTTGGGATGCCTGGATGAACGCGACCGGATGATGCTGGTTCTGAAGGAGGTCGAGGGCTTTGCGGTGGAAGAGATTGCGGAGATTCTGGATTTGAATGCGAATACGGTGAAGGTTCGATTGTTTCGGGCGAGGCGCAGGATCGTGAATGAGGCGCGAAAACGCGGCATTGAAAGCGGCCGCAGCGTCTGAGAGCGACGGATGCGCGCAGGAATTGCAGGCAGTGTGGAGCTGTTATTGAGTCGAGCAGGAGAAGTGTGGAGGCGAGAATGTGGAATCCTCTCAAGAAGTCCAGCAAAGAGTGCGATCGGTTCCGGGAATCTCTGGAAGAGTTGGCGCGCGGGGAAGCGCCGCCTGCGGCGTTGCGCGAGCACGCGTCCGAGTGCCAGGACTGCAGTTCGGCGATCGATGAACTAGGGGCGAGCAGGGAGTTGCTAAGCATACTGCCACGGCAAGCAGCGGTTGGACCGTGGTTCGCACCGCGTGTGATGGCTGCGATCCTGGCGCGGGAGTCCGAACTGCGGAGATCGATCGATGCATGGACGATTGTGCCGAAGCTGGCGCGAAGGCTGACTTGGATCTCGGCGCTGGCGCTGGTATTGGCAGGCACCTGGTTCCTGGGCCGACCCGCGTCGATGCCTTTGAAACCGGCAGCGACGGACATGACCGGGGAACCGGTGTTGGACACGACGCCCCCGCTGAACAATGACGATCTGCTGTTGAGTCTGGCGGTGAAGGGATCATGAACGAAGCGACCGCAAAGCAAAGGGCGGTCTTGTGGGTCGCCGTGGTGTTCCTGCTCGGGGCTGCACTGGGCGGTGTAGTTGGTTACATCTTCGCGCATCACTCGGTGTCGGCGAACTCGCCGCGGACAGCGCAGGAAAAACGCGCGCAGAAAGTGGAGGAGCTGACGCGAGAGGCAAACCTGACGCCCGATCAGCGGCAGCAATTGGAAGTCATCCTGACGCAACTGCACGCGGAATATAAGGCGGTACACGAACAAAGCGACGCGCAGATCGATCAGGCCAGGCAAAAATCGCGCAACCAGATTCGGGCGATACTGACTCCGGAGCAGAAGCCGAAATTTGAAGAGTTTTTGAGGAAGATGGACGAAGAGAGAAAGCGCAACGCGCCGCCCCCTGACCGATAGACGGGGCGATTTCGCGCGACCAACTTCCCGCCGCGATGTTCCACTCTTTAAAGTTGCAAGGTCCTGAATTTGAGGAGAACTAGAAGGGAATGTCCTCGTCGGAGATTTCGGGTCCGGCCGGGGTGTGGCCTCCACCGGCGCCTCCGAAGGTATCCTCCGCGGGGCCAGCCTGATTCTCAAAATCATCGCCGCCGCGCGACGCGCCTGCGCCGGCTCCTGCCGCGGCACCCTCGGCGCGGCCTCCGAGCATTCGGAAGTTTGTGGCTACAATTTCGAAACTCGTACGTTTCTGACCTTCTTTGTCTTGCCACTCACGGGACTGAATCCGGCCTTCGATGAAAATCAGTGAGCCCTTCTTGAGGTATTGCTGCGCAATCTCAGCTTGTTTGCCCCAGACGACAATCTTGTGCCACTCGGTGCGCTTCTGGCGCTCGCCGTTGCGATCTTTGTAGGTCTCGTCGGTGGCGACGGAGAAGTTGGCGACGGCTTGCCCACCGCCGGTATAGCGCGTCTCTGGATCGCGGCCCAAGCGGCCAACAAGAATCACTTTGTTCACTGACATACTGTCCCCCTGAGAGAAGGACGATAGCACGGCTGGGAGTGGGAGGCCAGTTGACGATAAGCAGTATTCGTGCGGGCAGCGCCGGGCGGGGCGCTTCGAAAATTGCAGGGACGGTTCGCGCAGACGGGACAGCGCTAATGAGTTGGCCAGACAGACGGAATATTTCGGCCGGGATCTGCTCTAGAGGTTTGATGCGCCTGCTCGGTCCAGAAGCGCCCTCTTAGGACCGCCCAGGGAATCGGACAGTTGCTCGGATCGTCGCGAGAATTAGCCTTTGGCGCGATCTTTGATTTGTTTGGCCAGCTTTTCGATCTGTTGCGCTTTCTTGACGACGGGCAGAGAAAGAGTGGAAGTCGCATCGGACTTATCGACTTGCTCCTTTAGCTCACCGACCAAGTCATACAACTTTTGGACTTCCAGTTTGATCTGCGCCTGGTTTTGCTTGTCGATCGTTTTTTGGTCGGGCCCAACGGTTGGCTCAGGATCTCCAATGCGGTGGGGAGAGTTCGGGTCAGGCGCATTAGGTGACGGGACGGGCCGGATAGTTTGCGAGGATAGAAGTAGCGGGCTCGCCGCAAGAACACCGGCAGCGCCGACAAAAGTTCTGAGTAAATGGCGTCGCGAGTCGGACATGTACCCCTCCTGAGTGGGACGAGGTGCCCGTCGCGGTGCGAGTGGGCACGTGTAAGGGTAATATTCCGCCTTCGAGCGCAGCTGTGTCCAGTCCTAGTGCAGGCTTCGGAGGAAGCTATGGTGCAGATGGATCGAGGCAGGATCGGAAAGGGCGGAGATGAGGGCAATGAGCGTTGGGAATCTTATTGCGCGGCGACCGCGGTGACACCAACACCGAGTTCCTTCAGCTTGGCCCGAGCACGACGCTCTTCCTCTGTACCTGGGTAACGCTTAACGACTTCACGAAGCTCGCGGATACCAGTGTTTTTCTGCCCGAGCTCGAGGAGCGCCATGCCTTTTTTCAGATGCGCGGGAGCCAACTTGAAGCTTTTTGGATAATTGGTAAGCACGCGATCGTACTCGGTGACGGCTTGGTCGTAGTTGCGCTGGGAGTAGGCAATTTCTCCGAGGTAGAACTGGGCGTTGGAAGCGAGATCGGTGTCTCCGTAATATCTCAAATAATCCTGAAATTCCTGGCGGGCGAGATCGTATTTGCCGCTGGTGATATCGCGCAAACCATTGGAGTAGAGGGTGTCGGCAGATGGCGCAGGGCCGGACGGTATGGCGCTGGTAGGCGCGCTACCACCACCGGACGGCGGTGGAGTGAAACCATTGTTGGATGTAGGCGCGGTCTGCGGGGGTGCGGTGCCGGAAATTTTGGCATCCAAACTTTGCACGGTGTTTTGCAGATCGACCAACTGTTGATTGAGCTTGCCGAGGCGAGACTTGATCTCTTCGAGATTGTCGGACAGGCCTTGGACCTGGGTGGACATCGTGTCGAGGCGTGCACCGGAATTGGCTTGGACGTCCTGGACGGACTTCTGAAGGGAACTCATAGTGGCGTTGAGCTTGCCGACGTTGTCGCCGGTTTGCTCGACGAGCGTCTTCATGACGGTATGATCTTGGGTCATCTGCGTGGCCAAGTCCTTTTGACCTTGCAAGAGCGAGGTAACATCGTGCTGCAGCTCGATAATTTCGCGCGCGACAGCTTCAGCCGGGCGTGGACCGACGAGGCTTCCACAGATCGCGGCGACGAGGACGACCGCGCTGAAAATCGCAATGTTGCGTAGACGCATGCAAATTCCTCCTACGAGCTTACGGAAGCTTTAGTGAACCGATGCCGGCCGGGCGGGAGCATCCTTTAGGGACAACCGTCGGACGTACAACTTAACTGTAACGACAGAGCCGCGCGGGAGCAAGAGGCTGCTCGCGCGCGGCTCTTTGATGCGGTTGGCGGCAAGGCGTCGCCGTCAAGTTTATTGCTTCGACCGGACAAAATGACCACGGCGATTCTGCTGGTAGCAGTCGTCGGTCGATTGCATGCAGAAGGGCTTTTCTTTGCCGAAGCTGACGGTGTTGAGGCGATCGGCAGAGATCCCCAAGGAGATCAGGTATTGTTTGACCGCCGTGGCGCGGCGATCGCCGAGGGCGAGGTTGTATTCCGTCGAGCCGCGCTCGTCGCAATGACCCTCAATGGTGACGCGGATCTGGGGGTAGTTGCGAAGGAAATCCGCGGTCTTGCCGAGGGCATCGCGGGCGTCGGAGCGAATGTCAGCCTTATTGAAGTCGAAGTAAGCGTCGCGAACCTCGCGGGTAAAGAGCTCGTCGAGCGTAGGTTCCGCCGACGGAGGCGCGGCGGTAGCGACAGTAATTCTGGCGCTAGCATTGGCGGAGCCACCTGGGCCGCTGGCTGTAATTGTGTAGGTGGTCGAGGCGGACGGCGTGACTTTCGTCGAGCCTTGTGCGTTGACGGTGCCGACGTCCGGAGCAATCGTAAGCTGCGTCGCGTCAGTAGAGGACCAGCTCAACGTTGACGGGTCACCCTTTTCGACGGCAGTGGGGCTAGCCGCGAGAGTGACGGTCGGCTGCGCCGCGGCTGGTGCGGGTGGAGCGGCTGGGGGCGCGCTGACTTGTTTGGGCTTCTTGCTGCAGCCAAATGCAAAGACAGAAGCAGCAAGGGCTACAAGCAGAGTCGCGCGATACAGTGATCGGGAGACCTCGATCATTCAAATCCTCCTCAAGAATGTAATCCAAAACCCGGTGTTCATCCCACGGTAGCCAACATCCTAGCATTGAGTGCGGGCTTCCGGAGATATCTCGTGTCACGATATGTTATACATCGGGCACAGAGTTCGTAGACAAGAAAATCAATGTGGTGACCAATTGGGCGACTCGTTGTGACCCTGGGTCGTCAACTGGTGGGCTTGCGAACCGTCGGCAAGCATCACCCAAATCTGGCGCGTGCCACCACGGGTGGATTCAAAAACGATGTGGCGGCCGTCGGGGGCCCAGGAGGGCCGCTCGTTGCGACCAGCGTCGCGAGTAAGCTCGACGATCTGGCGGGTGGCGGCATCCATCAGGTAGAGATCATAGTTGCCTTCGGGACGACGCCAACTGAAGGCTAATAGTTGGCCGTTGGGGGCCCATGCCGGATCGATGAGGTAGCCCTTGTCGGGAACGTCCATCTGGGTGGAGTTGGTGCCGTCGGCGTTCATCATGAAGAGCTTGGGGATGCCGTCGCGGTCGCTGACGAATACAACGGACTGACCGGTCTTGGGGTTCCAAGCCGGGGATGTGCTGGCGCCGTTCGCGAAGGTCAGGCGCTTGGGGTTGCTGCCATTGGCGTCGGTGACAAAGAGTTCCGGGTTGCCGAGCATCGAGGAGGAAAAGATGAGATGCGAGCCATCGGGCGACCAAGCCGGGGAACTGTTGGTGCCGCGAAAGCGAGGAAAGGTGACGACTTTTCCAGCATCCAGGGAATACATGCAAATCTGGGGGCTGACAACACCGTGTGACGGCGCGAAGCACGTAAAGGCGATGCGCGAAGCGTCTGGAGACCAGCGCGGAGTCAGCGAGATGGAATGCAGGGAGGTGAGCGGATGCTGGTTGGCGCCGTCGTAATCCATGACCCAGATTTCCTTGGTGCCGGTGCGCGAACTTACGAAGGCGATTTGCGTGGAGGCGATGCCCGGCAAGCCTCCGGAAAGCCGGCCGATGATTTCGTCGGCAAATTGGTGAGCGAACTTCCGAACCTGATCGTCGGTCGGCGCGCCGCGGTAGACCTTGCCGATGACCGCCTGGTTGGAAGGGCTCCTTACGTCATACAGCCAGGCTTGGATCTCAACCTCGCTGGCGGATTCGGTGAGGTTTCCAAAGGCGACAAGGTTGGCGTTGATAGGTTGCTCGGTCCAGGCGAGGTTCTTGAGTTCCGCGGGCACGGTGGGTACTTGCGGCGGATAGAAACTGGGGCTGACGAGATCGAGAATGCCGCTGAAAGCGAGATCATCGCGGACCACTTGAGTGAAGAGTTGCGCGTGATTTTTCGTCGCGTCGTTGCGCGGAGCGAAATCGGCAACCGCGAGGCGAGGCTTCTCGACACCAAGGCCTGTGCCGGTCCGAACCCAATCCTGGGCGGCCGCAGCATTACCCGCCGCCAGAATGACAGCGAGTAAGAACAGGAATTTGTAGCGTGGGGACAGCGATCTCACATTGGCCTCCAAGTTCGTTTCTTTGGATGATGGTGTCATTTTCGTTCAGCGAGTCCCGGGCGGGAGGAAGTCAAAGGTGACGCTCACGTAGGAGCCGTTATAGTCGGCAGGCAACGGGGGCATCGGATTGGAATCGTACAGAGCACGCAAGCCAGAATTGTCGAAGGAGGCGTTGCGGCTGGTTTCGGTGATGCGGATGTCTTTGACCGAGCCGTCGCGGTTGATTGTGAAGGTGGCGACGGCGTGAATCGTGCGAGAGGCGCGAGCGGCGGGATCAATGCTGGACTGCAGCCAGTTTTGAGCGATCCTGCGGCGGATGGCTTCCACGTAGGCTGGATAGCGACCTGCAAAGTCTCCGCCGGCCTGATTGGAGATAGCAACGCCTGGGGAGGGGGCGCCGGTCGTCTGCGAGTAACCGGTGGGCAGATTGGGCTGGCCACCGTGCTGCGCGACAGCATTATCTGGTGCCGGGGTCTTGTTTTCGAAGACGCGGGATTTATGTTCGATCGGCTTCGGAGGCTTTTCCTTTTCGAACTTTGGGATCTTTTCGGCCTCTTTGGGGGGCTCGGGAGGCTTGGGTTGGGGTTGCTCTTTGTAAAGGCTATTGGTGGGATCGAAGGTTTTGCTGTCGTCCACCACCGGCGGCTTGGGCATGGGAAGGCCGACGCTGCCGGTCAATTTCACTTCGGTAACAGCGCCTTGGCTAGCGCCGCCGACATCGCCCCAGATGTTGCCCTTCCAGTGCAAAAGAATAGAAGCCACGATTAAGCCCACGAGTGCGCCATGAAGCCCGAGAGAGTAGACAACAAATTTTCCGAGGCCAAAATCATCCGGGTTGGCGACGGCGGTGGTCATCATTAACGCGCGTTGGCGCGGTCGGTAATCGGCTCGGTGACGATGCTGATGTTACTGATGCCGGATTGCCGTAGGGTGTCGACAACAGAGGCGAAAATGCCAAACGGAACGGTTTCGTCACAACGGAGAAAGACGCCGTCTCCCGGTTTCTTGAGTTGCGCGTGGACTTTAGCACCGAGGTCATGGACATTGACCGGATCGTTGCCCAAATAGACGCGTTGCGCTTTGTCCACGCTGATGACGAGCTTCTGTTCGTTAATCTCTTTAACGGTGTGGGTCTTGGGGACGTCGAGCTCGATACCGGACTGGAGGATAGGAGCGGTAATCATGAAGATGATCAGCAACACGAGAACGACGTCGATGAACGGGACCATGTTGATCTCGGACAGGGACGACTGCGTTTTGGATATTTGCGGCATCGATTTCCATAGGCGGCCAGGCTGGAGAAGCCGCGGGTACTAGGTAAATGTTTTTTCGATCTGCGCGGCGACTTCCAGCGCAAAGGTGTCAAGCCGCTGCGCAAGGTTGCGAATGTTCTGCAAGAACTGATTGTAGAAAATAACCGCGGGAATGGCGACAAAAAGTCCTGCGGCGGTGGTCAACAGAGCTTCGGAGATGCCCGGGGCCACGGCGCGAAGGCTGGCGGCACCGGCGTTACCCAGGCCGGAAAAAGCGTCGATGATGCCCCAAACGGTGCCGAAAAGGCCGATGAACGGAGAAACCGAACCAGTGGTGGCCAGCCAGGACATGCCTTTTTCGGCGCGACGCACTTCTTCGGCGGCGGCGACCTGCATATTGGCGGCGACGGCTTGCAAGCTTTTTAGCTTCGGCGGATGTGGATTGCCGGGTCCATTGCCAACCTGGCTCTGTAGTTCGCGATAACCGGCGGCGTAGACGGAAGCGAAAGGCGATCCAGCGGAAGCCAGACCCTGGGGGTTGGCGACGCCACGAGTGGCGCGAAAGATGCGCAGGAATTGATCACTTTCGCGGCGAATGCGGCCGAAGAGACCGAGTTTTTGAAGGATCATGCCCCAGGAGATGACGGAAAACAAAAGAAGTATCGCAATAACTCCGCGGGCTACCCAACCGGTCTGCTCCAGAATATTTCCAAGATCGATCAGAAGAACTATGGTGAACAAAAAAATGACGTTTCCCCTCAGTGCGACGAAAATTTCTGCGACTTCAGAACCGTAGCACACGCTACCAGTGGACGCAACGAAACCTCGACAGGTGTTGCGCTTCTGGAAACAACATTTAGCGCGCGCCAGGCGCTTTGTTTACGAGGCACCGGCTCCGGAACGCTGTTTAGACCTGTGCTAAACTGCAACCTGGAGATGGCTCAGGCATTCGACATTAGGTTGGACTCTCTAACAGTGCGTTCGGTTGCTAAACCGAACGCGGCGGGGGACGGTGCATTCGGGGCCCCCGCGCCCGCCACCGGCACGTTCTTCCTGGAGACATTTGGCTGTCAAATGAACGACCACGACTCGGAGAAAGTCGCAGGAGTGCTCGTGTCTCGCGGGTACCAGCAGGTGGAATCTCCGGATTCGGCCTCGCTCATCCTTTACAACACGTGCAGTATCCGGGAGAAGGCGGCGCAAAAGGTATTCTCGCGACTCGGCGAATATCGCACGAGACAAAAAGATGGACAGATCATCGGCGTCCTTGGATGCCTGGCGCAGCAGGAAGGTGAAGAGATCTTCGATCGGGCGCCTTGGGTCAGCCTGGTGTGCGGGTCGGCGAGTTACCGGAAATTGCCGGAGCTCCTTGCGCAACTGGAGGCCGGGAATCAGCGCGTCACGGGTCTGGACACGGATACGGACGAGACGTTTGAGACGGAAATTACGCGGCGCGACAATCCGTGGCGCGCCTATCTGACGATCATCGAAGGTTGCGATAAAGCATGCACCTATTGCGTGGTGCCCTATACGCGTGGACCCGAACGCAGCCGGGCAAGCGGGTCGATATTAAAGGAAGTCCGACAGTTGGCCGATCTGGGATATTCCGAAGTGCAATTGCTGGGGCAAACCGTGAATTCGTATGCCGATCCTTCGGCCAGCAAAATGCGCTTCGCGGAACTGCTGCTGGCGGTCGCTGACGTGCGAGGCATACGGCGGGTTCGATTCACGACTTCGCACCCGCGAGACTTCACACCGGACATCGTGGCGGCGATCGAGTCGCAGCCTAAAGTATGCAATCACGTACACCTGCCGGTGCAGTCGGGTTCGAGTCGAGTATTGCGGGCCATGCAACGCACGTACTTGCGAGATGAGTATCTCGAGAAAATCGCAATGATTCGCAGTGCGAAGAGGGCCATCAGCATTACGACGGATGTCATCGTAGGGTTTCCGGGGGAGACCGAACAGGCATTTGAGGAGACGGTTAGTTTGCTGGATACCGTGCGATACGAAGGCGTGTTTTCCTTTAAATACTCGCCGCGACCCAACACGGCGTCGCTCTCGATGAACGATTCTGTACCCGAAGAAGAAAAGAGCCGGCGCTTGGGGATTTTGCAAGAGCGCCAGCGTCACATTCAAGCGCAACGAAACGCGACCCTGATGGGGACTTCGTTTGAGTTGATGGTCAGCGGGAAATCGCGTCGCGAAAATCAGTGGAGCGGGCACACCTCCTGTAATCGGGTGCTAAATTTCGCTTCCCAAGCGAAAGACCTTCTGGGAACCTACGTGGAGGTGAGTGTGACGAGTGTAGGGCCGAGCAGCCTGGCCGGTGAGCACGTTGTCTAATCTGGGGGAGGCCTCGATGGAAGTGGAAATGAAAATCCGTGGCCTGATGATGGATCCGGTCACGAACATGCCCATCGTAGTGCTCAAGGATGTGCAGGGGCAAGCGATCCTGCCGATCTGGGTTGGCGTCTACGAGGCGAATGCGATCGCCCTGGAGATCGAGAAAGTGCAAACGCCGAGGCCGATGACGCACGACCTGCTGAAGAATGTGCTGCTGGGACTTGAGGTACACGTGCAGAAGGTGGTTGTGAACGATTTGAAAGACGATACGTTCTACGCCTTGATTTGGGTGGAGCGCGACGGGCAGATGATGACCATCGATTCGCGGCCGAGCGACGCCCTGGCGTTGGCACTGCGAGTGGATTGCCCGATCTTCGTAGATGAGCAAGTGTTGAAGAACTCCAAAATTTCCAGTGCCATTTCCGAGCGTACGACGAACGAGCAACTGCGTTCCTGGCTCGAGGGCCTTTCTGACGACGACCTCGGCCGCTATAAGATGTAGCGGTTCGTTTACCCGACATAGGGCGCGCTAAGCCGTTGCACAGCGCGGCGCCACACGAACAACAAAACGACACCGATCAGGATCAGCGCCAGGCTGAGCCCGGACCACAGACCAACCGCGCCCCAGCCGCGTCGAAAACAGAGCCACGCTCCCAGCGGCAGGCCGATGACCCAATAGGCGAGAAAATGGCAAAACATGGGTGTGCGCGTGTCGCCTATGCCGCGAAGGGCGCCGGTTGCAACAGTTTGAATACCGTCGAACAGTTGAAATGCGGCGCCAGCCGCAAGCAGGCCGACCGTGCTTCGGATCACGACCTCGTCTGGAGTGAACAATCGGGCGATCCAGCGCGGGAAAATCAGGAGAGCCAGGCTGGCGCAGGCCATGAAGCCAGCGCCGAGGAAGATCGCAGTGCCGCCGGCGTCGCCAGCTCCTGCGGGGTCCTTCCGGCCGAATGCTTGGCCGACGCGGACGGCCGCGGCGGAAGAGATTCCGAGCGGAACCATATAGGTGAACGACACCGTGTTGAGCGCGATCTGATGACTCGCCAGCGGCACGGCACCGAGTTTCGCGATGAGCGTAGTGATCGTCGCGAAGACTCCGCTTTCCAGAGTCGACTGCATCGCCGCGGGAAAGCCTAGTGAAATGAGGCGGCGTATGCGCGGCAAATCGACATCGACGGGAGTATTCAGGAGTTCGGTGCGATGGCGACGGTCATACCACAGAAGATATCCGACGAGAACAGCAGCCATGTATGTACGAGCGATCGCTGTAGACCAGCCGGATCCTACGGTGCCCATTGCAGGAACTCCCCATTTCCCGTAGATGAGGATCCAATTGCCGAATGCGTTGATCACGTTCGCAGTGACCAGCGCGAAAGCCACGGGCTTCACCATGTTCATCGCTTGCAGGCAACGGCGAACGGCGAAATATAACAAGAGAGGGAAGAGGCCAACGACAAGGGCTCTTGTGTAGGGAACTGCAAGCCCGAAGATGTCCGGGCTGACGTGTACGGAGTTAAGGAGCCGGGGCAACAGCCAAACCGGCGCAGCCAATACTGGTGTAAGCGCCACGCTGAGATAGATTCCGTTGATCAGGGAGCGATGGCAGTCTTCGCGCTTGCCTGCGCCGAAGGCTTGGGAGACAAGAGTGTCCAAACCCAGAAGCATGCCTCCGCCGAACAAGCCGAGTACGATGAAGACACTCGAACCGAGGCTCACAGCGCCCATCGCGGTGGCGCTGTTGGGTAGCCGGCCGACCATCATGGTGTCGACGATGGCCATGCTCATCCAACCGAGTTCGGCGAGCACGAGGGGCAGGGCGAGACTTAAAGTCGGGGGAAGTTCCGAGCGCAGTCTTTGCAATGGCAGCATAGAAGAGCGATGAGCTTCGGAAGTGTAAGCGCGTTAGCTAGAAGGCGCAATTCGACCCGAGCCTAGCGCGCGATCCTCCGTTCGTTCGGTTCTCTAGGGGTAACTTCCCGGGCGTGCTGGGTCTTAAGTCCCATTGACCAGTTCTGCGGGGGCTCGTAACCTCTCGGTACAGCTAGGTTTCTGCGAATCGCGTGGCAGCCCCGGTACTATCGCGGAATCGGTCAATCCTGGCCGCAAGAACACCGGAAATCCAGGGAGAAGATTGTGGCGCTGATCAAAGACATAGGCTACGAGCAGAGGATGAAGAAGATTCGAGCGGGTATCCGGCTAAACTCCAGGGTGGCCGTTGCGGTGGAGTGGACTGAAGCGGGGCGGACACTACGTTCGGAAGGCTATACGCTCGACATTAGCCCCAAAGGTTGCCTGGCCATCTTTCCGCAGGGCTTTACCGTGGGTCAGCGACTCAACCTCGTCAACCTTACGAATCAGAGCGTGTGCGAAGCAGTGCTGGTCTGGCGCGGGCACGAAGGCCGCAGCGGGTGGGAATTAGGCTTGGAACTCCAGAGGATGCCGTCAGATTTTTGGGGTGTTGACTTCTAGGCTAGCGATCGGCAGGCGTCCGTAACTCCCAATCTGGACCATTCCCAAAATGGTCCTCGATTTTTTCCACCGACAGTTACTCGAAAATTCACTTTTTCCTTGCCTTCGCCTGTCTGGCAACCTTACAGTGGGCTGGGCCTAGGGGGTTTTACTAGGAGGCACCTATATATAGCAATTCGTTTGCCGGGTCGCGGCAGCGTTATATTGATCGCACGGAGGGAGGCAGAAGGCCATGACTGCCATCATCACGATCGCGAATCAAAAAGGCGGCGTCGGCAAAACTACCACCGCGATTAATTTGTCCGCTGCAATAGCCGATCGCGGCAAGCGTACATTGTTGATCGACCTCGATCCGCAGGCAAACTCCACGATTGCGTTTTACAGTTCCGGCGAAATACCCGCTTCGATGTTCGATGTGCTCAGCGACAACCGCGCGGCGATGTCCGCGGTGATCAAGGCCACCAAAGATCCGATGTTGTTCTTGGGACCCGGACGGCTGGCGTTGGCCAAGCTGGAACAAGTGCTGGCGGGGCAGTTCGATGCGCCGTATCGACTCAAAGACGCGTTGGCTCCAGTGATCAAAGAGTACGACTACATCGTGTTGGATACACCGCCTTCTCTCGGTATTTTGACTGTGAATGCTCTGGTGGCTTCCACGCATTTGATCGTGCCAATTCAGGCCGCGTACTTTGCGATCGAAGGCACGGACGATCTGTTGGAAACATACGAGCGGATTCGTGCTCGGCCAAATCCCGCGTTAAAGATGCTGGGCGTGGTGATCACACTATTCGACAAGCGCACCAACATTTCGCGCGACACGCACGGACAGATTCGAACTGTGTTCGGAGAGACGCTGTTCAAAACGAAGATCAGCAAAAACGTGCGCCTCGAAGAGAGTCCGGCATACAAAGAAACGGTTCTAACGTTTGCACCGAAATCAACCGGCGCCATCGAGTACAGAAAGCTTGCTGGGGAGGTTATTCAACGTGTTGAAGAGGACCGGATTACCCGTCACGCTGAAGATGCGGCATGACGCACACTACGTCGAATCGCTGACAAGTTACAGCGGGGCAGCTATCGGGCGGATGATCCCTGTGGATCAGATTCGTCCCAATCCGGATCAGCCGCGCAAAGCCATCGGCGATCTGCGGGAATTGACGGATTCCATCCGCGAGAAGGGCGTGCTCGAGCCTTTGCTGGTGCGGTTCGTACCGCGCGAGGATTGCTACTACATTATTTCTGGGGAGCGCCGCTATCACGCTTCGCGAGCTGCGGGGCTGAACGAAGTGCCTTGCATCGAGAAAGTCGCGGACGACGCAGAAACGCTGGAGATTGGGCTGATCGAAAACATTCAGCGCAAGGACCTTACGCCTTTTGAAGAGGCCGACGGACTGCACCGGCTCGCGACTCAATTCGAATACACGCATGAGGACGTGGCGAAGAAGATCGGGCGGGCGCGTTCTTCGGTCACGGAAACGCTTTCGCTGCTGAACATCCCGGAAGCGTTGCGGAAGCGTTGCGCCGAGCAGGGAATTACTTCGAAGTCTTTGCTGCTGCAGATCGCGCGCCAGCCAACCGAGAAGAAGATGCTAGAGATGATGCATCGGATTCTGTCAGGCGGCTTAACGCGAGATGAAGCCAGGAGGGAACGACAGGAAGAGCAGGCGGTACCGCACCGGCCGCAGCCGTTCATCTTTCAATTTGAGCCGGAGAATGAGACGTTCAAGTTCCGGATTCAATTCAAGAAGAGCCATGTTTCGAGAGATGAGTTGATCACCACGCTGCGCGGGATCCTGTCGCAGCTAGAGGGCTCGTCGGAGTCTCGCGCGGATTCTACCGCCGCGTAGGCCCGGAGGTCGCGTGCGTTGCGACCGCGTCGGCGCGTTTTTATTCTGTCTTTTCCTTGCCTATGCTGGAACTGTCTCCGCTGCAAACGAAGATTCTTGAGGAGTTGTTTGCCGTGGGGATTCGTCCAACGGCAATACCCCCGTATGAGAACGCCTTGTGCGTGCGTCGCGGCGACTGCGCCGCGATTCTGAGGCCGATACAAAAAGGCGGATTGCGTTCGTTGGCCGCGGCGTCGTACATCATCGACGGCAATTTCAGCGTGAAGCTGAGGCGAGGAAACCGCGAGGTTTTCGTCTGGAAGAAGACCGAACTCGATGCCACCCCCGAACGATTGAAAGAACTAGCAGTATTTGGGCAGGAGCTGACGGCAGTTTTGGAAAAAGCATTCACTCAATAAATTCCCTCAATTTGCAATTCCTTGGGACTCCCGGCAAACTAAAATTCCCATGGCCACTTACGACATTGTCTGTATCGGTGCGGGACCTACAGGTTTAGCTTGCGCGATCGAGGCACGGCGCGCCGGCATGCGAGCCCTAGTGATCGACAAGGGTTGCTTGTGCAATTCCATCTACCACTATCCTGTGAACATGGTGTTTTTCACCACTCCGGAGCTTTTGGAAATCGGCGACTTGCCATTGGTCTGCGCCGCGGAAAAGCCGACTCGGGTAGAGGCGTTGAAATATTACCGGCGGGCGGCGGAGCACTATGAACTGGAACTGCGATTGTTCGAACTAGTGCTGAAGGTGGAAGGCGGCGACGGGAAGTTCACGGTTTTCACGAGAAACGAGAAGGGCGTCGTGCAAGAATACACGTCGAGAAAAATCGTCGTGGCGAGTGGCTATTACGACCTGCCGAATCCGCTAAACGTGCCGGGCGAAGAGCTACCGCATGTATCGCACTATTACACTGAGCCGCACGAGTATTGGAGAGAGCCCGCCGTAGTTATCGGGGGGAAGAATTCGGCGGCCGAAGCAGCGCTCGACCTATATCGCAATGGCGCGCAAGTGACCCTGGTTCATCGAGATGCGCAGCTCGGCACAACCATCAAGTATTGGGTGCGGCCCGACATTGAGAATCGAATCAAGGCCGGCCAGATCACTGCTTTCTTCCAAACGCATGTGAAAGAGATCACAAAGGACGAAGTCATCGTGACCAACTGCGCCGGCGAGAAACGTCTGCCGGCCCGCCGAGTGTTTGCCTTGACCGGTTATCATCCCGACTTCGAGTTCATCGAGAGCCTTGGTGTATACCTCGATCCTGAGACCCGGAAGCCGGCGTTAGACCCGAATACCCTGGAAAGCAATGTGCCAGGCATCCATCTGGCTGGCGTGGTGATTGGGGGGAGGCATACCGGCGAAATTTTCATTGAAAATGGGCGGTTTCACGGAAAACAGATTATCGATGGTCTGGCTGGAACTGCCGGAACTGCTGACAAACGGATTTAGTCATCACGAGGAACTCTGCCCGGCGAGGCTCACAAAAAGCGATGCAGGACGAGAGCATCCACGAGTCCTAGCGCCGGATGTCGAAATGCCGCGGGTATCCGGCCGACGATGTTAAATTCTAAACTTTCCCACAAGTGAATAGCGCGCTCGTTCGTGGCAATCACAAAATTAAATTGCATAGCACTGAAGCCGCGCCCACGAGCGTGATCCAAGGAGTGCGCGCACATGGCGCGGGCTACGCCGCGCCCTGTCGACGCCGGAGCAGTGATGTAGCCGCAGTTGGCTACGTGCGCGCCCCCACCGCGTTGATTCGCCTGCAAAAAGTAAGTGCCCAACACGATTCCGTTTTCTTCCGCGACGAAGACCTCGTGTCCCGGCGACATCCAATAGGCGAGCCCCTCTTCGCGACTCATGTCTGCGGGTAGCGTATATGTTTCAGCAGCTCGGATCGTCGGTTCGAGAATGTGCCAGATTGCGTTTGCGTCGGTCGGCAAAGCAGCGCGGATGTGCATGCCCTACTGTGGCAATGGCAGGAGATGGGAGTCAATCCCGCTGGGGCAATTTACCTTGCGAAATCTCCGAATTGCCGGTTCCATCGCGGTTTGTTAGACTTTTCACCTATGCCTTCCATCATCCGCGAAGTTGCCGAGACGTTCTCAACATTGGCGCAGGGATTCAGCGTCACCTTCAAAAATATGTTCCGAAAGACGGTGACCGAGAACTATCCGTATGAGCCCGTCCATTTCCAGCCGCGCTATCGAGGCATTCACGTCCTGCATCGCGATGAGAGCGGCTTGGAGAAGTGCGTGGGTTGTTTTCTGTGCGCCGCGGCTTGCCCTGCGAATTGCATTTACATTGAAGCAGCGGAGAATACAGACGCGAATCGCATATCGGCAGGCGAACGTTATGCCAGCGTTTACAATATTGACTATTCGCGATGCATCTTCTGTGGGTATTGTGTGGAAGCGTGCCCGACTGACGCCATAACCCACGGCCACGGATTCGAACTCGCCACGTACGACATCAACGCGCTGGTGTATCGCAAAGAGCAACTGCTAGAGAAGGCGCCAGCGGAAACTCCCGCCGCTCGCTAGGACTCAAGTCCCCTCCACCCTAGTTTTGCCTTCCGTTTCCGCGTTTAACCGACTGTTTGTTGGTGTCCGTCTATTACCGTAATACGATAGCGTCCTCTAATAAATATAAGGCGTCCAAGACGTAACTCTGTCTTGGAGGCTTGCTTGGTTGCTGATGGGTTGCAGGCGGAGAAAGCCGCAGAGACGCGCGTCGGCTCGACGCGGATGCGCTGGCGCGGTTTGACGTGGGCTCACTGTTTGGGCCGGCATCGTCCGGACACACCCTTGCGACGATGGGTTGACCGGGCGGAATTAGTACAAAAGAAAGTCGGTGACGGCTCCGCGACGCGAGACGCGGGTGTTGCTTCACATAGCGCTGCGAATTCGCGGTACCGGGAGCCCCGGCTCCGCGAGGAAATTATCGGACGCAGGTCGTGGGGGCTTTGGCCGCACATCACAACCGCAAGCCGCAACCGGTCGGAGCGCCAACTGCTCGCGCTGCTCCATCAGCCATCGCGCCAGCAAGGCGGCGGAAGTTTCTTCCATCCAGACGTCAAGCAGTTGAACGATTTCCTTGCGCACATTCGCGGCGTGGGACAACCGCGAAAGTTCGTAACTTTGCAGCGACGCTCGAGAAGCGGAGCGAAGAAAATCCCAAGGCGGCTGCGTCTTGACATGGCGGTCCATGTGGCCCTCCTACGGAAGGCTGTACGTTACCACTTTGGTAATATTGGTCAAGGGTGATCAGCGACGCACATGTTGTGGAAACCTGTGGAAAACTTTGGACCGCTTTTGGCAGAAGTCGCCATCGCGGGGGATCCAGCGGATCCGGAAATAGACACACCGGAAGGCGGGCGGCGAATGGCGAGGATCTTCGCGTGCAGCGGCTGCACAGGCGACTACGAGGATCCAGATGTCACGGCATGGGCCGAAGACTACGGTGAAGAGGATGAGAGCGAACCGTGCGCGCCGGCGGAAGAGTTTCCTGCGCGTTGCAACTAAGCGACCGGAAAGGAGGGAAAGAGGATGAGGAGGAAGAAAGGGAATCGATCGAAACGAATCGATGGACGAAGCCAACGGGAAGTATTGCGCGACGTGATGCTCAGCGCGGCGGAGTGCGGCACCTGGCTGACGCTGCGGGAACTGTCGAGGTTGACGAACTACGGGGAAGCCAGCATTTCGGCGCAGTTACGGCACCTGCGCAAACCTCGATACGGCTCCTTTGTCATCGACAAGCAGGTCCGGAAATACGACGACGTCACCCAAGTTGCGGAGCGCGGAGCAGTCTGGGAATACCGTTTGCGTGGCGTCCTGCTCGCACAACGGCGAAGGGATTGGCTAAGCGAGCAGCTGTTACGAGGCTTGGCAAAGGCGGCGAGTGCTTCGCCTAGTTGCTGACTTCTGACCGCCTGACAGGTCGTCAACCAATTTTGGGAATCGGGCCGGGAGAAGCACATGGGGGAGGATCGATGAGCGTGAAGCCTTCGATGGCGTTTGATGTAACTTGGGACGTGTATCGCGGCGCGAAGGAAGTGCTCGAGATCAAGCGAGGAATCTCGACGCCGCAATGGAATGAGGCAACGAAGTTTTTGTGGAGACCCGATATTCACCCGCGACTCAATGAGTGGGTTGCCGACTTCGCGCTGGCGGGCAAGGCCGCGTTGGAAGGGCCGGATTGGGCCTCTCGCATGGCGCTGTTTCGCGTGTACTACCTGGGACTCGCGCCTTACGACAAAGCGCGTCACTTTATCGGAATCAGCGAAAACACCTGGGTGAAGTGGACTGAGGAGATCCGCCACCGTTGCGGCCAGGAACTGCTGCGGCGCGGCATGTTTCCGCC
>JBEKWY010000051.1:0-31637 GCA_049512575.1 Candidatus Acidiferrum sp.
CCGTTACTGACGCGGCGAAGATGTTAAACGTGCTCGTCGGCTATGACCCTAACGATCCGGCGACGGCATGGAGCGTCGGGAATACCGAGGAGGACTACACGAAATTCCTGAAGGCCAATGGTGTGCAGGGCAAGCGCATCGGCGTTTTACGCGGTTTCTTCGGCACTGCACCCATCAACGACGAGGTCAATAGGATCGCCAGCCAAGCGGTCGAGGATCTGAAGAGGTCTGGCGCAACTGTAGTCGAGCTGAACATCCCCGATCTCGATAGCGGAAAGATTACCTCTGATATCAGCGTTCACCTGTACGAATTTAAGCCGGCGATCAACTCTTATCTCGCCGCGGGCAACACGCCCGTTAAATCGCTCGAGGAGATCATCTCTTCCGGCAAGTTTCATCCGAACATCCGGGACAACATCACGAAAGCACAAGGCCTCGAGGTGGACGACAGCTATCGCCTGCGTCTTCAGAAGCGTGCCGAGTTGCAGCAGCGTGTCATGAAGATCATGGCTGACGAGCGACTCGACGCGATCGTGTTCCCGCATCAGAAGCGGCTTGTGGTGCCTATCGGGGAGACCCAGGTGGAGCGCAACGGCGCTCTTGGAGCAGTGACCGGCTTTCCTTCCATCGTCGTACCAGGCGGATTTTCATCTCCAACTCCGACGGCCACGCTCGGTGTCCCGGTGGGCATCGAATTCCTCGGCAGACCATGGTCCGAAAAGCTATTGGTCGAGATTGGCTACGGATACGAGGAAGCGACCAAGCACCGCCGCCCTCCGCCAACCATACCGCCACTGCTCGCTGTCCATAAACTACCAGGTGATGAACATTAGCCTGAGGTAAGCCTTTAGGGATCCGCCATCGCTTTGCAAGGCGAATACCTTTTAAGGAATAAAATAGGTTGGGATGACCGGACGGAAAATCGTACACGTGGATATGGATGCGTTTTATGCGTCCGTGGAGCAGCGCGACGATCCGCGACTGCGAGGTAAGCCTGTTATCGTCGCGTGGCGCGGTAGTCGCTCCGTTGTCTGCGCCGCCTCGTACGAAGCACGACAGTTTGGAGTGCGTTCGGCAATGCCGGCGGTTCGAGCGGAACGTCTCTGCCCTAATGCTACATTTCTGCCCCCGGATTTCCCCCGCTACCGAGCAGTCTCGCGCCTAGTGCGCGAAATCTTCCTTCGCCATACCGATCGAATCGAGCCGTTGTCGCTCGATGAAGCGTACCTCGACGTCTCGGAAAATAAGACGGGATTGCCTAGCGCCACACGGGTGGCGCGAACAATCCGCGAACAGGTTCGCGTGGAACTCAACTTGACTGCATCGGCGGGCGTAGCTCCAAACAAATTCCTCGCCAAGATTGCTTCGGACTGGCGGAAACCGAATGGGCTCTTCGTCATACCGTCGGAAGAAGTAGATTTATTTTTGTTGCCGTTGCCAGTGGGTCGTCTACCTGGAGTTGGCAAGGTCATGGAGGAGAAGCTGAGGGACTTGGACGTACAAACAGTCGGAGACCTGCGGACGATAGAGTTAGCAACGCTCGAAGGCCGTTTCGGTCGCTATGGTGTGCGTCTCTACGAGTTAGCCCGCGGCATCGACAAGAGCGAGGTGATTCCCGACAGGCCAACGCAATCCATTTCAGCCGAAGATACCTTTGAACGCGATGTCCCACTGAGCGAGATTGAGCCTATGATCCGCAGGCTTGCAGAACACACATGGGCTGCATCGCGCAAGGAATCACGAATCGCTCGAACGGTGGTCCTCAAACTGAAGACCGGCGACTTCAAGATCCTTACGCGCAGCCATACGCCACCTTCTCCTCTCTCTTCTTGCGAGGAATTGACGAGCATCGCGCTATTTCTTCGGAGCCGTGTCGGCTTGAACCCGGAGCAACGCTTTCGTCTCGTCGGCGTTGGTTTGTGCAACTTCCGCGATGCTGAAGCTATGCCTGCTCAGCCGGGTCTTTTCGGCTAGTGGGCCCGCTTCCGGCTTGGCTGCCACACCAAGAGCCGCAGGCCACTCCATGGCTCCTAGAAATTCCTGCAGATTTGCTGAAGGCTGTCGAATTGACCGCTCCTCGCCCGTAATACGGATCGGCGCCGGTAAGACCGTGACAATTACCGGCGTTTCGGGCTCACTCAGCCACACGACGCCGATCAGTCTCAGTGTTCACCGTTAATCTTAGCTGGCAGCGCGGTGCCGATTTCTCGCTTCGGCGTGAAAAACGCCGCACGGTCGAACAACAGAAACAAGAAAGTATCCACCGGGTCGCCGGTTCCATACTCACGGCGCGGTTTTCTGGTCGTGCCACCGGGGGGAGTTCGCCTGCAACGTCCAAACTCGTTATGATGCCTAACTTGTGTTTGCCGATTTCCAGGCCCTTATGACGGTTCGCGGGAAAGTATAAGAATGCCGTGTGTTGGAATTATCGCACTTCAACGCTCGGACACTTCGCCTTTGCGAATATCACAGCGAGTGCTATTGGAACTTCTGGCCTTCATTTCGCAGCGCGTTTCTAGACGTCTGGCCAGTTCGACAGAAGCGACGGCGCAAGTTGTCAGTGTTTACTGGATTCGTGTCTAAGTTGAACAGAAGAACTCGACAGGGAGGACGACGTGAGTGCTCGCGTTTATCAAGAGCAGATTAATGGGGTGTTGGCAAAAATCTGGGGAACACAGATCGAAAATATACAAAAGGCGTCTACGGTGATGGCGGACGTGATATCCAACGAAGGGTTGGTACACATTTTTGGGAGCGGACATTCTGTGCTACCGGTGCAGGATATGTTTCCGCGTTACGGATCCTATCCCGGTTTCCGGCCGCTAATGGATATGCGCCTGATGTGGACAAATGTGATCGGCAGCGGCGGCGCGAAGGGACTGCTATGGCTGGAGCGACGAGAGGGATATGCTCAGGTGCTGTTTGAGAACGAGCCGATCCGCAAAGGTGACGTGATGCTGGTCTTTTCGCACGGGGGATTGAACGCGGTCGGGATCGAGGTTCTCATCGAAGCAAGAAAACGCGGATTAAGCACCGTAGCTGTAACCTCTATGGACAATTACGCCAAAAGAAAAGCGACGCATTCTTCCGGAAAGAAATTGGCGGATGTCGCTGACATTGTCATCGACAATTGCACGCCTGCCGAGGACGCCCTCGTGAACATCGACGGCTGGAAGGCGCCGGTGGCCGCCGGATCGACCGTTGCATCCGTCACAATCGCGATGTCACTTGTCGCGCAAGTGGCAGCGAATTTGGGGGCTAAGGGCCAAACGCCCCCGGTGTTTGTTTCGCCAAATGTCCTTGGAATCCCTCCTGACCAGATGAACCGTGTGTACGAGGAGTATGAACAAGGTTTGAAAAGGTGATTCGTGACCCAGACGATTCGACGCGGAATCTTGTTCGGAGGCGCGGCGACCGGAATTTTTGTTTTTGGAATTGTCATGGCCGTACTTGGCGCGCTGTTCGGATTGCCAGAAATGCGATCGCGACTACGGATAGATCTGGCGCAACAGGGCAATCTGTTCCTGCTGCTGTACGTGGGAATTCTTTTTGCCACATTGGTGGCAGGACCAGCGATCGACGTTATCGGGAATAAGCTGATTTTGATTGGGTCGGCAATCCTGGTGGGTGCGGGAATGTTGGGCTTCGCTTTCGCGCATTCTTATGGGAGTTCGGCAATACCGGCGCTGCTGCTGGGATGCGGGGGCGGAGGGCTAAACACCTCGACCAACGCGTTGATTTCCGATTTGTACCCCGAGCGGCGCGGTCCGATGTTGAATGTGTTGGGCATTTTTTATGGGATTGGCGCTCTATGCATTCCTTTATTAGCGGCAACCATCACGGCGCTCTTTTCGGTCAGGCTGCAGTTATTTTGTTGTGCGGGTCTCGCTGCGGGATGCGCCCTGCTGTTTTTGGCTCTGCGTTTTCCACCGGCCGCCGCGGCGCAGAGTTTCTCCTGGCGCGAGGCCCTGCAGGTGGCCCGGTATCCTGGCGTCCTGGTTCTAGGATTTCTATTGTTCTGCGAGTCGGGAAACGAAGCAAGCATCGCAGGTTGGACATCAACCTACGTTGGTGAAGCAGGTTTTCCGGCCAGGACGGCCACATTCATCCTGGCAGTGTATTGGGCTGCGATGGTGACAGGCAGGCTCGTCGTGGCTCAACTGCTAAAATCCGTGAGCAAAGAACGTTTGGTGTTCGCTAGCGGTATAGGAGCGCTTTTGGGCGCTGGGCTTTTATTGGCGAATCGCTCGGCAGTCATGTTGGGCTTAGGAGTGCTTGTTCTCGGATTTTCCTACGCAGGTGTGTTCCCGACGGCGCTTGCCATTGCGGGGGATAGCTACCGGAAATTGGCGGGCACCGTATTTGGACTTATATTCGGCATCGCCTTGGTAGGTGGAATGTCGTTCCCCTGGGCGGTAGGACAGTTTTCGCAAGCGTGGGGAGTTCGTTACGGGATGATGGTTCCCCTGGTGGGGGCAGCCGCGATATGCGTCTTGGCCTGGAGAATTTTATCGGCGAGGCGTGGGCAGACACGCGTTTCGATTGGCGAATGAACGCGATGGCAGAGAATTATGTGATCGGCGTCGATTTGGGCGGTACCAAGCTTGCAGCAGCGCTCGTGGACGGCAAGGGTCAAGTGTCGAAGCAGAGCATCCTCGCAGTGGACACCAGTTCTTCTTTGGCGCCGGTAAATCAGATCGTGGCAGTCACACGTGAGTTGATCCGTGCGAAAGGAGCAAAGAAAACAATTTCGGGAATAGGTGTGGCGGTACCGGGCCTGGTGCGGCGCGACGGCACAGTGTGGGCTCCGAATTTGAACGGGTGGAAAAGGATGGCGCTGGCACAGGGGCTGAAACGTGCTCTCGGACTGCCGGTCATCGTGGAGAGCGACCGCAATGCGGCAGTGCTCGGTGAAGTCTGGTGCGGAGCAGCGCGAGGAAAGAGCGATGCGATTGTCTTGATGTTAGGAACGGGCATCGGCGCTGGGATATTGAGCGGCGGCAACCTGGTGCGTGGAGCGCATGAACTTTCTGGCTGTGCGGGATGGATGGTGGTCGCGGAAAAATATGGAAGCGAAGCACAGAACGTCGGACAGTTGGAGTCGTTGGCCGCCGGGCCGGCTATAGCGCGAGCGGCCAGGGCTATGAATGCACAAAGCGTAGCCGAGGCGGCCAGACGTGGTGATCGCACGTCCATCAACATCTATCTTGAAGCGGGACGCATGTTGGGCTATGGCGTGGCAAATCTGGTGAGTTTGTTTGATCCGGAGATTGTCGTAATCGGTGGAGGATTGGCAAAGGCCAGTGATTTGTTTCTGGATGCACTGCGGAAAGCCGTGAAGGAACGGGCTCAACCGATCGCCGCTAGCCGCGTGAGGATTGTGATAAGCCCATTGGGATCACATGCAAATCTGTTGGGGGTCGCGAGATTGGCAAGTTCAATTGGGCGGATTGGCCGGCGGCGCACCGGAGGCTAAGATGGCACCCTCTCTTTCGCTCCATTTCATTGTGCTTACCTAGAACAGACATTTTTTCGAAAAGGAAGGACGATCCATGTCAACACGGCGCGAATTTCTCACAATGGCGAGTGGCGGTGCCGTTGCCCTCTCGGCGAGAAGGAAACTCTTCGACATCGCTCAGTTGCCAGGTCGTCCTGCAAACACAATTTCCGGATCGCAGGATCGAGACTTCTCGAACGTTTTAGTGATCGCCGCGCATCCCGGGGACGCATTTTTCGCCATGGGTGCGCCCGTGGCGGTTGCCTCTCATGTGAAAGGCGAGGGTTACTTTCTGAGCCTCTCTATGGGCGAACGCGGATCTCCCACGGTTCCGGCCCAGCAGTACGGATATTCTCAACAGCAAGCGGCCCAGAAGGCCGCCACGGCGCTCGGTGCAAAGGCTCTCTTCCTTCACTATCCCGACGGCGAAATCCCGGTGAATGACGAAGCAAAGTTTGCTGTCTGTGACATGATTCGCCAGTGCAGGCCTTCGACAATCGTCACCCACTGGAAAGGAAGTTGGCACAAGGATCACCGCGCTTGCTATGAAATCGTCCAGGACGCCATCTTTTATGCAGGCCTTCCCGCCATTGTTCGCAAAGAGACGGCGCATACCGTAAGAAAGCTGTACTTTGCCAGCAATTGGGAAGACAGCGTCGGCTTTGCCGCCGACACGTATCTAGACATAACCTCGGTCTGCGACGACTGGTTGAACGCTTGTAGCGTATTCCCCATGTGGCTCGGAGAGAACGGATTCCGATACAAAGATTACTATTCCAGTATGGCGGTTGCAGACGGTTGTATTAGTGACTTCAAGCGCGCTGTCGCTTTGATGTCGTCCGAGGATCAGCGCATCCGGAACATCCCTACGCCAACGAACCTTGAGAACGCTCCAAAGGTCGGTCAGCCGGCCATGCCGTCAGCACGGCCAAGTCGATCAGCATAGCGACGGTCACAATGTCAAGGAACACGAACAACGCGACAAAACACTGAAGCCCGAGCAGTGCAACCATAGCAATGGAATGCATAAGTCTCCGCATTATACAGCCCGTTCGATGGGCACTCGGTTTCGGCGAGCCGCGATAACGCCATCGGATGAAGCGATCGACGGCGGTGCGGGCTCCGAATCAACTTGGCTGTGCAACGGTTTGCGTCCAGCCCGCTGCCTTCGCACGAGCGCTGGTAAACCGGCTTGCCCGTCTTCGAGCCGACAACAGGGAACCTTGACAGCGCGACCGGTGCACCCATCATGATGTTATTGGGCGGGACCTACCATTACTGAATCGGACGGAACTCGGCAATATCTCGACGATTTTTATCAGGCAAAGTATAAAGCCCAACGAGGCCCATCAAGGCATTTGTAACTGTGGAAATGCGGCGATTTGCGGGGTGACGCCGGCGTCGCGGGTGGCCGACTTTTTCACAGCAAAGAATAAGACCTGTCATAACAAGATTGGGGGTTGATTTGAAGAGCACTGTATTGCGCAATTTTCGATTCCGCTCAGAATCGCGCAATGGAACTGCTCGGCGCATGCCTCGTCTTATTGATAGTGCTACTGGTAGCTTCTATCCAATATTTCGACGGCTGGCGGTCTGGGCATCGCGCATGAACAAGTTTCGCGAACGTTGTCTTCAAATTTGAGCCTCTGCAATTGTGCCCGGTTGATGGAAACCCGGAAGTAATTCATATGGTCGCGGTAGGGACGATCACGTGGAGGCGGCCTGGACTTTGTGCCGCAGGCAGGGTTGGCGTACCAGTTGCGCAGCCTTGCGGAGCGAGGTCCATGTCCCCTGTCCCTTTGAGGAACGGGGCTGAGGCTAGGGCACGAGTCGCAACGATTGGTTAGCAGCCCTTCGCCTTCATCCTTCGCTGCATCTCTTCCGACTGCCTGCAATCCGTGCGAGGCATCGCCATATCTGTGCGGGACGTCCGATCTGCGCGTCCCGCCCAAAGTGAAAGCTGAGGCTGACGCCGTAGAGATCGATCGAACGCGGCTCGCCGGGAAAGCTTTGTCGCGGAGGACGAAAGTCCTGCAGACCGCCAGCAGCTGACGGACCAAGCTCCACGTTCTGCATGTGAAGCGTGCTCGTGAAGCCATCGAGCCGCAAACGTCCGCCCCATAGCTGCACGAGTGGCAGGAGCGACTGCGTGAGAAACAAAGTCTTAACCTCGCGCATCGGGGACAGGCTCTCCAAACCCTCCAGGCCCTGATCTCGCTCATAAGTCCCCGCGAACAGGCAACCGAAACGGGCAGCGGGTTTCCCGGGGTTCTCGGGCAGAAGGAAGGACGCCACGGGCGACGGAGCCGGTGCCGCGGTCGCAATCGGTGCAACAAGTTGTTGAGCTGGGACAAACTCTGGAGCGGGCGTTTGCGCTGCCATCAGCACATGGCTACCCAGAAACACGCCGATTAGCAGAATGAAACGTTTGTGCATCACCGCCTCCAGTTGCGCGGGAAATCCGTTCGCGGTCACCTAGAAAGCTGAATACCTGGCACCCATCCTTGCCTTCGCAAGGATGGGCAACTGGTAAGCCCTCCCGAACCGGTGCCGCAGAAGCACTAAAGGATGTTGATGGAGAGACGGATGCCGGGATGGACGACGTCGCACATGTAGTAGCCACCGTCGTCGTAAACGACGTAAACGTAATCCGTGTAAAACCAACCTACTGGCCACGGGTCAATGAACCCGAACGAATAGCCGCCCCAGCTGAAGCGGTGATGATTGAATTCACCTTGGTTTACATGGAAGTGGTGTTCGCTGCCGAAACTGGAGCGGTAGTGGGCGTCCGAAATGCGGCCATGATCGCCACCGCCGGGGTTTCCTCCGTCACGTTGTGAGTGCTGCGCACTTTGGTCGCCCTGCTGTACGTGATTGTCGTTCTGTTCTTGTTTGGCCTGCTTGACTTCCTGCTTTGTAGACTTGTCCTTTTCCTGTTTGGCTTGCTTGGCTTCCTGTTTCGCAGGTTTTTCCTGTTGCTGTTTCGCCGGCTTCGCTTCCTGCTTCGCAGATTTGTTTTGTTCCTGTTTGGCTTGCTTGGCTTCTTCCTTCGCAGGCTTGTCTTGTTCCTGTTTGGCCTGCTTGGCTTCCTGTTTCGCAGGTTTTTCCTGTTGCTGTTTCGCCGGCTTCGCTTCCTGCTTCACAGGCTTTTCCTGCGCCTGCTTTTCAGGCTTGGCCTTTTCTTCCTGCTTTTCGGGCTTGTCGCCAGGTTCCTGTCGATCAAGCGGTGCGTAGGCAGCTACGGTGGTTCCCAGAAGGAAGAACAGGCCTGTCGTACCGATAACTCCAAGTAGTTTCATAAGTGCTGTCTCCATAACAGCAGTTTCATGCACCTGGCGCAGGTCGCTTGCGCTAGGTGTTCCAATGGCTTCTGTGTTGGTCCGAGAGCTAATGCGACAGTTTGGAGCGGAGAATAAGCCGGAATCTCTGCTGTGGTTCGGCTGAAGCTTGGGGACTTGTTGCTCGCTTCGGTCTTTTTCCTTACGCCACGAATGACATATTAGGACAGCGGACGGTGGTTATCTGTCTCTTTGCGGACACGTTTGGATTTAGTTGCAACGCTTTACTTTGGCTCAGCACTTCGCAAAAAGGATGGGGGACGAGAATCGACGGCGCGGAGAGCCGCAAAACGAGAGTCACGAGCCGCGAATAGCTTACGCGCCGGGGACGGTCCTCCCGGCTCCAACTCTAATAAGTCCTCGGCAAGGTCTAGGCACCAGTCCAGCGCTACCAAGCGAATTCTTAAAAAGATGAAGAAGTGGCGCGACAACGGAGAACATCAATAATTCAATCTCGTTTTCGTGCAAGCTGCCAGCCTACCCCCCCGCATTGCGAGCACGGTGCGTTGCGCTCAACTCCGATCGCTCGACACGGCCCGCACTCGTGCCAGTCGCCATCGTCAGCGGCGCTTGAGTTGGTGCCCTTGCAGCGTTCCCCGCCGATATTCTTTCCGCAACGCCCATTAACGAGGGTGAGGTTGTATCCGGCGTTCCCGCAAGCTGTGCAAGACGTCACTGGTAATGGTCGCTTCATGAAATGGATTTTCTCTGTCCAGCCAGTTAATGGGGTTTCGCCCGGTGATGCTTACTTGCTGCGCGTAGGGTAACTTCCAGAATTCTTTTTTGTTCGAGGGCCTCAATGGCGCAGAGCTTTCGGTCCAAGTGCGGTTCGATGCATGGGGAACCCGAATGCAGATGACAACGCTTTCCAGCGGCGACACCGCAAGTTGGACAGCGGACGGAGCACAGCTCGCTGGGCGTGAGTTCCACCATTCTCATAGAGATATTGTGCGATAACATCGGCCTTGAAACAGTCCGCTTTGGAACACTGCCGGTACGACCTGTGTCCAGCGATTCGGTACCGTTTGCTATCGGTGCCTGTTCGTCCCACAAACCCTGATGTGGAGTCCTGGAACAATTCCTTAGGTGTTGCCGTATCGCGAGAAGTTCATTCAACGAAGAATTGCTCGCCCCTTCGCCGCTGACTCACGAATTAGTTGCCTTAATAATGATCGAAAGTCGAAGACTCGGTTTCCCTTGAGCGAAAAGCCGAGCTTATTGGACTACAATGCCCGTGCAGGAGAACTCGATATGCGACTACCCGACAGGATCCTACGCACCCCCTGCCTCTTAGGCTTCAAGAAGGAAACGCCTCAGTATGCAGGTTCCGGATTTGTGGTTGCCGTCCCTGGCACCCACGGCAATTCGCACTTATATGTTGTGACCGCCAAACACCTTGCCGAAAGGATGGAGTGCTGCCCGATCATCATGGGATTTAGCTATATGGACGGCAGTAAGGCATTAGTCGAAGAAGATAGTATCCATTGGTATGCTCACCCCACAGAGGCCAGTGCGGTGGATGTTGCGGTAACACCATTTGCATCGGCGCAGCTCAACCTGCTGGATCTTGAACCAGTTCCTGAGCATCTCTTCACTTCGAACGAGAGAATGCGTAAGGCCCCGATTGGAGTTGGCGACGAGATTACCGCGATCGGCATGTTCACACGATTTTCTTACGAAGATCGCCACATGCCCATTGTCAGGACCGGCCATCTGGCAATGCTGCCGACCCTGCGTATTCCTGTGAA
The DNA here is from genome assembly GCA_049512575.1 of Candidatus Acidiferrum sp. Classification (GTDB taxonomy): domain Bacteria; phylum Acidobacteriota; class Terriglobia; order Acidiferrales; family UBA7541; genus Acidiferrum. The sequence goes on from JBEKWY010000051.1 coordinate 10,584, forward strand.
GAACTTTGAGCCCATGGAAGCGTACGTGGCCGAAATCGCAGGGCTAAGCGGCTCTCCCGTATGGGTGCGACCAACGGACTACTTCAACGCAGCGCAAAAGGATGGGGGCAAGGAAAACCCGTCTGTTCCATTTAATGGTGATACCGATGTGATTTTTTTGGGCCTGCTGCATGGGCGGTGGGCAGTATCTGAGGAGGCGATGGAAGGACAGAGTGCGCAGTACACTGAAAAAATCGTCTCCGGCATGTCGATCATCGTTCCAGCCCACAAGATCCTGGAAGTTATTAATCAACCAGAATTAGCGGCGATACGTTCGAAAAACGACCAAAAGATAGCTAAAAAGTCCAGATCCGCCCGAAGCTAAGTCGAGGCGGAAGCATCTTTCCTAAGCCCAAGAAGAGTGCAAGTCGATTTCGTGGTTGTCCACGACCTTAGCCGGTTCTCGCGCGATATGCGGGCCAGAAGTCCGCTTCGAGGAAGCGAGGTTAATCGGAGGTAGCTCGAATCCTCATCTCCCCGGACCCGTTTCTGGACAGTGGTGGATGGCCGTGCGCACGAGGTGCTATTCGGAGAGATCAAGGATGCCGTGCGTTCGATCGAAAACATCCAGGTGAGAGACCTGATGAAACTTCTCGGCAGTGTCAAGGCAGTGGCTTCGGCTGCGTCATCGAGTACTACCTAAAAGACCACAAGAACGTCACGTTATCAGCGCGCCGCATTTAGATCTTTCAGAGTGTCCTGCACGCCGGTACGAATCTCGGCCCGCCGCTGCTCGGTATCGGACCACGACGACAGAGGCGCTTTGTGAGAATCAATCATGGCCAGTGCCTTTTCGGCGTGCTGGCGCGCCAGATCATTCTGCCCATTCTTCAAATACGCATCGGCAAGATTGTAGTGCGCGTCGGCCGAGTCCGGATACGCGAGGAGGTTGAGCTTGAAGACCTCGATTGCCGTCTTCATCTCCATTGTGGCTTCGCGCGGATGGCCAGCTTTCTTGTCTGTCTCGGCTTGGAACAAAAAGCCCGAGGCGATGATGTCCAAGCTGACCTCGGGGAACAACTGCGCTTGGGGATCACGCTTCCGCGCTTGCATCAATTGCTGCGTGACCTGGGCGGCTCCGCCGGGCGCTGCCAACTGATTGAGGATGACAGCGGCGGCCAGCGGATCGACGGGGGCGTGGCCCGGACTTTTAATAAGTGTGGTGACAAACCACTGGACGATAATGCCGGGCAGATCCGAATGAGTTTTGAAGAGATCGGTGCCGTGGCTGCCGGTGTCGGGAACCTTGCTAGGATCGCTGGTCTCATACCAGAGCCAAGGGGCTTCCTGCGCAGCGGAATAGTGGATCAGCTTCCTCATAGGACTGGAGGCTCTCGCGTAGAGCCAGAGCATGGTTTCGACGGTAGGGGGATACTCGTCCGTGTCGGCAATGACGAAGAGCTCGGGCAACTGCGAGGCTTCGTGGAGAAATTCGATGCCCGGAGGAAAGGAATCACCCGACAGCATCACGAGGGATTTTATGCCGGCGGGATGCAGGCGGGCGGTTTCCAGGGCATTCATAACACCGTAGCTGCCGGCGGATGCCAAGCCAATGAAGTCACCCTGGACGCCGGGCTGAGAGATCAAGAACTGGAAGAAAGTTTCCATGTCGGCCGACGTCTTCTTGATAGCATCTCCGCGCGTGCCACCGCTTTCGCCATGGCCGCGGCCGTCGGCTGCGAGAGTGTTGATTCCAGCGGCCGCCAGTTGGCGGGGCAAGTCGTCCCAGGACGTATGTGAGCGGTTGGCCTGATGAAAGAGCAAGACGCCTGGGCCCGGCTTGCCCGCTGCAAAGTAGCTCGCCTTCAGGATGGTTCCGTCAACCGCCTTCAGGTCAACCACCCGGGCCGCCGGCGACTGCTGCGACTGTTGCGCCTGATCCCGCCGCGAGTCCGGCGGCACCAGGTTGTTCGCGCGATAGTAGACCACCAGCTGGCCATAGTGCTCACCGCTGTGCTCGATGGCGAACGTCCAGATGGAGGAGTTGTGGGCCAGCCGGTTCCCAAAAAATTTCGATGTATTGTCCAGCCCTGCGTCGCCCTGCTGTTGAATCACTTGCGCTCCGTCCGCGACGGCTTCCTGCACGAACTTCACCACGTCGGCCTTGGTCTTGAAAACGTCACGCGAAGGATTGTCGCCCTCGCCGAAGTCAGGCCCGAGGTTTGATCCGGAAACTCTCCGTATCAGGACGAAATCCAGTGCCGCGGCGTGGAGAAGATTCTGGGCAAAGGTGCGCTCGTCGTTCTGCACCTTGAAATCGTATTTGTCTTCGGGGAAATCCTGGGCCATGGCGATCAGTTTGTTACCGATGGCGTTCCACCTGTCCAACATCTCCTCGGATCGAGAGGGTGCCGGACGCGGAGCCAGCGACTGTTGCGGCTGTTCCGCTAGAGACCCGCTCTCATCTGCGCTTCTCTTTGTATTCTGTCCCGAGGCCATCATGGTAAAGATGAATACTGCTAACGGTAGGAAGATTCGTATTCGTTTCATGAGACCTTCTCTCCTGAGTTTATTCGCACCGGAAACACATAGGCCGAGAATCAGTCAGACTTTCCCCGGCCGGCCGGCGGGACAATTCCGTTCATGCGTAGATATTCGATCATTTGGCCATAGTGGTTGTACGTGTGAGCGATGCCGAATTCGGCCAAGCGTAGGCGCGTGGATTTGCTGGCCTCTGGCGCTTGCAGCATATTCTCGGTTGTTAATGTGGAAGCCGCCCGGTGACCCAGAGTAAAAAAGCCTTTGAGGAACTTGATGATTTCGGCTTTGGTTTTTATGTTAGCCGGACCGTTGCCGTCGTCGCCCAAGCCTTCGGGGAGCTTCTCGCCGGTGAGCGGAGACCAGATGAACCAATTAGAAGCAGCGACATGCTTAACTTCGCCCGCAAATGAGCGCACGCCTTTGTAATCGCTGCCGGGAATGTTTAAGGTTTCGGGAGAGAAATTGAACTTCTCTTCTGGCATGGCTTCGGCGACATCGACAATTTGCTTTTCGACGGCGCTAATGTCCCGGTCGACGGCAGAAGCGAGCGTTGGCGCGGACTGCTGTTGCGCCTGCTGCGCTGGAATGGCAGGTGCAGCGGCCGCATAGGAAGCAATACGAAAGCAACCGGGAGGGAAGAGGAGCGGTGCGAGGAACGCTCCCGCAATGACGGCGGCCACGAAAAGCGGAAGTCGGGTTCTATTCATTACTTGCTCCTTTCAAACTCGTTGATCCTTTCACGGCCCGCGTCGAAACAGTTGGCAGCTCAGTTCGGTGCAAGATCGTCGCGTACTACCTGGCCGTCTTTCATCACGAACCGTACGCGTTCGAGCTCGGTGATGTCGGCGACTGGATCGCCAGAGACGGCGACGAGATCCGCGAATTTCCCAGGCTCAACCGCGCCCACGCGGTTCTGCCAGCCCAACATCTCGGCGGCATTGGTCGTAATGGCCCGAATCACGTCAAGCGAGGGCACTCCGGCAGCACGCAGATTGAGCAGGGTGGTGACACTGGCTTGGCCGCAGGTCTTTCCGGGCCAGAACCAGCACATGTCGGTTCCGGCGGCAAACTTCACCCCCGATTTCAGCACTCGCTGAACCAACTGGTCGTAGAGTTGGTCGTGACGTGCATCGGCAATGGCTCGAGCGGAACGCCACGCAGGAGAGAGGACGACGCTTGGCTCCATGATCTTCAGCAGGAAATGGTTGTAGGCGGTCGGCGTCAGGTCGAGGAAAATGCCCTTGTCACGCATCTGCTTGAGTTGCTCGTCGGTCGCTTCGTTGCCGTGCTCGATGGAATCGGCGCCCGAATCGATCGCTGTCTGTATGGCGCAATGCAGCGGCGCTTGAATAAAGGTTCCTTGGGTGTCACTTTTGGCAGCTACGGTCGTCTTGCCTGGTCATACACTTCGCGGATGGCGTTGATCACGGTGTCCGGCTCGTCGAACTGCATATATTCCGAGCTATTGCGGGCGAAGATCTGTTTCGAGTTCGAAGACAGTGTGAGCCAGCGCGCCTGTGCGAGCGTGGTCTCCTGCTCATATTTCACATGCTCCGGCGTGTCCGCTGGCTTCGTCTCCAGGTGGCCGACGCCGTGATTTCCGGAAGTGAGCACACGAATGGGGCGCGAGCCGAATGAGCGTCGGTGCTGTTGCAGATAGGCTTCGTCCCACGGTGTTTGTTCCATCTCCGAAGCAGCGGCGTCGTACATCGCGACTTTTGTTTCTGCGATCTCGAGCAGTTTGACGCTCAATTCTGGAGACCACGCCACTTCCGGGAAACCCCGCGAAAAAAACTGCTGAGCGCACGTCTCTGGTGACTGGCGAGGACCTGACGGTTGGGCTGGCAACGGTTTGTGTTCGGCGATCAGGTTTCGACAATCGCGCAACCGGGAAACGAATCCCGGGATCCCTCGAAGGTCTTCTTCCCGCATCGCCTGAGGCTCATCGTCGTTGGGATCGGCGTCATCCAACACCAGCCCCGCAACCTCGCTCATGTACTGGTCTGCAAAAACCCGTAGGTTGTCGCCGCCGAAGGCGCTTCCCACCAGAATATAGGGCCCGGCGATGCCTGCATGGTGAAGCGCGGTGTGTAGCTCCTCGGCGATGCGCACGCTGGTACGCGGCATGGGACCCGGCTCGCTAAATCCGTAGCCGGCACGGTCATAGCTGCAGGCGCTCGTCCACTTTGCGACGTCTGGCTGCACCTTCGACCACACCGGCGCCCAGTCTCCCCATCCGGAATCGAAGACGACCGTCGGCGAGCCGTTCCCCATGCAGTAGAGATTCAGCCGAAATCCCCCGGCGTCAACTAGCTGGCCGGGGTGCTCGTAAACGATGTCCGCAGTAGCGCCGCCGCTGGTCGCTACTTGTTGGCCGGCGACGGCCGCCGTGGAGATGAGCATTGCTAACGGCAAGAGCACTTGGATCTGCTTCATTCGACTATTCCTTTCAATGTACCCCGCGGGGTTGTTTCCACCGGCTGAGCTAACGTTTCAATGCGAAGCAAGATCGTTCCTGACCACTTGGCCGTCCTTCATCACAAAGCGCACCCGTTCGATCTCCGTAATGTCCGCGACCGGATCTCCGGCCACGGCAACGATGTCGGCAAATTTGCCGGGCTCGATTGCCCCGATGCGGTCTTGCCAACCCAACATTTCCGCGGCGTTGGTCGTAATCGCCCGAATCACGTCGAGCGAAGGCATTCCGGCTCGATGCAAAACCGGAAACCTCGAGACCGAAGTCTGGCCGCGCGTCTTCCCGGGGAAACACCAGCCCATGTCCGAGCCAGCGGCAAACTTCACTCCGGACTTTAGGACATGCTGTACCAGCCTGTCGTATGTCTGCGTATCACTCACATCGAGCTTGGCCCAACGTTCTCGACGGGCAGGGGACATCACAACGGTTGCCTCCGTCAGTCTCGTAAAGAAATCGCCGTAAAAGGTCGGCGTGAAGTCGAAAAAAATTCCCTTGTCACGCATTTGCTTCAATTGCTCGTCGGTTATGCCGTTGCCATGCTCAATAGAATCCGCGCCTCCGTCAATTGCGGTCTGAATGCTGCCCTGGGTGTTGGCGTGGACGGCGACTTTCACATCCTGTCGGTGAGCTTCTTCGACGATCGCTTTCATCTCCGCGACTGTGGTGTCATCCTCAATAGCGACTTTGATGACATCGACGTTATAAAAAAGGTCGTCTTTCACAGCTTGCCGGGCCTCGTCGACGCCGGTAAACCCTAGGAATTCTTGTTGCAGGATGACGTTCGCAAGAGCAGGATTTAGGTTCTGGACATACCCATTTTTCTCTTGCTGTGCAAGTTTGCGCGCCGACGCAAGAATCCTCGGTCCCACCAGGCGTCCCGCATTGGTCGCATCCCTCAGCGCAACATCGCCGTCAATCCCGGAGTGTCCAAGGTTGCGCACCGTGGTGATACCACTCTCCAAGTCCTCGCGTGCTAACTGTGCGCCCATCAACACCCGCTTACTGGGCGATTCGGCAATCGCCAGCAACAGCCCCGGCACAAAATCGCCGTTGTACCTGCGTGAACGCTCGGCTTCCGCCGGCACAGTAGGGTCCACAAGCAGGTGAGTGTGGCTGTCGATGAGCCCCGGCAAAAGGGTGGCGCTGCCCAGATCAATTGTTTTGGCGCCCGCAGGGGCGTGAGCTTGCAACTGAGAGGGAGACCCAACTTCCTTGATCTTGCCGTCTTCAATCAGCACGGCTGCGGGCGAAAGCACATTCCCTGTCCGTGGATCGAGCAGCTGGCCCGCTTTGACGAGCGTGACGGGGGCGAGCGTTTGCCCCGTGAGCTGCCCAGTTGAAAACAGCCCGAAAAACAACTCAGCCAGCAGCAGGAAGATTCGTATGGGTTTCATTCGATTGACCCTCCTCAATTTTCTTCAGCCAACCCCCACTCACGTCTCAATGCGACGCCACGTCATTCCTGATCACTTGGCCGTCCTTCATCACGAACCGAACGCGCTCGAGTTCGGTAATGTCCGCGATCGGATCTCCGGCCACGCCAACGATGTCGGCAAATTTTCCCACCTCGATCGCTCCGACTCGGTCCTGCCACCCCAGCACTTCTGCGGCATTGCTAGTGACGGCACGGATCACATCGAGCGGTGGCATTCCCGCTTGACGCAAGCTAATGAATGTAGCGGTGCTCGCTTGTCCGCGCGTTTTTGCCGGATAAAACCAGCACATGTCCGATCCACCGGCAAACTTCACGCCCGACTTCAGGACCCGCTGGACTAACGCTTCATATCGTGCCTTCCCGCGCGCAGTAGCACTAACCTCGTCGGCATGGACGGCCGGTGACATCACGATGCTGGGCTCGGTGATCTTGAGGAAAAAGCCGCCATAGAAGGTTGGCGTCAGGTCTAGGAAAATGCCCTTGTCACGCATCTGCTTAAGTTGCTCGTCGGTCGCTTCGTTGCCGTGCTCGATGGAATCGGCGCCCGAATCGATCGCTGTCTGTATGGCGGTCTTGTCGATGGCGTGGACGGCAACTTTCAAGTGGTTGCGGTGCGCTTCTTCGACCACCGCTGCAAGCTCAGGGACGGTGAGGTTCTCGTCTGCCGAAACCTTGATGACATCCACGTTCTGGAAGACATTTTGCCGGACCGCCTGGCGAGCAGACTCCGGCCCATCAATCAGCAAGAACTCCTGCTTTAGGATCGACTCGGCAAGGGCAGGATCGAGGTTCTGAACGTATTCGCCGCGCGTAATCAGCTTGCGTGCGGAGGCCAGGATTCGCGGACCAGGGACACGACCCGCATTGATGGCGTCACGCAGTTCGGTATCGCCGTCAATTCCGGAATGGCCAAGATTACGAACGGTGGTGATGCCGCTCTCTAAGTCTTCTCGCGCCATCTGCGCGCCGAGAAAAGCGCGCTTGGTCGGTGATTCCACGATGGCCAGCAGCAGCGCTGGAACAAATATCCCGTTCTCATGCCGCTTACTCTCTTCTTCCGGCGGCACGACTACATCGAGAAGCAGGTGGGTGTGACAGTCAATCAAGCCTGGCAGTAGAGTGGCGTTGCCGAGATCAATGGTCTTGACGCCGGTCGGCGCATCCCTTTGCACTTGCGCAGGTGAACCAACTTTCTTGACCTTACCGTCTTCAATCAGCACGGCTGCAGGCGCGAGGATATTTCCCGCACGTGGATCCAGCAATCGGCCTGCTCTGATCAGAGTCACAGGAACTGCAGATTGCGCGGGCGTCTGCACGGCCGAAACCACCGCCACCAGCCCTAAAACGAACGCGATACCCAGCTTTCGCATCGGAGTAAACGCTCCTGAGAGATGAACTCAAATGGCTGCGTCGTAGAGACCGGTTCGCCGCCTGTCTACTACATCGGCCAGCAATGCTACTACATACCACGTATTAGTCAATTGGACGCACTTAGCAGGAGGAAGTGAGCCTTCGCAGTGGTTATCGCTTGACGAAACAGCAGGCCGTGTGTGCGACGGTTTGAAAGATGGCGGCGGCGATGACCATGGCAAACAGTGATGTCAATAGCACGCTCGTCGCGCGGTAGGTCGTTTGGACTGGACCACTCAACCGTGCCAAGCGATAGCTCAGATGGGATGAGGCTGTTGCTTGCAGAATTCCCGTTTGCTCGCAAACCGCAAGCTTCGCGAGCGCTGAAACCAATGCTGGCCCATGAGAGCGCCTGACCACAGATTCATCGCAGGAGAGTTCGCGATAGAGTGCAATGCGCGCTCCCGCGAGCCAGACGAGCGGATGGAACCACAAGACACACAAGGAAACTTCATAAAGCAAACGGATCAAATTATCATGCCGTCTTGCGTGGGCCAGTTCGTGAATCAGGACAGCGCGGAATTCACGTTGACTCAGCAGCCGATCGATGCCGGCGGGAAGCAGGATACGGGGGGAAAGGACTCCCCGAACCGCGGGACTCGGATGGTTGTCGCCAAAGCTCACGGGAATGCCGTCCGTTACGAAATTGCACGTGTCGCCGCGATCGTTCAGACCGTCCTGCACTTTCGCCTCGTCACGCTCTTTGCGTATGCGCAAGATCAATCGCATAAGCATAGACAAGGCCCCGGCGATCCATATGACTCCGAGGATCACCGGCATCCGGCCCTGTGTCATGTCCCATATGGGACCGCCAATAGCACCGAGCGGCCTGGCCCACGTCAAGTGCGCCGCCAAAAGCTTATCGATGAGTGCTCCTGAAGGCAGAATGAAATTGAATGCCGTGGCGACCCAGATCCAATATTTGGCGGTGGCGCTTGCGCGCAGGAATGATGTCAGCACCCACGCCGTCGAGGCGACAATCGAGGCGAACAGCAGGTGAACGCTGAGGTGGTACATCGTTTGTGCGATATGCTCATGCACGTTTGCCTCCGCGGGTGCGGCCATTACTATCATTGCGGGCCGCACTCTGCAGGGCCTTCAGGTCCCGTAAGGTGAGGGCGCCGTTTTCGAGCAGATTAGAGACGAGCAGTCGCGGCGAGCCGCCGAACAGATCGAGCAAATCGCCTACTAGTCTGCTGCGATGTTGGGTCTCATTGATGGCCGGCTGAAACAGCTGGGCATTGCCGATCTTCTTTACCTTTCGCAACGCACCCTTCTCCTCCAGCCTGTAGACGAGCGTTTGCACCGTTGTGTAAGCAACGCGTTCCTCCTCAGGGAGGCTTTCCAGGACCTCGCGCACCGATGCGGTGCCCAGTTTCCAGTACTGTTCCAGGATGCGAGTTTCAGCTTTTGAAAGACGCGGCTCTTTCATGATCTCCTACCCACCCCGGCAATGCTACTACAAGAGACGGCATATTGGCTATCGTGCGTCGTTTCTGATCTCAATGCTTCCTGTTCATCGACAACACCCCCGAAACTGTCGGATAAGCTGGAATGACGCATATTTCTTGCAGTACGATTGGTCCACTTCGCCGTCAAATGAAAGACAGGGGCAGCATGGATACGCTTGTTCAGGACTTGCGCTACGGGCTTCGGATGCTGGCGAAGTCTCCGGGATTCACAGTGATAGCGATTTTGACGCTGGCGCTGGGCATTGGCGCGAACACCGCGCTATTTTCGGTAGTCAACGGCGTGCTGCTCAATCCGCTGGCTTACCCGCACGCCGGCCAGCTGGTCGCGGTATATGGAAAGAGTCCCGGATTCGAGCGTGCCCCGATCACCTACCCGAATTTCCTGGATTGTCAGCGGGACACGCAAACGTTCCAATCCATGGCGATGTACCGGAACCAGGATTACAGTTTTATCGGCACGGGCGAGGCGGGGGAACGCCTAACCGGTTACCAGGTTTCCGCGGACTTTTTTTCAACCCTCGGCGTGGCGCCCATTATCGGGCGCACTTTTCGCGCTGATGACGATCGCCTGGGGGCAGCGCCCGTGACGATTCTGGGCGGCGGCCTGTGGAAGCGCAAATTCGGCGCGTCGCTCGACGTCGTCGGGAAATCGGTGGTCCTGAATGGCTTGTCCTACATTATCGTGGGCGTGATTCCTCCAGGCTTCACCTTCTATGGTCAGGACCGCGACGTCTACACTCCCATCGGCCAGTACAACGACCCATCCTTTCGCGACCGCGGCATCGGCATGAGCGCGCACGCGGTGGGCCGCCTGAAAATCGGTGCAACGCTCTCGCAGGCTAAGGCGGATATGGACGGAATTTCGGAAAATCTCGCTGCCGCGTACCCGGAGGCCGACAAGGCCGTCGGCATCACTCTCATTTCTATGAAGGAAGACATCGTCGGGAACGTCCAGCCATTCCTGATCGTGCTTCTCGCGGCCGTGGGTTTTCTACTGCTGATTGCGTGCGCGAACGTCGCCAATCTTCTGCTGGCACGCGCGATGGGCCGCTCTCGCGAGTTTGCCATCCGCGCGGCGATGGGCGCGAGTCACTTGCGGGTGATTCGCCAACTTCTTACGGAAAGCATACTGCTCGCGAGTTTGGGCGGAGCGCTGGGAGTCTTGCTCGCCTTTTGGGGCACCAAAGCAGTGCTCGGCACTTTGCCGGGCGCCGTTCCGCGGGCCAATGAGGTCTCCCTCGATTCGCGGGTGCTGCTTTTTACCCTGACGTTGTCTCTGTTTGCCGGAATTGTTTTTGGCCTTACTCCCGCGCTAAAGACTTCCCGTGTGAATCTGCAGGAGATACTCAAGGAGGGCGGCCGCAGTGGGAGCGGCGTCCGCCACCGGCTCCAAGGACTTTTTGCTGCCGGCGAGGTTGCGATGGCGCTGGTATTGCTCGTCGGAGCCGGCCTTATGGTCCGCAGCCTCGCGGCGCTTTGGCGTGTCAATCCAGGCTTCAATCCCAGCCACGCTATCACCTTCGCGTTGTCCATGCCGTCCACCGCCGCCACCACCTCCGCTGAAACACGCGCCCGGCTGCGCCACTTCGACGATGCTATGCGCGCCATTCCCGGCGTCCAGGCCGTTTCCGTCACGCTCGGCTCCCGCCCGATGATCCATAATTCCACGCTGCCGTTCTGGATCGACGGTCAGCCAAAGCCTGCCAATCTCCAAGAAATGCCCCAAGTGATGTTTTACCTTGTGGAAGCCGGCTTTCAGCCAGCCATGGGAATCACCCTCCAACGCGGCCGCTTCGTTACACCACAGGACGACGAGCACTCGCCGGTCGTGGTCGACATTGACGAAGTTTTCGCACGCACCTATTTTCCTAACGAAAATCCGATCGGCAAGCACATCCATCTGGCGACCTTCGACGTGACTGTCGAAATCGTCGGAGTGGTCGGCCACGTAAAGCAGTGGGGCCTCGATGCCGACTCGAAATCAGCCATCGAGGCACAACTCGACTATCCATTCATGCAGCTTCCCGAGAAGCTCATGGCCATGGTGGCGGATTCCGTGGCCGTCGTGGTACGCACGGAAGGCGACCCAACCGCGGTGATGAGCTCCGTTCGCCGCGCGGTTGAGGAAGTCGATCCTCGCGAAGTGATCTACAACGTCAGAACGATGGACGAAGTCGTTTCCAGTTCCTTCGCCGCACGGAGACTTTCGATGCTTCTTCTCAGCGTCTTTGCGGCGCTGGCGTTAGCGCTCGCTTGCGTCGGCATCTACGGCGTGATTTCGTATCTGGTCGGTCAGCGCACTCACGAAATCGGAGTGCGTATGGCCGTAGGCGCGGAACGCCGCGATGTGTTGCGGCTGGTGATGGGGCACGGGGCCAGAATGGCGCTGGTCGGCGTCGCGATCGGCGTCGTCGCTTCGCTCGGGCTGACGCGTCTGATGGCCAACCAGCTCTTCGGCGTCAGCGCGCATGATCCATTGACCTTTGCCGGCGTCGCGGTGCTTTTAATTGTTGTGGCCATTGCGGCGTGTTATATCCCCGCGCGTCGCGCCATGCGCGTCGACCCCATGATCGCTCTGCGCCATGAATAATCCTTCGCGCGGATAACGAACAATGCTTCTTCGCCACAACGTTGCACAAAAATGTGGGGCCATCCTTACTCAATGGCAACCAACCACTCTGATCCCTGTGGCGTCAAGAGTGCGCTGCCGACGCCGCGATCCTCGGAAAATAGAGCCAGAGGTGCCCGCCGTTGTCATCCTCACCGAACACGATTTCACCGTCGGGGCCGGTGACGGCGTCGCCGAACTGATAGCCATAGCGGCGCCTCTCAAGAACGGAAGCGGCAACCCCAAGGTTGGTCACGCTACCCGAGGCGGTATCGCAGCAGAACAGATTGGCCATCTCCGCTCCACAGAAGCCGAAGAGCCTGCCGTCAGGGACTACGGCCATGGGTCCGACTGGGAAGAGATGCGCTTTTCCGAGCAAGCGAAAGCCTTTGTTCTCGTCGAAAGAGAACAGGTTCCCCGCGGCGTCGGCCGTGAAGAGAAGGCCACTGTGGCGATCGCGAGTCCACCGGAGCGCGCCACTCCAATCTCCGTCGGGAAGACGGACGGCGGCACGGTGGATCTTGCCGGAAGGAACATCGAAGCGCCAGAGCCGCGTGCCGTCTTCCTGACCGTAAACTCCGGCACCGCCAATGGCGAGATGGCCGCGACCCGGCGCCTCCCCCACAACCGTGATCAGTCCAGACTCGACATCGACGGTGAACAGGTGGCGCGTGGTTACTGCGACCACCGTTTTTCCGGACGAGACCGCGACGGCGTGAACCACCGGTTCTCCGGGAACACACTCGCCGAGCTCTTTGAGAACCGGTTCCTCGAGGCCCCACTCCTGAATCCAGTCCTCGGCAAGGTGCATATACGGCGCCGCGACGGCGCGGCCACCCTGCGATCCGTTTACGAACGCAATCGCGCGGGACGCTCCACAACAAATTGCCTCCGTGCTCGTGGAACCCGGGACGGCACCGGCGTCCAACACAACCCCGGTGAGGCCGTGGAAGGCCGCTCCAAATAGGTGCGCCTGGCGTCCGCTTGTCCCACCGTAGACATGTCCTTTGGAATTGATGTCGAGCGCGGTGATGCGGCTTTCGTCGTGGGTGATCGGCGTGGTGATGCCCGGCAGACAGGTGGGAAACGCAACCATCATGCCCTCGCGGACAAACTGGTGCGCGAGTTCATCGAGATAAGCCTTGATCTCCGGCGAATCAGGATCGAATCTGGGTTTCGTCTGCATCGTGGCGGTCCTTAGCCCCACATCCGAATGGGCAGATGCGCGTTTTTCCTCTTACGGTCGACCGGCATCGAGACTTTGAAAATGCCGGAGGGGTGATTTCCAACGTGACCGAAGAAGAGATTGCCGTTGTGGTCCACCGCGCCGCGGGAAACGTAGTGCGCCAAGCCTGTGGGATGCTCGAGGAGAGCGACCTCCTGCCGCTTGAGGGTCTCGGGCTCGAGGCGCCAGACCACGCCCTCGTTCTGCTTCCGCGATTCGGGTGTCGGGTTGTATTTCGAGTCGCGCCACCGCGAAGCGACGTAGTAGAGCTTGCCGTCGCCCCCAAACGTCAGCCCGCCGCAATGGTCCCTGTACATATCAACGGGGAAGGTGGTGTCCCGCGGCTGCGTAGCTGGCCCGAGGTCTTCGACTCGCGCCCAATCGCCTTCGTTGGGCCAGATACGCATCAGTCGCGGATTCGGACACCACGTGGAAGCGTAGACGCATTCGCCCTCGGGCGAGGGCGCGACGTCGTAGAACACGCTGTGCCAGCCAGTTTGATAGTTGAGGTCGTGCGCCAGCAGGCCGGGAGAAATTTCCAGGCGGTCGGTCTCAGGCGTGTAGCGCACCAGACGTCCGTAATCACTGCTGGTCCAGACACGATGTCGCTTGTCGAGGAACAGAGCCTGAGGATTGATGGAGCTTATGCGGCCAACGTCGCGTCGCTTGCGGGTGCGGAGATCATAGATGATGAAATGATCGCGCGGGTAGCTCATGGCGTATAGCAAGCCGCGCTCTTCGTCGTGCAGTAAGCAGCGGCATCCCTCCTTGGGGATGAGCGTGTCCCACCAGAGAACCTGGTCGGCGCGGGTGTCGTAAGCGAGCAGCGCGGAGCCGCGAAAGCAACGCTTCGCGTCGTGCCACGAGTACCATGGCGAATAAACGGGCAGGTCGATGGGCGGACCCGAGAGATGCGTCGCCATGTACAGCACGCCGTCGTGCATCGAAGGCGCGAAGCTGTAGTGAATCTTGCACTGCGAAGCACGGCCCGAGTCGCCGGGATCGTCCACTTTTTCGGCGAGGTTGAATAGGTAGTCGAGGTCGTCGCGCTGTTCGTTGTAGCGGACAGGCTTGACTACGCCGCCGGGCACGCTCTCCGCGCAAGCAGCCGCATAGATCCGGCCATCGGGCCCAACGGAGAGCGACCAACAGGTGTCCGAGTCCGGGTGACCTGTAAATGGGTACCACTTGACGGGATATGGCGTTTCGTCGGACAAGCTAGCTTCCGCCGACAGGGAAGGTGCGATGCCCGCCGCAAGCACTCCGCCGCTAACCTTCATGAAGGTACGGCGGTCAATCTGTCCTGAGCTCATCCATCTCCTTTCGAGCGTGGCTGGGTCGTCGCGCGCGTCTAGTCGGGCTCGCTAAGGAGTCCGAAATTTTCGATTTAAACCTTTGCCTCGCGCATCGTACGCCTCCCTTGTCCTGGACACAACGCACTTGCGAAGAGTGCCACGCGGGCGAGCGAAACGATTCGGTGCAGAGTCACTGACGAATCACGCTAGTTCTATCCGGGCATCAGCTTCATTGAGTGCATGGTCATGGTTATGCCAAGAACCGCGAACAGGGCGCTAAGTGGATATTGTGCCAGGCCACTTTCCATATCATTCTTTTGCGGCAACAGTAACAACCCATGGAACGCGCGATGAGAGATCGAACTTAACCTTGCTCTGTCGTGCTCGCCTTATCCTAAAATGAGATTCTATCTTGGACGTCACGTGTATGGATTGGCGGCCGTCGCTTTCGGTGTCGTCGCCTTGGTTTGGCATGACTTCAACACCTGGCAACAGATCCGGCCGCTTGGGAACGTTCCTCACCGCGAGATTCTCTTGTACATCACCGCTGCCATCGAGATCTTTGGCGGCGTAGCGATTCAATGGCCTAGAACTGCACGGGCCGGCGCCATCGCGCTGGGCGCAATCTATCTTATTTTTGCGTTGCTCTGGGTGCCGTTCATCATTGAGAAGCCGCAGGTTTTCGATCGCTGGGCCAACTTTTTTGAACAATTTTCCCTGGTCTCGGGTGCCCTGATCGTTTATGCGTCTTTTGATCCAAGCGAATCAGTACGATCGGCGAAGGTGGCGCGGATTGGGTACTTCTCGTTTGGAATTTGCGTTGTTTCCTTCACGCTCGAACAACTCTTTTATCTTTCTGGAACTGCCGATTTCGTTCCAAAGTGGATCCCTCCCGGACAAATGTTCTGGGCGATAACAACCACGATTGCGTTCGCGCTCGCAGCCGTCGCTTTACTCTCCGGCCCTTCGGCCCTCCTAGCGTCTCGATTGCTTACGGCGATGATCGTAGGTTTCGGGTTGCTGGTATGGCTGCCAGCGCCTTTCGCCGATCCTCATAAGCTTTTCAACTGGGCAGGCAATGCGGAAAATTTGGCGATAGCCGGAGCGGCGTGGATTGTCGCCGACTATCTCGGCCAAAGTCGCTCAGTAAATGCGACCTAAGAGACGCTCAGACCGAGCCCCACCATCATAGCCTGTTTGATGGTTTCGTTTGACCCCATTTGAATACTGTCTCTCGGATGCTTATGCCTGCTTCGGAACGCTTCCGCCCGAAGTCGAAGTGGCTCGGCTAATGGCTGGCGGCTCCGCTGTCGTTACTGACGATGAGACTCGAGACATTGACAGGCTCGAAATCCGACAAGGTGAGACTCGTGAGGCAGGCAAGATCGGTATCATTCCAGCGAGCGTCCGGTGTGCCGATTAGCCCCCCGCTATCTCCGTTGTCCGCTAGGATAATTCCATAGTTTCGGAACGCGGTGATGATAATGGCCGCTTGTGGACTGGTTGTGGCGCAAGAGGGAGTGGCCACCGAGGCCTTGAGTCGATATATCTCGCCCGCGGGTCCGGACATCGTGCAGCTGGCGGGAGGAGCCGATTGCGAGATTTGCGATTCGGTGGGAATGGAACCCCCGCTCGTAGCCGTGCAGCTCCCTACGCCCGCTGTTTCTGTAGCAGGCCAGACCCAATAGTTCACCATATGATTGAGCGTGAATCGGATGGGATGCTGAATTGTACCGCTCGGTGAGCTGGGTGTGCCTGCGCCAATTACCTCGTCGGCATTGGCGAGCAGCGGTGCTACCGGGAGCCCTGCAGCATCGGACGTTCCCTGCCCTTGCGCTGTCAGGGCATTCGAAGATACGTTGGGCCAAAGTGCGTTCGAGGAATCGGTCCAGGGACCGCCTTCGTATATCCCCTGCCACATCTCGTAAAGGGCAGGATTGTTTCCACCGCCTGCCTCCAAATAGACCAGAACGTGTCTATCTCCCGTCGAGTTGCTGGTGCCTTCCACCGGAGCATTCGCCGGAATTGGACCAGAAGTAAAATAGGACTGATACAAGGTAGTTGCCACCGACACGTCCGGCTGATTGTAAGGAACTTCGATGGCTGGTATTCCATTCGGGAAGGGAGCATTCGAATTGTTCCCGAAGAAGGGCTTAACCGTCTCTGATAAGTAGCCACTGTACATGGGCGCTGCGGGGGAGGTATCTACGGGTAAGCTGGTCGTGGCGGCGTCCACTCGATGGTGAAAAATAGAAGTTGAGGGAAAGATGTTTGCGAGAAACGCGTTGTTGCCGTTGATGGCGATGCTGATGTCCTGCGTTACCTGAGTATTTGTGGAGTCCGTAACTACAAACTCCGGCGTGTAGGTGCCTTGACCACCGATCAGTGAGCTGCTGATGCTCCCCGTAGCTGAATTCAGCGACATTCCTTCAGGTAAGGGTGGAAAGTTGGAACTCGCGCTTACCGAGAAGGTGTAAGGCGGAGCGCCACCGTTGGCGACGATGGTGCAGCCTGCGTACGCCGCGCCTTGGGTCCCGCCTGCGCACGAAGTAGTGAGGATCGTCAACGCGCCGCCAGGCGCTACTACAGTGACTTTTGCCGTGGAAGTGGTCGGGCCGGAGGCATTGGTTGCAGTCAGTGTGTAGGTGGTCGTCGCCGTTGGGCTTACGCTCGTCGAACCACTCGCGGATGTGGACGTAAATGTTCCTGGGGTGATTGCAATGCTCGTCGCCTCGGTTGTCGCCCAACTCAACGTGCTGCTGGAACCCGACGTGACGCTCGTGGGGTTAGCTGTGAAGGAACTGATGGTTGGCGTGCCGGATGTGTTTGCCGTCACTGTTACCGTCGCAGTGGACGTGGTCGAGCCGGAGGCATTGGTTGCAGTCAGCGTGTAGGTGGTCGTCGCCGTTGGGCTCATACTCGTTGAACCGCTTGCCGATGTGGACGTAAACGTCCCCGGCGTAATTGCAATGACCGTCGCTCCTGCTGCCGCCCAACTCAGCGTGCTGGTTGTGCCCGAGTTTATGCTTGTCGGGTTCGCCGCAAAGGATGTGATCGTCGGCGCGGAGCCTTTTTCAGCGGGTGAGCTCGACGTGGTCGCGGCGCCGCAACCCGCCAGGCCGACAGAGAAAAATAGTGCAAGGACCAGGGCGCAAAGACCGAGTCCCGAAGAATTAAGTCCCCGGGAGCAGAGCTTATTTCTGCTAATCGAGTTGGGGGAGTCCATAGGTAATCCTTTCGGTACCGCTGGCCACACTAGTCTAGTGGTCCACCATTTGAGCTGCCCACTGGTCGCAAGTACAGAATCAGACCGCTGGTTCACGAGTGGTAATTTGGCCGTCGGGTCCAGGGCTTCCTGAGAGTCCGTTACGGAGATGTCGGTATCGAGATTTGTTAGGCGGCCGGCCTGACTATGGTCGCGTCGGTGGCGTTACACGGGCTTTGTCTTTACGAACTCCTTAGGGTTCTCTCAGATGTTTCTTAGTACTCGTTTCTTACCATTGCGGTCACTTCTTTCGGCGCAATGAGTGTCCGCGCCTTCTTGGTGCACACTCGCCGCTCGCCAAACCGATGAACACTGCAACCATTCTCGTGGTCGACGACGAGCCGCAAATCCGGCGTGTCCTGCGTGCAACGCTCTGCACCAATGGCTATGACGTGGTTGAGGCGAAGAACGGCCAAGAGGCTATCCAAATGGTCATGCGGGAGAAGCCCGATCTGATTCTCTTGGATGTAAACATGCCAGATATGAGCGGCCTAGAGGCCTGCAGCAAGATTCGATTGTCGTTTGAAGGGCCGATTATCATGATAACGGTCCGAAACTCCGAAAAAGACAAGATTGTGGCCCTGGATTCGGGCGCGGACGATTACGTCGTAAAGCCTTTCGCAATCGGAGAACTGCTGGCGCGCATTCGAGCTGCGTTGAGACGGTTCAGCTCGGAAGAACCGCTTCCAAGAATCGAGACTCCGGATTTAGCGATCGATCTTGAGCGTAGAACGGTGGACGTTCGCGGCCAGAGAGTCCATCTGACTCCTAAGGAGTTCGACGTCCTGCGAGCCCTCGTAGTCCAACAAGGAAAACCGCTTACCCATAAGAGATTGTTGCAGATGGTCTGGGGACCGGATTACGCCGAAGAAACTGAGAATCTTCGCGTAGTAATCAACCAACTGCGCAAGAAAATTGAGAATGATCCTGCACTTCCCCGCTACATCTTGACCAAGCCCTGGCTGGGATATCAGTTTCAGCTGCCGAGCATTTCCCCTGAAAAACGCGCACGCCGTAGATCGTGAACTTTATCCCGCGATTTTAAGATCATCGGACTCCAGATTCACTCTCGGAGATTCATTCGGAGCGCACCTAAGATTCCTAGGTCCCACCCTCTCACAGATTACTTTACGAGTATGTATAAGTCTTATGATCTTATTCCGTGAGCGTGGGGAACGCGAGGAACCTGAAATGCTGCCATCAATTCCCACAACGGAAGAAAATACGGTGGAACACTTCTGAGGATGCCCTGCGATTTAAAAGGATTCAACAAGTAAGTTTTCAAGAAAGCAGGCACTTAGCTAGGTGTCGTTGCGGCGGATATGTTCGCGGGCGATTCAAGAAACTCATACATTCCACTCACTCTTTGATGAAAATGCTCACGACTTCTTTAGGCGGGTCCTTTTATTTTCCTGCCATCGACGTGTGGGCACGAATTGCACGCATGAGATCAGGGGGACCCTCGATCATGTTTCGCAAACTATCGACAATCTTGGTGACAATCCTATTGGCAGGTCCGTGGACCGCGGGTCAGTCGACTTTCGGTAGCATTCGCGGCGCGACTCTAGACCAGAGCGGGTCGTCTATCCCGCAGGCGCAAGTCATCCTGCACAGTGTTGATGAGAACTCCGATTTCACGGCGATTAGCGATGATCACGGAAACTTCGTGTTTGAAAACGTTAAGCCTGGTCACTACAGTCTGGCAGCAACTAAGGAGGATTTCGCCAAGGCAATTGTTGAAGGAGTGGAATTGGCAGCGCGGCAGAACCTCCGCATGGATGTGAAACTCGCCTTGGCGTCGCAGACGCAGGCGGTCGAAGTAAGCGAGTCCGCTGTAGTTGTGAACACCGAGAACGCCACACTTGCCGATTCGAAGCTCAATAGCGACATCACCCAGTTGCCTTTGAATTCGCGGGCCGTGTCATCCAGCCCATTGGCAGCCTTGGCCGTTTCTCCGAACGTGGTGAAGGACAGTCAGGGAAACATCGCCGTAGGCGGCGCAACCGCCTCCCAGGTGGGATTCTCCGTGGACGGAATTTCCACGGCCAGCGTCCGAGCGAACGGCGCTTTACAGGATGCCTATCCCTCCCAGGAAGGCATCGCGGAGATGAAAGTCACGTCTTTCAACAACAACGCGGAGTTTGCGCAGATGGGCGACGTGACGTTTACGACCAAGAGCGGCACCGCGCAGTTTCACGGAAGCGCGTACGAGTACTTCCAAGATGACGTCTTAGACTCCACCATCTACGGGTTTACGTCCAAGGCGCCTAAACTATTCAACACCTTCGGAGGCAGTTTGGGTGGCCCCATAATTATTCCCCACCTGTGGGACGGCAGAAGCAGGAAGACATTTTTCTTTGCGGACTACGAGGGAAACCGCAAGACCACTTCTGCTCCGGAATTCCTTCTTGTTCCCACGCAGGCGGAAAGATCAGGCAATCTGGGCGCTCTTGTGACGGCGCTAGGGAACGGTCCGGTAACGGATCCCTTCACGGGGCTTCCTTATCCGAACAACACCATCCCCGGCGGGCCAGGCAACCCGTGCACCAATCCCAAGGATTGCCTTAACCCCGTAACGCAAACCTTGCTGAATAGCTACTATCCGCTGCCAAACGCAAACCTGACTCAGGTGAATCCTGCTTTCAACTACCAGACGCTCGTGCCCATCCCGTCCAACTCCAATGGCTGGGACGTGCGCCTCGATCAAACCCTCACATCCAAGCAGCAGCTCTACCTCCGTTACAGCTGGAAAAACGCCCTTTACACCGAGTCCAACAGCGCCGGCGCGATTGCACCCGCGAACAACTTTTTACCGAATGACCTGGCTCACGACCAAAACCGCAGCCTGGTGGTCTCGTACAATTATGCCCTGACCCCCACCTTACTCAACGAATTCCGCTTTGGATTTACAAATTATACGGAAAATGACACGTTCCCCCTCAGCGGAGCGCAGATCGATTCCGGCACGGGGCCGGGCGATCTGGGCCTGGTGAAAAGCACCATACCCCTGCAGTTTATCGCGCAGCCGACGGGCCATGCCTTCCCCACCTTCAACTTCCTGGACGGCAGCATTACCAACATCGGACAGGACCGGGTGGGCACGACCCTATCCAAAACGTACGAGTTCACCGACAATTTCACGATCATCCGGCACTCACACACGATGCGATTCGGTTTCGACACGCGCAGAGTCCTTTATAACGCCCTCATGTTTTACTATGCGTCCGACGACTACGGCCAATTCAACTTCGCCGGCTCCCTCACCGGCTATTCTCTCGGCGATTTTCTTCTCGGGGCGCCACAGTCGAACTTCGCGGTCACCGGCGGCCCACAAGTCAACGCCTATAG